>DKCU01000124.1:11198-38921 GCA_002451555.1 Candidatus Segatella albertsiae
AAGGTAAAAAAGTAAAAAGGCATTTGTCTTAACTCCTTAACTCCTTTAACTCCATTAACTCTTTAACTCCTCTAACTCCATTAACTCTCTAACTCCTTTAACTCCTCTAACTCCTTAAATAAAAACAAGACAATAACAATAAAAATACTTAAAAACAATGAAAGCAGATTTGATTACAAAAAATTACGAGATTGCTAAGGAGCGCTATGCTGCGCTCGGTGTGGACACTGACAAGGCCATCGAGACCTTGGAGAAAACTCCTATCTCCTTGCACTGCTGGCAGGCTGACGATGTAGTTGGCTTCGAGCGTGGCGAGGCTGCATCAGGCGGTATTCAGAGCACAGGTAACTACCCTGGCAAGGCTCGCAATATCGACGAGCTCCGTCAGGACATCGAGAAGGTACAGAGCCTCTTGGCTGGTACTTTCCGCCTCAATCTCCATGAGATATATGGTGAGTTCGGTGGCAAACAAATCGACCGCAACGAGGTAACCGTTGACCAGTTCACTGGTTGGATGCAGTGGGCTAAGGAGCAGAACCTCAAACTCGACTTCAACTCTACCTCTTTCTCTCACCCTTTGAGCGGAAGCCTCTCACTCTCCAACCCAGACCCAGCCATCCGTGAGTTCTGGATTGAGCACACCAAGCGTTGCCGTCGCATCGCCGATGCCATGGGTAAGTATCAGAACGACCCTTGTATCATGAACATCTGGGTACACGATGGTAGCAAGGACCTCACCGTAGAGAAGGGTCGCTATCGTGAGATCTTGAAGAACTCTCTCGACGAGATCTTGGCAGAGAAATTGCCAGATATGAAGTCTTGCCTGGAGGCTAAGCTCTTCGGTATCGGCTTGGAGGCTTACACCGTAGGTTCTCACGACTTCTACGCTGGTTACTGCGCTAAGAATAACGTGATGTACACTCTCGATACTGGTCACTATGAGCCAACAGAGAATGTATCTGATGCCGTTTCAGCATTGTTGCTCTTCGTACCAGAGTTGATGCTCCACGTATCTCGCCCTATGCACTGGGATTCTGACCACGTGACCCTCTTCGACGACAATACCCGCAACCTCTTCTCAGAGTTGGTACGTGCCAACGCTCTCGACCGTGCCCACATCGGTCTCGACTACTTCGATGGCTCTATCAACCGCATCGGTGCTTACATCATCGGCGTACGTGCAGCCCAGAAGTCATTGCTCCAGGCATTCTTGGAGCCACTCGACACCTTGCGCAAGTATGAGGACGAGGGCAAGCTCTTCCAGCGCTTGGCTCTCTTGGAGGAAGAGAAGACATTGCCATTCGGTGCCGTATATGATTACTTCAACTTGAAGCACAACATCCCAGTTGGCGAGGAGTACATCGCAGACATCGAGAAGTATGAGGCAGAAGTTCTCGCTAAGAGAAATTAATAAGTGAAGAACGAAGAGTGAAGAACGAAGAATTCAATAGTCTTATAGCTACATAAGCACATGAATTCTTCACTCTTCGTTCTTCACTCTTCACTAAAAACGTTCTTCACTCTTCACTTTTAATTTTATAATTATGGAAATAATCATAGGACTTTTAATTATAGCCATCGGTGCCTTCTGCCAATCCAGTTGCTATGTTCCAATCAACAAAATCAAGGATTGGAGCTGGGAATCCTACTGGGTGGTGCAAGGTGTTTTTGCATGGCTCATATTGCCATTCTTGGGCGCATTGCTCGCCGTACCAACAGGTCACTCGTTCCTTGAGCTCTTCGACGGCAACGGCTTCAATGTAGCGATGACCATGCTCTTCGGTGTACTCTGGGGTGTCGGTGGTCTGACCTTCGGTCTCTCCATGCGCTATCTCGGCGTGGCCCTCGGACAAAGCATCGCCCTCGGCACTTGCGCTGGCTTGGGAACCATCATGGGACCTGTATTACTCAACATCTTCTTCCCAGAGATGGATGCCCTCTCTTCGCTCACATTCAGTGTGATACTCGGTGTCATCGTCACGCTCGCAGGCATCGCCATCATCGGCGTGGCAGGCAGCATGAAATCGGCCTCGCTCTCCGAAGAAGAAAAGAAAGCGGCAGTCAAGGACTTCAACTTCCCGAAAGGGCTCGCCATCGCCCTCTTAGCTGGTTTCATGAGCGGTTGCTTCAACGTGGGACTCGCCTTCGGCAGCGACATCCACTTCGGAACCTTGACACCGGATATGTATAAGACATTGCCTGCTACCTTTCTCGTAACACTCGGCGGTTTCATCACCAATGCCATCTACTGTTTCTATCAGAACAGCAAGAACCACACTTGGGGCGACTACCAAAAGAAGGAAGTTTGGGGCAACAACCTCGTATTCTGCGCCTTGGCAGGAGCCTTGTGGTACAGTCAGTTCTTCGGCTTGTCATTAGGCAAGGGATTCCTCACCGAGTCGCCAACTCTCATGACGTTGTCTTTCTGCATCTTGATGGCACTCAACGTGGTGTTCTCCAATGTTTGGGGCATCATCCTGAAGGAATGGAAGGGCTGTTCAAGCAAGACCATCGGTGTCCTCATCGTAGGCATCATCGTATTGATCATCTCTTGCTTCCTGCCACAGCTGATTTAAATGATAAATTAACACTTAACATTCAACTATAAACATTTAACACTAAATATCATGAAACGATTTGCATTCAAGATGTATCTCAAGAAGGGATGCGAAAAGGAATATGCCAAGCGCCATGCTGCGATTTGGCCAGAGTTAAAACAGATGATTAAGGACCAGGGTGTGAGCGACTACAGCATCTTCTGGGACAAGGACACCAACCTACTCTTCGCCGTGCAGAAGTGCGACAGCGACACCAACAGCCAGGACACCACCAACGTGGATCCTATCACGCAAAAATGGTGGGACATGATGGCTGACATCATGGAAGTAAATCCCGACAACTCTCCTATCAGCATCCCACTGGAAGAACTCTTCCACATGGATTGACGGAAATCGAACGAACATCATAAATCGAATGACATAAAGCAACAGCCGTGAATGCTCCCCAGCGTTCACGGCTGTTGCCATTTGATATTTTTCACATCTCTCTTTTTCTTTTTATCTCTTAAAATTAGGCGTTTCCAAATATTTTGCGTAATTTTGCCTTCGAAATAATTTTAAAGGAAAAAATGATAGACATCAAAGGCATTACCAAGAGCTTCGGCTCCCTGCAGGTACTCAAGGGCATAGACCTGCATATAGACAAGGGAGAGGTTGTCAGCATCGTCGGACCGAGCGGTGCCGGCAAGACCACGCTTCTCCAAATCATCGGCACACTCGACAAGCCCGATAGTGGCAGCATCGTGGTGGATGGCATCGACGTAAGCAGCCTCAGTACCAAGAAACTGAGCGACTTCCGCAACCAACACTTAGGTTTCGTATTCCAGTTCCATCAACTTCTACCAGAGTTCACGGCCTTGGAAAACATCATGATTCCTGCCTTCATCGCCGGAAAAGGCAGAAAAGAAGCTAAGGAGAGAGCCGAGGAACTCTTGGCATTCATGGGATTGAGCGACAGAGCCAACCACAAACCTGCCGAACTATCAGGTGGTGAGAAGCAACGCGTAGCTGTGGCAAGAGCCTTGGTCAACAACCCTGCCGTCATCCTCGCCGACGAACCATCGGGCAGCCTCGACACCAAGAACAAAGCAGAGCTTCACCAACTCTTCTTCGACCTCAGAGACAAGTTCGGTCAGACCTTCGTCATCGTAACCCACGACGAGGGTTTGGCAGCCATTACCGACCGCACCATCCACCTCAAGGACGGAATGATAGAGAAAACGGTGGAGGCGAATGCAGCAGAAGGCAAAGAAGTAGCAAATACCGTTGAAACAAAAGAGGAGAATGCTACAGAAACAGAGGAGAATATAATATAAAGAGAAATATTAATGTAAGAAGATTATTAATTTAAAGAGAATTATTAATGTAAAAGAGAATATTTCCCTAAACTCAAGCAAGGCGGTTTACACCGCACAAACAATCGCAACTCTGTTGCGTAAGAAAATCATCGCAAGCCCCATAGGGGCACAGGCTCCGCTTGCGATACCAAAACTCTGGCGAAGCTATAGCGTAGCCAGCTACATCCCCTTTCTTTTTGAAAAGAAAGGGGCTTGGGGAAAGATTAGGACCCCCTCTTCGCAAGAGGGGGACAGGGGAGTCGAAAAAAGTAAAATCATAAAAAAGAATTTGTTATGGCAAACAAGATAAAACTTGGCGATTACAATCGCCTACGCATAGTAAAGAAAGTAGATTTCGGATTGTATCTCGACGGAGGTGACGAGGGCGAAATCCTCCTCCCATCCCGCTACGTACCCGAAGGAGTAAGCATCGGCGACGAGATCGATGTCTTCATCTATCTCGACCAAGAGGAGCGCATCATCGCCACCACGGAGAAGCCTCTGGCAAAGGTGGGCGACTTCGCCTATCTCGAAGTGAAATGGGTCAACGAGTACGGAGCCTTCCTAGGCTGGGGCTTGATGAAAGACATCTTCTGTCCTTTCCGCGAGCAGAAGAAGCGCATGGTGCTCGGCAACTCCTATATCGTGCATATCCACATCGACGAGGAGAGCTACCGTATCGTAGCCTCAGCCAAGGTGGAGCGATACATGAGCGAGGACCATCCTCACTATCGTCATGGCGACGAGGTAGATTTGCTCATCTGGCAGAAGACCGACCTCGGATTCAAGGTCATCATCGACAACCAGTACCCGGGTCTCCTCTACCAAGACCAAATCTTCCAGTATATCCATACGGGCGACAAGACGAAGGGCTACATCGGCAGAGTGCGCCCTGACGGAAAGATAGACGTGACCTTGCAGAAGACAGGCTTGCAGCAGACCGCCGACTTCGCCGAGACTCTGTATCAGTACTTGCTCGACAACGACGGCGAATGCGACCTCGGCGACAAGAGCGAGGCAGACGACATCTACGAGCGTTTCCACGTGAGCAAGAAGGTATATAAGCGTGCCGTGGGCGACCTCTACAAGAAACGTCTCATCACCGTGAGTCCGATGAGCATCAGACTGGTGGAATAAAATTTCAACAAACAGAATAATGCAAGAAGGTGTGTCATAAGTCCTTTTAACAGCAAAAGAGGACGAGCCGATTTTCAATTCAGGGCGCATTGGATGTGATTTATGACACACCCTCTTTTTTTTTGCAAATAGAACATAACAAAAGGAATACCACAAGCGTGGTAGCCGAAATACCATAAGAGGGCGAAGCTATCATCCAAGAAAAAGCCGTACCTTTGCAGCCAAAATAGATAGAGTACAAAGATAAGAAAGGAAAAGAAGAGTATGAATTTTGTATTTATTTCTCCCAACTTCCCACACACTTATTGGGAATTTTGTAAACGCTTGAAGCAGAACGGCATCAATGTACTGGGCATCGCCGATGCACCTTACGAGCAACTGGCACCACAGCTCAAGGAGGCACTCACGGAATACTACAAGGTGGATTCCCTGGAGGATTACGACCAGGTATATCGTGCCTTCGCTTTCCTCAGCTTCAAATATGGCCGCATCGACTGGGTGGAGTCCAACAACGAGTACTGGCTCCAGCAGGACGCTCAGCTCCGCACCGATTTCCATATCACCACAGGCATCGATGCCGAACACGTGGAGCGCATCAAGGAGAAGTCGCAGATGAACGACTATTACGCCAAGGGAGGCATCCCGACGGCTCGCCAACAAAAGGCGGAGGAAGGTCTCGATGCTGCCATCGCCTTTGCAGACAAGACTAGTTACCCGCTCATCGCCAAGCCTAATGTAGGGGTAGGTGCCAGCGACACCCACAAGATACACGACGAGAACGAACTGAGGGAGTTCTTCGCAGAGAAATCGTACTTAGAACAAAACATAACATCGCCTGAGCACAGCCCTGCCCTTTCGGAATATGACAATGCCTCCCAAAAGCAAAGACCAGCTTACGCCAACTACGTGATAGAGGAATTCATCACGGGTGAAATCTGTTCTTACGATGCAGTCATCAGCCGAGACTCCACCCCACTCTTCGAGTCGATGACCGTCTGGCCACCATCCATCATGGACATCGTCAACAAGAAGCTCGACCTCTCTTACTATGTCGATAAGACGATGCCAGAGAGTCTCAGGGAACTAGGTCGCCGCACCGTAAAGACCTTCGGCGTAAGCAATCGTTTCGTCCACCTGGAGTTCTTCCGACTGGACAGAGATCGCGAGGGATTGGGAAGAAAAGGCGACTTCGTGGCACTGGAGGTAAACATGCGACCAGCTGGTGGCTACACCCCGGATATGATCAATTTCGCCCACTCCACCGATGTCTATAAGATTTGGGCAGATATGGTGGCATTCGGCGAGAGCCACACCCCTATCGGCGAACAGTATTACTGTGCCTTCGCCAGCCGCAGAGACATCTACCAATACGTACATTCCCACGAGGAAATTCTGGAGAAATACGGACAGCAGATGGTGATGTGCGAGCGCATGCCCGAACTATTCAAGGATGCCATGGGACAGCAGATGTACACCGTAAGGCTCGACACCTACGAGCAAGTGGAAGAATTCGTCGATTTCGTCCACAATAAAAAGTGAAGAGCGAAGAGTGAAGAGTGAAGAATTCAATAGTTTTAAGGCTGATGTCTTAACTCCTTTAACTCCTTAAACTCCTCAACTCCTCTAACTCCTTAAACTCCTCAAACTCCTCAACTCCTTTAACCCCCAAAAACAAAAACAGCAATGGAAACAAGATACGAAAAGAAATACAGCCCAGCCTTGGGGCGCGACATGGAATACAAGGTATATGGCAACAAGGGCAAGGGCGTACTGGTATTCCCATCCCAGGATGGTAGATTCTATGATTACCAGGACTTCGACATGGTGGCATCGCTCTCCCAGTATATCGACGCAGGCAGAATCCATCTGATTTGCGTGGATAGCATCGACCGTGAGACTTGGTCGGCGATGGGTGGTGACGAGCACCAGCGCATCGCCCTCCACGAGCGTTGGTTCCACTACATCGTGGATGAGTTGATTCCTTCGGAGACCACTCCTGGCGAGACCTTGATAGTGACAGGTTGCAGCATGGGCGGATTCCATGCCGCCAACACCTTCTTCCGTCGTCCCGACCTTTTTGACACCTTGTTGTCGTTGAGCGGCATCTATTATGCCAGCTACTTCTTCCCGAACTACCACGACCCATTGGTCTATGACAACTCGCCATACGACTATCTGAGCAACATGCCAGCCGACCATCCTTATCTCGACCTCTACCGCCACAAGGACATCATCCTCTGCGTGGGTCAAGGCAACTGGGAGGAGGAACTTCTCGACAGCACCCGCAAGATGGATGCCCTCCTGAAGGCAAAGAATATCCCTGCATGGGTAGATTACTGGGGCTATGATGTGGCACACGACTGGGCATGGTGGCGCAAGCAAATCGTCTATTTCATGGACAAACTGCTCTCCTGGAACAATATCGACTATATTATATAATCATGTCCACTTGTTGGGAGCAGCTGCCGTTTTAGTCTTCTTGCCCATGATTTGTAACAAATTTCGCCCTATGCTGCCCATGATTTGCAACAAAATTTAACCAAAGTTGCCCATGATTTGCAACAAAAAAGTTGTATCTTTGCCCCTGATTTAGAACAAAAGCTTATGTTTAGACGTCATATATTGAATAAATTGGAGGCTTGGAAGGCAAATGCAAAGCACAAGCCACTCATCCTGAGAGGAGCCAGACAAGTAGGCAAGACAACAGTTGTCAATGAGTTTGGCTCTCAGTTTGACAACTATCTCTACTTCAACTTAGAGAATCCTGAAAGCATCAAGTTGTTTGAAATGGAAATTCCATTAGACGACTTGGTGAATATGCTATATGCCAGTTTAGGAAAGTCGCAACAAGATGGCAGTACGCTCATTTTCATTGACGAGATACAAAATTCACCCAAGACCATCGCTCTGCTCAGATATTTCTATGAGCAGAGACCTGACCTATATGTCATTGCAGCAGGCAGCCTACTGGAGAACTTGGTAGATGTCAAAGTGAGTTTCCCTGTGGGGCGAGTACAATACTTAGCCTTGCGCCCTTGCTCATTCTATGAATTCTTGGGAGCTATCGGCAAGAACAACCTCTTGTCTATCCTTGCCCAAAAGGCAGAACTAACAGTTGTTTTCCATGAACAGTTGATGCACCTATTCAACCAATACGCCATCATCGGTGGAATGCCAGAAGCGGTACAACAATATGCCGAGACCCAAGACATCGTAGCCATCGAAGATATTTACGAAACCTTGGTACAAGCCTACAAGGATGACTCCGAGAAATATGTCAGAGGCAATAAACTTACGGATGTCGTGCGCTTTGTGCTATCCTATGGGTGGGCGTATTCAGGCGAGACCATCACCCTCGGCAACTTTGCCAACTCCGGCTATAAGTCGAGGGAAGTAGGCGAAGCATTCCGTCTCTTGGAGAAAGCCATGCTTTTAGAGTTGGTCTATCCTGTATCTTCCACACAAATGCCCATCATCCCCGAAACCAAACGAATGCCTAAGCTCATCTGGTTTGACACCGGACTCGTGAATTACCAAGCAGGAATCCGAAAAGAAATCATCGGTTCTACAGAGATGGTGGATAGTTGGCGAGGGCATATCGCCGAACAAATCACAGCCCAAGAATTGCTGGCTATGGAAGACAGAGTGGGTCAGCACCGTTCGTTTTGGGCAAGACCCAACAACGGTGCGGAAGTAGATTTTCTTTTCACTCACGAATCCAAGCTCTACCCGATAGAAGTGAAGAGCGGCACCAACTCCCATCTCCGCTCCCTCCAATCTTTCATGGACAATTCGGATATAGACATAGCCATCCGCATCTGGTCGAACCCATATTCTGTGGACAAGGTGAAGACTCCGAATGGCAAGGAGTTCCGTCTCATTAACCTGCCTTTCTATCTGATAGGAAGGTTGCATCAAGTGTTGGAAGAAATTCTTACAGTAAGGGATACAAAATCTGCATTTTAGCAAAATAAACGGTAAAGAGTAATCTCAATTCAGTTACCTAAGTTGGCTCACTGCCGCTTGATATACTCTTGTATTCACCATATTCTGGAAGTCGGGATTATTGAAGTAAGTCAGCACAAACTCAGTCTTTTCCTCCAACATCGCTGCCACAATCGCCACCATATCATCATTGAATGTAATCTGAGCAACCTGCCTGTCGCCATTCTTCACGGCATTCACAAAATCGGTGCTGCCAGCAATTCGTTGTGGCAACTCATTGATTTGACGCTGCACCTCATCACGATTTTTCCAATCGATATTGCCGAAAAGGTCGTTGAAGTCCTTGACGATGTTCGACAAGGCTTCCATCTCTGGCTGAGGTTTACCACCACCCTGCCCCACTGGTACAGGTTTTACTTCGGCATTCTCATTTTCCAAGACTATCTGACGCTCCTCTTCCTTCACGATGCGATACTTATCGAAGTCGATGTTGTCTATCAGTCCATCGGTATAGTCGTCTATCTTTAGCTTAGGCAACTTCTTCACCAACAAGGAATAGAAGATGTACTGCTTCTCCCACTCCGGGCTTTCAAACGGCATGATGGCAGAGAAATAAGGATAGCAACGGTTAAAGTTCTTGATAGCACTCTTGCACCTTATCTGTTCGTCCTCCATCTGCAATTCGTCCTTGAACCGCTCAACTACAGTATCTAAGATGGCATCTATTTTCGGACGATCCTCATCCGTACCATTCAGTTTGAGATCGACCACTTGGTCAATATCTTCCTGCGTGTAGAAGTTGAAACTCTCGATAATTTCAATGAGGTCGTTCAACTTGTTCACATCCGACTCTCCCACCAATACCGTTGTCTTGTAATACTTCTGGAATGCCGCCTTGATGATCTCTGGGTCATTAGCAAAATCCAGCACAAAAGTATCTTGCTTCTTGGGATGGCAACGATTCAAACGAGACAAGGTCTGCACTGCCTTGAGGTCAGAGAGTTGTTTATCTACATACATGGTATGGAGCAAAGGTTGGTCGTAGCCCGTCTGGAACTTATCCGCCACGATCAAGATTCGATAAGGTTCTTCCTCCATACGGCTCTCAATCTCCGCCGAAGGAAAGCCGTTCAAGCTCGACTCCGTCACCAATTCACCATTGATTACCTTGTCGGTAAAGGCTACGATGGCACGATAAGGACTGTTTCGGAATTCCAACTTCTTGGTGATGACCTTGTAAAATTCGATGGCTCTCTCTATCGAAGAGGTAACCACCATCGCACGAGCCTTGCCACCAATCTTCATATATACCTTGCTACAGAAATGCTCCACGATAATCTCGGCTTTCTTCTCGATGGTCTCAGGCTGAGCCTCCACGTAAGCACGCAACTTGCCCTGTGCTTTCTTCTTGTCATACTCAGGGTCGTCTTGCGCCGTCTTCAAGACACGATAATAGGAACTATAGGGCGTGTAGTATTTCAGTACATCCAAGATAAAACCTTCCTCTATGGCTTGCTTCATGGTGTATTCATGGAAAGGCGCAAAGTGAGCCTCCCCATTGGCATCATAGCTTTTCTCACCAAACATCTCCAAGGTCTTGTTCTTCGGCGTAGCTGTAAAAGCGTAGTAGTTGGCATTCTTCGCCATCTTCCTGCCTTTCAGAATACGATGGATTTTATCCTCCGTATCTTCCTCTTCTTCCACTTCGCCCCAATGAATGTCCTCAGCCGCCATCTTTACCTGGTTATCTTCTGGCAAGACATAATGAGGATGCTCTTCTGAAACCGAAACTTCTTCGGTTTCAGTTTCAGAGGAACTTTCTGTAACCTTGACAATAGGTGCCGCATTGCCCGATATACCTGTGGCAAGGTTGGCTGACAACGCCCCATTCTGACTGCTATGAGCCTCATCAATGATAATGGCAAAGCGTTTGTCCTTTAATGAACTTCCTATCTCGTCGAGGATAAAGCTGAACTTATTGATGGTAGAGATGATGATTTTCTTGCCTCCTTGCAGAAGCTTACGCAAGGTTTCCGACTTGTCCGCCCATCCCACGATATTACTCAATCGCTTGAAGGCATTGATGTTGTCTCTTATCTGTCGGTCGAGGTTGACACGGTCGGTCACCACGATGACGGAATCAAAGAAAGGCTGCTGGTCTTTCAAAAGCATAACAAGTTGATAGGCAAGCCAAGTGATGGAATTGGACTTACCGCTTCCAGCACTATGCTGTATCAAGAATCTTCTGCCAATATCCGATGCTTGGGTTGCTGCCACCAACAAGCGCACGGCATCCAACTGATGATAGCGAGGCCAAATGACCTTCTCTTTCACCTTTTCCTTTTTCGTTTTCTTGTCCTTCTCCTTGGTCACGATGACTTGGGCGAAGTTCTCGATGATATTGCTCAACGTAGGCTTGGTCAAGACATCCTTCCAGAGATAAGAAGTCATCGTGTCGTTGGGGATAACAGGATTACCCGCACCTCCATTCACGCCACGGTTGAAAGGCAAGAACCAAGAGTCCTTACCAGCCAAGGCTGTACACATCCATACTTGTTGGTCGTCCAAGGCGAAGTGTACGGCACAGCGTTTCTTTTGCAAGAGCAGTTCCTTTGGGTCTCGGTCGGTTTGGTATTGACGGATGGCATTCTCGTAGGTCTGCCCGGTATAGTTATTTTTCAGTTCAAAGGTGGCAAGTGGAAGGCCATTGATGAATACCACGAAGTCTATCTCATTGGTATTCATCTTCGAATACATCACCTGTCGGATAACGCCAAAGATATTATGGTCGTAAGCAACCTTGGCACTTGGATTCAGTTCCGACGGAAGTGGATAATAGAGGTCGAAGGTTACGCCATTAAACTTGTAGCCTTTTCTCAACACATCCACCACACCTCGCTTCGTAATCTCATTTGCCAAACGAGTAAAGAACTTCAGCCGTTCTGATGCCGAGACAAAGCACATGCTTTGCTTAACCTTGTCGGGTTGGGTCTCGCTAATAAATCGCTCTACCCAACTATCCACCAAGGCAAAGTCTTTGTTGTAGTCGTGAGGAGTAGCTTGCTCGTAACCATTTTGGTCACGCAGCCAATCCACGATAATCTTTTCAAGTCCTGTTTCTGATGTATCCATATCACTATACCTTAATTTGACCTGTTACGACATCCGAAATCAAGCGTTGCTTGTATTCCTTGATACACTCTATTTCTTTGTTTAGCTTCTCGACAAGAGAATCTATCTTTGCTGTTCGCTCGGTAATGTAGGAAACGATGGCGTGCTGCTCTTCTATTGGAGGGCAAATAATTGGGAATGGATAGAAACGGTTTGGATAAAGTCTCAAACGACTATCAATAATTCCTCGTGACGCTGTTTTAAAAGCTCCAGAATATATCCCCAATCGCAACAAATAATGATAGTACATTTTATCGCAATCCGAAATGAAATCAAACACACAATAAGCAGGACTAATAATGCCATCCAAATTTGAAACAGCATAACTTCCATTCCAAGCAAGCATAATGTTCATAACAAACTGTCCAGCCTTTACTTTTTTATATCCAACAGTACTTTCTGCTTCAAACATACCAACATTCTTAGCTTCTTTTTTGTAAGATATACCAGTATATTGAGATAGGCTCAACAATTCTTCCTCTCCCGTTTCTGACTTCTCAGTTGCTTCGCGAAGCAAAGAGCGAATAGGCTTTATCTCCCACTGCTCAGGAATCTCTGGCAACCAAGGGATATTGGTGGACTTAAACTTCACATTCGGATTAAGACCACGAGTTACGGCATCGGCAATGATACGCTGCTTCATTTCTTGAAGTAGCGAAATTTCCTTTTCCTTGTTTGCCAAAAGGGTTTCTATCCTCGAACACTTCGTATCGAGGTAAGAGACGATGGTTTTCTGTTCTTCTAAAGGAGGTAAAACAATAGGTACTACAGCCAATTTGTCCCAACATCTAAAATCACTCGTATTTTGACGGACACCATTAGAAATCAACTTAAACACCTTACCATTCGCCATATTTCTTAGATAGTATGCTACAAATGCCTTATTCTGATTACTATTACATACATGTACTACAGGAGTACACATACCATCATAATTAGAAATAGCAATAGCACCATGCCAAGTGTCCATTCCATGAATCAGTAAATCATCCTTCGCTACCCCTTGATAAATCTTATCATCTTCCGCTACCAAACCCAACTTATTATCACCTTTGACTGTAACCTTTCCACTATTAGAACATACTAACAATTCTGCATCGGGGCTTTTAGGTCGCTGAAGTTTTTGCAAGACATAACGCAGTTTCAAAACATGCCAATGCTTTGGCATCGTTGGCTGCCAAAACACATTTGTTGAAATTCTATCCCTATACTTCTCCATACACTTCACTTCATTATCTCGTCCCACAATCCTTTAGTCTCACTCTCCAACACATTGATTTCTTGCATGATTTCATCCAAGCTACGGAGCTGCACTGGCTTATAGAAATACTTGGTGAACGAAAGTTCATAGCCGACAACTGGCTCGCCAAACTCAGCCTCAGCATCGTATGGCTTCACCTCATTCTCGTAAAAGGCAGAGATACCTCCAGGATAAAGCAATGGAATCTGTTCCGTCTCGTTGCGGTTCTTCGCCATCACCACCTTGCCTTTCTTCAACACGATATTTCCTTCTTTGTCTCTCTTCGGACGAAGCACTGGCACTTGCCAATAGCCAAACTCCTCATTACGGAATATCTTGCTCTCTGGAGTCTCCTTGAAATCCATCAAGAGCTGGAGGATGCGACGACGGTCTTCCTCCGTTGTCTCACAATTTTTCTCACCGAGATTCTTGCGCAAAGGAGTACAGATGTTGCTAGCATCAATGAGCTGCACATAACCACGGCGACGCTCCTCCTTACGATTGGTTATCACCCAAACGTAAGTAGAGATACCTGTGTTATAAAAGTCCTTCTCAGGCATGGCGATGATGGCTTCAAGCAAGTCGTTCTCAATGATGTAACGGCGCAGATTACTCTCGCCTCCACCAGCATTACCTGTAAAGAGAGAACTACCATTATGCACCTCCACAATGCGAGTGCCAAGAGTTGTATTCTTCATACGACTGATATTGTTTGCCAAGAAAAGCATCTGGCAATCACCAATATCGGGAATGAAACTCATGCTTTCCGCAGCATCATCCACTGGGACAAGCGTCTTTGCAGGTTCTGAAAAGAAACGAGGGTCAACGACTTCCTTCTTATCATCCAAGCCCCAATTCTTCAAGTCCTCTTTCCAAGGTGTACCGAAAGGAGGATTGGAGATGCAGAAGTCATACTTCTCACCAGCATGACCATCTTGACTGATGGTCGAACCAAAGGCGATATACTGATGTTCGCCCGAATCGAGACGGTAAGTAAACTTGTTGATATTGCCCGAAATCATGAGGTCTGCCTTACAAGTGGCATAGGTATCAGGTTGCAACTCCTGTCCGAAGATGCTCACTTTTATATCCTTGCCTTGCTCATTGGCGATACGCTCCATCTCCTCTTGGGCAATGGTCAAGATACCACCCGTACCACAAGCTCCGTCATAGATATGATAGGTATTGTCGGTCAGTTTGTCCTTGATGGGCACCACGGCGAGGTCGGCAAGCAAGCGAACGTAGTCACGAGGCGTAAAGTGTTCACCGGCTTCAGTCACATTGTTCTCCTCATTAAACTTGCGGAGCAATTCCTCAAAGATGGTTCCCATGGTATGGTTGTCCAAACCAGGCAATCGTTCCACCATCACCTTCTTGCCATTCTCATCGGTTGTCTCTTCCATCACAGGATTGATGGAAAGATTGATGTTTCCACTGGTAAACTTCTCCAAGAGTGACCCCAAGCGTCCTGCTTCGGTCAAGTTATCCACTTGCTGACGAAGCTTGAACTTGTCGATAATGTCTTTTACATCGTCGGAGAAGCCATTGAAATACTCGATGACATTCATCTTGAGTCGCAGAGGGTCGATTTCGTTCTTCAACGTACTCATCGTAAAGGCAGAGGTATTGTAGAATGGATAGCCCGTCACCTTAGTAAGGAAAGGAGTACAATTGTCAATTTTCTTCTCATCACAGAACTTTTTCTTTTCAAGCGCTGCCTGCTTGGTAGGTTCGAGCAGTACGTCGATACGGCGCAACACCATGAAAGGAAGGATGATTTTCTTATAATCTCCTTTCTCGAAGGCATGTACGAGCACATCATTGGCGATATTCCAAATGAAGGAAAAGAGTTGGTTATATTGTTTGGTTTCCATTGATTCATTTTCACCTCTTGCAAACTCCCCCAACAAGAACTTTTCTTTTCTACCATGAATCCATATCTACAAGAAACGGCGTAGGAGTTCTATCACCTGCCAACTCTCACTTGTTGCGGTCCTAGGAAAACCGATTGTGGTAAGAGTAATATGTGATAGAGCCTACGCCGCCGTAGTATATATAGATATAGCACAAAGCACACCCCTCCTTACGAAAGGGCGTACTTCATGCTGCATATATACGATATGCATAGGCGTTCACATCCATCTCCATCCGACCACAATTTGAAATTTCCTAGGTTTCAACAAGTCAGAAGAAAACGAGTAAACGTCGTTCTCATAAGATATGCCAAGCCGTGGACTTTATTTGGAAGGGCAGCACTATGCCCTCCATCCATGGGATGACGCTACAAAAGTAACGAAAAGAATTGGAATCGCCAAATATTCAAAAGACTTTCTTCGATATCAGGCACAAAAAAGCCTTTCTGCTCGGTTAAACAGAAAGGCAAGAATATTATTACGCCATATTTCTAAGCTCTAATAAAAATTCCTTAAGTCGAACTACATCCACCTTTGGAAATGGGATTTCCTTCAAGACATCATAATGATGGTCTTCGGTAACTATATATTTGGCATTCGCCACAATAGCACAATCTACAAACTTGTTGTCATCAACATCCGCCTCAATCAGATGAAACGAAAAAGAAGGAGAGACTTTCTTCACATTTCTCCTATTGAGAATTGCAGACACAAATAGCTCTGACACCAAAGGAGAGATGTTTCGAGACAAGACCTCACTATATTCCTCTATTATTTCATTCGTTATGCAAAGGGTGTATTTCCCATCAAGGAAATCTTGCCATATCTGATGATACTCACTTTGCTTAGATATTGAAATAATGAGGCAATTGGTATCTAAGACGATGTTCATGATTATTTACAATAAGGGGTTCTCTCATGCAAGGTCTCAAAAGCTTTCAACTTCTCCTGGGTCATTTCACCACGCTCCCACATTGCATCCAGTTCTTCCTGCCCCTTCTTTGCAAAAAAGTCCGAGATAGCTTGCTTTAAGTCTGCCAATGCTTCTGGGCTTTTCACCCAGTGCATCATTTCTAATAGTTCAAGCTGCGCTTGATTAAAAACCGTTGCTGCCATAACATTTCATTTTAGCGTTAATAAAATTTCACCGGATTTTGCAGCCAGCATCTCTGCCAGCCATCCAAGAGAATGACGCTACAAAAGTAACGAAAAGAATTGGAAACGCCAAATATTCAAAAGACTTTCTTCCCTATCAGGCACAAAAAAGCCTTTCTGCTGAGTAAAACAGAAAGGCTAACGTTTATTTGAGGTCTTTTTCTTTCAAGTTATTTATTTTCTTCACATACAAGTATTTCGGATAATATCCAAGCACACAAAGAGTGACTGGACATATCCATATTTCACGTTCGAATCCTTCCAATCCATTCACGGTATAGAAACTTCCACCAAAGAGAGAAGATTCCGTCTGTTGACATTCAAAATAGCCAGGATGTTCCTCCTGCTTATTACGAGGCAAGACATCCACCACCACATAATTATTGTCCTCTTCCTTACACAAATAATCGAGCAACTTGTTACTACCTGCCACCATCGCCAGATTATGCTTATCTCCAGGCCAAGGCATATCTATATACCAAATGCCATCATTGGTGTCATGCACAAATCCTAGGCGATACTGCTTCTTGCGAAGCCCAAATATTCCTTTGACAAAGACAACGCCAACCTTCATATACTTCAATAAATTCTTCATAACGATTATGTCTAAGTCGTTAAACTTCATGGGCGATGAGAACGGCTTTTTTTCTCTATTTCCTTACTATCTTCCAAATAATAGCTGCAATACTCATTGAGCATTTTCTGCATTTGGTCTTGCGGCATCAAGATTCGCTTGTACTCCGCCACCATCGTAGGACTCATGCTTCTACTCATTGCATATTCCACCACGCCCCGATCTGCCTCGGGACAAAGAAGTCAATTTCAAGACATCAGGTAATTGTGCAGATGACATCTGCACAATTACACCAGGCATAAATTTACCTACTATATTTAGGAATGATTCTGAAGAATATTCTTCAAAAAAACATCACCATATTATATATATTTCTTCTGCTATACCCCTTAATATCTGGACATTGCGATCGAATAAACTCTGAAAGCTGAGTCACTACCTTACTTCCCCACTCTTCGCTTTTCAGCTTATGGGACACATAACCACCAACTTGCCAAGCGGTCAATAAAGTAGCTTCATTGACTGCTCGGAAAGCTGCACAAGATTCTTCTGTATGATTCTAAATCTCCTCGCATACTACCATATCCACACTTCGGAATATCACGACAATCTTATGAAAACGGGTAGTTTTCACTTCCGTCCTCACCACCTCGCTATCAGCATAGCGGTTCACCTGGGCGATGGCATCCTCACGAAGCTTTGCTACTTGCTCGTCGGTGGCATCAGCCTTGCAATACTTCAGCTCCACAATAAACGAGTGCTCCATGTCGGGATAGTTCTCCAGGAGCGGACGAAGGAAAATGTCGGCATAGCCTGCCTGATTGTCCAACTCGGAGATAGGACGATAGTACATGTTCTGGCAGGTCATGGCAAGCGTAAAACCATGCACGAAAGCCTCCCCTTTCTGGCGGTCACGCTGAGAAGCATACTGCTTGATGGTATCGGCGATATAGCCGAAATAAGACTTATAATCGCCATCATAAGCCAAGTTGCTCTCCAGCTCCCCCTTCTCGTAAGTATCGTAGGTTAGCTGATTCTCCTTGTAAGTACTCAGCAAGTAAGCATAAATCTGCTCGCGCACCACCTCGTTAGGAATCACAAACTTGGTCTTGCCTCGATAAGTACCAGCTATCGTCACCATACCAAAATAGAAGAGCAAACTTACGAAATTATCAGGATTGTTGATGCTCTCGGCAGGGAATCCCCTCTTCAATGTTCCGGTCACAAAGCCCTGTGTCACCAAACGCTGAATGATGCTGGCATCATGGGCAAACTCCTTGTCGTGGCGGATGAGCATACGAAGCTTGTTATAATCCGTGCGGATATTATCCTCGATCATCTCTTCCGGAATCTCACAGCCATTGCTGATATACTGGTCTATGAAATAGAGCACCATCACGGAGTTATACATCGTTACCCTGCCATAGCTCTTGAGAGCAAAGCAATAATTGTCATAGTAAGGCTTCATCACCTTGATAAGTTCATCCACGGTATGATGGAATGGGCAAACGGTAGAATAATACGTGAGCAAGTCGCGCACCTCTTCCTCCGTAAAACCAGTCATCTCATTAAACTCGGCACTCAAGGAATAGTTGGTGCCTATATTGAAACCACTCGTCAGGTCATCCATCGTCACAGGACTCACACCTGTAACGAAGACACGCCTCAAGGAATTGGCGGTAGCCGACTTCACCGCATCGAAGAAGAGACGAAGATACCCCTCGCCGTGCGTCTGCTTGCGATAATTGGTCATGTACTGCGGCTCGGCGAGAATCTTATTGGTAAAATGGTCGTATTCGTCGATGAAAAGGTAGATTTGCTGACCTACTTTGTAACATTCATCGCAAATATATTGCAACTGATTGACACAACCCTCGCGCTTGTTCATCTCTTCCTTGATATAGGAAGGAAGATACTGCTGATAAACATCGCAGAAGAAATTATACTTGATGTTGCATGCCTCATCCAACCCATCCTTATAATCATCGATTCCTGCTGCCACCACCGAGAAGTCGAGCCTCATCACCAAGTAAGAATTATGCTCTGGCGTAGGATGCTTGCCGATGTAGAGGTCGCCGAAAAGCTGCTCAAACTGCTCTTTCTTGTTCACATCATAGTAGTTTTGGAGCATAGAGAGGGTAAGGCTCTTGCCGAAACGGCGAGGGCGAATATAGAAGAAATATTTATTGGATGCCTCCACTTCTTCTATATATTGGGTTTTATCTACATAATAGCAATCATCCTTTCTTACGTCCTCGAAGTTCATCATGCCGTAAGGGATGCGCTTGCGATATACTCGTTTCTTTCTCTGTTCCATATCTTTCCTATTTTTCTAATCTTTTGCAAAGATTGCGCAAACGAGCGCAATGAAAACTTGTTTTCAAATTGCCGAGTGCAGCTAATCTTCTGCAAAGCTACAACTTTATTTCCAAACCACCAAAGAAAAAGCTAAAAAATCTTATAGTCCTTATTTCCTCCTCACCCACACCTTATGGCTATGTTGCCCAGTGGATTGCATCGGGCTATCCTCTTCCGCACATATTGCCTTGAGCTCCAGCGAGGCAGCGGTACGGCTGAGGTTGTTGAGGTAAGCATAATCAGTGAGCCCGATGAAGCCATTGTCGTCTATTACCTTCAAGGCTCGGGCGATGCGTTCCTCACGAGAGTAGAGTTCCTTACGGATTACCTTCACGCCCCCCATGTCTCGCTCCAAGTCACGGTTGGTTTTACTCTTCAAATCTTTTATCAAATCTGGCGACGGTTTGAAGTTGACGCTCTTCACTCCCACCTTGCGATAAATCATCTTGTCATCGTCACCTTGCATCTCCGTAGGCTTGTCATCCTCGAAGTCGAGTGACAAGGAGAAGGTACCCAACTCATCTATGTTGACGGCATATCCCATCGAGAGCAACTCCACCAACATATCTCGCACATCGGTGACAGCCGCCTCCACTACCGTCGGCGACAAGCCACGATTGTAGAGTTTCATCTTGTCGAGCAAGTCGGAAAACGACATGGTGCGATTGGTTACTAACTTGGGATAGACCCTGCGCTTGCCTGTGTTATGCACATCAGGCATCTCTATCAACTTGTACTTAGGCATTGTTTAGATTCCTTTCTTAGTTATTATTGTTTGTAATCCTAACCAGAGTTGTTGCCACAGCTATGTTTAGTTGTTTTTTCTTCTACAAGTATTTTATGTTCAGAACTTTTGAACTTAAGTTCCAAAGTTCTGAATACAAGTTCAAAAGAACCGAACTTAAGTTCAAAACTATTGAATATAACTTTTTTCTAGACAAAGATACAACTTTATCCTATTAAAAACAAGAGTTCTTGCAGATTTAACATAAAAAAAATAGGTATGCCATCGCTGACATACCTATATGCTGTAATTTTCTATTATTCCACCTTTTCGATAATCTTCATACCCTCTTCCACGGCTTGCATATTCAGCGGAATGAGGTTGTGATGACGCTCTGGCAATGACTTGAAGAGCGCCTTGTTCAGACCGTCGGTGCTCACCACAGGACAAACCTTCAAGAGACCGCCCAAGACAATCATGTTGAACACCTTGCCGTTCTTCATCTCGGCAGCCTTGTCCATCGCATCAATGCGATACACGGTGATGTCCTTGCGCTGAGGCGGATTGATGATGCCGTAGCCATCGTAAATCAAGATGCCTCCCGGCTTAATCTTTGGCTCAAACTTATCGAGAGATGGCTGGTTGAGCACGATGGCTACATCGTAATGGCTCAAGATAGGAGAAGAGATGCGGCTGTCGCTCACGATGACCGTCACGTTGGCCGTACCGCCACGCTGCTCAGGACCATAGGCAGGCATCCAAGTCACCTCCTTGTCCTCCATCAGTCCCGAGTAAGCCAGGATCTTTCCCATAGAGAGGACACCCTGACCACCAAAACCAGATATAATGATTTCTTTCTTCATTGCTTTTCTTATTTGGGGGAAGTTAAGGAGAAGTTAAGGGAAGTTATCGCTCCCTATGGTCGCTTGGGAAGTTAAGGGACAACAGCTATTTTAGCTTATATGCCCACAAAACATTTGTCCCTTAACTTCTCTAACTTCCTTTAACTCCTTCTAAATTCCCATATTTTCTACATTCCCGTTGTGTCCTTGAGGTCTCCCTTCACATATTCCTTGAACATGTGTTCCTCCATCCACTTGTTGGCCTCGACAGGCGAGAGTTTCCAACCGCTGTTGCAGGTAGAGACTATCTCGACCAAGCTGGAACCCAAGCCCTTCATGCTTGCCTCGAAAGCCTTGCGGATGGCCTTCTTCGCCTTCTTGATGCTTGCCACCGTCTCGACACTCTGACGGGTCACATAGCATGTACCCGTGAGATGAGAAGCCAGTTCGGTGATATTAAGTGGATAACCATGGAGGTCTGGCTGACGACCATATGGGCAAGTGGATGTCTTCTGCCCCAACAGGGTAGTAGGAGCCATCTGTCCACCCGTCATACCATAGATGGCATTATTGATAAAAATAGCTGCCACATGCTCACCACGATTCAAGGCATGGATGGTCTCGCAAGCTCCAATGCAAGCCAAGTCGCCATCACCTTGATAGGTGAACACCAAGCGGTCTGGCCAAAGGCGCTTGATGGCAGAGGCGCAAGCCAAGGCACGACCATGCGCAGCCTCCTGCCAGTCGATGTCCAAGTATCGGTAAGCGAATACGGCACAACCCACCGGACAGATGCCGATAGCCTTGTCCTCCATGCCCATCTCCTCGATGACCTCGGCGACAAGCTTATGTACTACACCATGCGAACATCCCGGACAGTAGTGCATCGGGGTGTCGTTCATCAGTGCAGGTTTCTTATATACCAGGTTCTCTGGTGAAATGATATCATTCATAATTCTATATTTTAAGGAGTCTCCTTTAACTCCTTAACTTCTATAACTTCTATTCTATTATTTTACTCTTCAGCGCCTCCACGATTTCCTCTGGCTCTGGCACGATGCCACCGAGGCGACCGAAATGCTCCACAGGAACCTTACCGTTGACAGCCAAGCGAACATCCTCCACCATCTGGCCAGCATTGATCTCAGCCACGAGGATACCCTTCTTGGTGTTCGCCAACTCGCTGATTTCCCGGGTTGGGAAAGGCCAAAGGGTGATAGGACGGAACAAGCCCACCTTGATGCCTTGCTCACGAGCACTCTCGATGCTCTTCTCGGCGATGCGGGCAGCACTTCCGAAAGCCACTATCACATAGTCGGCATCGTCCATCTGCTCGGTCTCGTAACGAACTTCCGTCTCACGAATCTTCTTGTACTTCTCCTGCAAGGCTATGTTGCGAGCCTCCATCACCTCAGGTTTCAATTCGAGGGACGTGAGGATATTCGGCTTACGAGTCTTCGGACGACCGATGGTAGCCCAAGGACACTCCTTGGCAATCTCCTCCTCGGTGCGACGTGGTTTCATCGGTGGCAGCACCACCTTCTCCATCATCTGTCCGATAACACCATCGCTCAGTATCATCGCAGGGTTGCGATACTTGAAAGCCAAGGTGAAAGCCAAATCCACAAAGTCTGCCATCTCCTGTACGGAGGCTGGAGCCAACACGATAACATTGTAGTCGCCGTTGCCACCGCCACGAGTAGCCTGGAAATAATCACTCTGTGAGGGTTGGATGGTACCCAAGCCAGGACCGCCACGCTGCACGTTGACCACGACACCAGGTATCTCGGCACCAGCCATATAGGCGATGCCCTCCTGCATCAAAGCCACACCAGGGCTCGACGAAGTGGTAAGCACACGCTTGCCAGCACCGGCGCCGCCATATACCATATTGATGGCAGCCACCTCGCTCTCAGCCTGAAGCACCACCATACCAGTAGTCTCCCAAGGCTTGAGCAACGACAAAGTCTCTATGATTTCCGTTTGAGGCGTGATAGGATAGCCGAAGAAGCCATCCGCACCACATCTGATACAGGCATGGGCTATCGCCTCATTGCCTTTCATTAATGTTACTTCTTGATTAGCCATTGTCTAGTCCTCCTTCTTACGATAAACGGTAATACAACCATCAGGGCATACGATAGCGCACGAAGCGCAACCGACACAGGCATCAGGGTTGACCGCCTCTACATAACGGTAGCCATGCACATTGACTTTCTTCTCCGCCAATGCGATGACGTCCTTAGGACAAGCTACCACACAGAGCGAACATCCCTTGCATCGCTCCGTATTGACCACAATAGCCCCTTTAATCTTGCTCATATTCTATTTCTTTTCTTTATTTTCTTCACCAAAGTCCAGAGTCACGACCTTCATTCCTTGATTCCGAGAAATCAAGGATTGTAATAGTCCTTGCAGTAGAAACTCATGATATTATCCAGCATCTCCTTGGCTGTCACGGCAGGGCTCTCTGGGTCGAGGGCAATTGCCTCCATGTAACAGTCGAGGGCACGCTTAAAGTCGCCTTGCTTTCGCCAGGCGTTTCCTTCTTGATAATACTGTTCTGCTGTCATTTTACTCTGTAGATTTTCTTGTTTTGCTGTGCGAAATTACGAAAATAAAGCTAAGGAAAAGAATAAAAGCTTAAGTTTTAAACTAAATTAATGTAGATTTCATTAAAAATGCGCACACTATATTTGAGTGTGCAATTTTTCAAGAAAGATGTGCGTTATGTCTATTGTCATTTATCGCAACTTCCAGCGATAAATGACAAACAATACGATTCCTCTCAATATGAGGTAGAGTACAAAGGCGAGCCACAAGGCGTGGTTGCCCATCAAGGGATGCAGCCCGAAGAACAATCCAAAGAACGTAGCCGAGGCTACTGCTGTGGAACAAAGCATCGACTTCGACTGGGTGATGCCTACGAAGATGCCATCGAAGACGAACGCCGACATTCCTGCCAAAGGTATCAGTATCGCCCAGCCGAAGTATTCGCCCGATGCCGAAATCACCCGATTATCGCTCGTCAGCAAACCGAGAAAGTTTTCTCCACCTATTATATATAATAAGGTGAAAGCTACTGCCACTCCTACTCCGAACATCATCGTCCGCCTCACCACTTCATGAAAGGCCATCATATTCTTGGCGCCATAATACTTTCCCGCCAAAGCCTCAGCAGCGTATGCGAAACCATCCATGAAATAGGAGAAGATGGTAAAGAGCGTCATCAGCAAGGTGTTGACTGCCAACACGATGGTACTTTCCCTGGAACCTGCCGCCGTAAAGAAGAGGTTTACAGCCACGAGACAAACCGTGCGGAGGAAGATGTCCTTGTTTAAGGAGAAAAATCGCTTCAAGGGTTCCGCCGCAAAGAGATGCTTGTGGTAATCATACTTCATCAGTCGGCGATAGTGCAGACGATAGAGTACACAAGCCATGAGGAATCCCCACCATTGGGCGATGACCGTGCCAAGCGCCACGCCCTCCACCGTCATCTTACAAGCGAAGACCAAGGTAAGCGACGCGATGATATTGACGACATTCTGACTCAAAGACACCATCATCGGGATGCGTGTGTTCTGCATACCAATGTACCAACCTGTGAATCCATAGAGTCCCAGAACCGCTGGCGCTCCCCAGATACAAACATAGCAGTATCTGCGAGCCAACTCCACAACATCAGCCTCTGGCGACATCGCCCACAAACCACACCCGATAATGAATCTTTGCAGGATAAAGAACAACAGTCCTATCCCCACTCCTATCGAGAGCGAGCGCACCAAGAGCCTCAGCACCTCGGCAAGGTCTCGTCTGCCGAGCGCCTGCGAAGTCATCCCGCTCGTTCCCATCCTGAGAAATCCGAAGAGCCAATAGATGACATTGAAGAGCATCGAGCCTACAGCTATCGCCCCGATGTAACTGGCATCGCCGATATGTCCGACGATGGCGACATCCACCAAAC
The DNA here is from genome assembly GCA_002451555.1 of Candidatus Segatella albertsiae. Classification (GTDB taxonomy): domain Bacteria; phylum Bacteroidota; class Bacteroidia; order Bacteroidales; family Bacteroidaceae; genus Prevotella; species Prevotella albertsiae. The sequence continues at coordinate 36,117 of DKCU01000124.1, forward strand.
CTAAAAGCGGCACCGTGATATTGCTGATGATCGACGGTACCGCTAATTGTAATATTCGTTTATTCACTTTATCGTATTTAAAATTCGATATTTCTAACTATTGACGAAGTCTTGCATGACAAAAGCCTTATACCTCGTCCAATCTTACGAGCTTATGCCCATCAAATTGCATGATAATCTTATGCAACTGTGTACCTTGTTTAGATTGCCATGGTTCAAATCTCATTCAAGTGCTGTAAAAGTTCGCGAACGTTATTGTTTGGAATACCTAATATCAACTTATCTCCACGTGTACCCTTGATGGTCAGCATGCCATAATAGAACAGCAAACTGACAAAAATATCAGGATTGGTCAAAGCACTGGCAGGGAAGCTCGTCTCTATATTTGAAACGATTTCTCCCTCTTCTGCTATCTTGTAGATAACTCCCTTACGATCTCCATCCAACTTATCCAACTGAAGCAGTTTCTTCATCTTGTTATAGTCGGTCTTGGTGTTAGGGTCTATCATCTGCTCAGGCGCCTCACCCACTTCCATATAATTACGAAGATAATAAAGCACCATATCACAATTGAACACCTTACTCTGTGTCTCTAATGCATTTTTCGAAAAACAATAGTTGTCATACCAAGGCTTCATATCATTGATGATTGCCTCGGTATCACAGTCTGCTCGCAACTTTCCCAGTGACTTATAATATTCTATCATCTCTCGCACATCTTCTGTAGAGAAGCCCAGCATCTGATTGAAAGCAGACTTCGTAGAAATATGCCAACCGATGTTGAAACCACTGGTGAGATCATCGAGCGTGACAGGACTCACACCTGTCATAAAGATACGAGAGAACATACCCTTGAACACCTTGAATATCTCACGATAGAATCCACTGGCATGAGTCAACGCCCAATAAACCTTTTCTCCATGCTCATTTAGGACAATATTGGTAAAGTTGTCGTACTCATCAATAATAAGATAAAGTTTATGTCCCCTCAACCTTGCCTCAACGTTTATTAAGTTCAATTTGTCTCGCGAAGTGGGTGCTGTCTTTACTGTCTGCACAAACTCATCGCTATAAAATTGCTTGTATCGTTCGATAAAACTATTCAGTATAATGTTGCAGTAGGCATTAAAGTTCTCCTTCAATTCACTGATGTCACCACCTATTCTGGAGAAATCGAAATACAACACCTGGAATCTTCCTTGGTCGCAAGTAGGGTGAGAACCAATCCAAAGGTTGCCGAACAAATCTTGGAACCTTCCCTTCATATTAATATCGTAATAAGCTTGCAGCATACTGATGAAGAGGCTCTTGCCAAAACGACGAGGCCGAATGAAGAACAAGGCATCTGCCTCATCCTCCAACTTAGGGATATACATTGTCTTATCCACGTAATACTGATTACGCTCTACAACATCCACAAAGTCACAAACTCCGTATGGTATTCTTTTTATCGTTCCCATCCTACCTAATATTAATGAATTAATTCTTTTTGCAAAAATAAGAAAAAAAAACGAGAACAAAGAAAATTAAAGGATTAAAAAATAGAAAGAGGTGATATTTCCTAAATAACTAGCAAATACCACCTCTTTTAATGTTTATAACTGTACTCTAAATCCCATATAATCTGGGATCTTAACATTTATCCGAAGAAACTTTATGTTCAAAATCTTATAAGGACTTTATACTCTAAACTTCGCTGCCTGCTCCTCGATATAGGCTGCATCAGCAAAGTAGTCGATGCGCATAGCCTTGCGAACCTCATCCATGGTCTGGGCTGCAAACTCGCGGGCACTCTCGCTACCCTTCTTCAAGATATTGAATACCTCAGGAATGTCCTGCTCAAACTCATGACGGCGTGCACGGATAGGGTCGAGCATCTTGTTGATGACGCTGTTCAAGAACTTCTTGGTCATACCATCACCGATGCCACCCTTCACATACTGCTCCTTCAACTCGTCCAAGTTCTTGAACTCAGGCCAGAACTCAGCGAAATCCTCTGGAGTAGAGAATGCCTCCATGTAAGTGAACACGGCATTGCCCTCCAAGTGTCCAGGCTCCTCCATGCTCATACGAGGCTCACCGTTAGACATCTTCTTCACCTTCTTCCAAACGGTCTTCGCATCATCGCTCAGATAGATGCAGTTGCCGAGGCTCTTGCTCATCTTCTCCTTGCCATCAGTACCAGGAAGGCGACGGCAAACAGCGTTCTCAGGAAGCAAGATGTTTGGCTCGACCAATACCGGAGCATAAATCTGGTTGAAACGACGTACCAACTCGCGGGTTACCTCCAACATTGGCTCCTGGTCCTCGCCTGCAGGCACGGTAGTAGCCTTGAAAGCGGTGATGTCGGCAGCCTGGCTCACTGGATAGCAGAAGAAACCAAGCGGAATGTTAGCCTCGAAGTTACGCATCTTAATCTCCGTCTTCACGGTTGGGTTGCGCTGAACACGAGATACACTGATGAGGTTCATCAAATAAACAGTCAACTCAGCCAACTCAGGAATCATACTCTGGATATACAGTGTACACTTCTCTGGGTCGAGACCTGCAGAGAGATAGTCGAGAGCCACCTCGATGATGTTCTGGCGAATCTTCTCTGGGTTGTCGGCGTTGTCGGTCAAAGCCTGTACATCTGCCATGAATACAAACATACGGTCGAAATCGCCTGCGTTCTGAAGTTGAACTCGGCGTTGGAGAGAACCGATGTAGTGACCTAAGTGAAGTTTACCTGTAGGACGGTCGCCCGTCAATATTATCTTTCCCATTTTCTTACTTTTTGTTACGTCGAGTAAGTGGAGGGAATTT
>DKCU01000162.1 GCA_002451555.1 Candidatus Segatella albertsiae
CATCACGTTGCACCACTGGTTGCAAAGGATAGGAAGGTCGCGCCATGAATGAATCCAGTTCTTATAGGTGTTCCAGATGATGGTCTCTGAAGTAGGGCGGATGATGAGCTCCTCGTCAAGTTTGGCAGCAGGATCTACATCCACGCTCTTGCCATCCTCAGAAGCCTTCAGACGATAGTGGGTAACCACAGCGCACTCCTTGGCGAAACCTGCCACGTGCTCAGCCTCGCGAGAGAAGAAACTCTTCGGGATGAGGAGAGGGAAGTATGCGTTCTGTACACCTGTCTGCTTAAACATCTTGTCGAGCTGCTGCTGCATCTTCTCCCAGATAGCGTAGCCGTATGGTTTGATAATCATACAACCGCGAACTGGTGACAACTCAGCAAGGTCTGCCTTTACTACCAAGTCATTGTACCACTGACTGTAGTTGTCAGCGCGCTTGGTTAAATTCTTAAGTTCTTTAGCCATTTTTTGTTATTCTAAATTTTATAATTTTTTCTATTATATAATAATGTATAGGCTTTGCTTAAGCCTCTCTAGTGTATAATGAATAGGGATTTTCCACCTGTAAATAGGCTTTTCCCCTTGGTATTTTCATCAAATACTCGTAAATTTGCCTGCAAAAATACAAAAAAATATTAGAAAAAGTTCCATATTGGAGAAAAAAGAGTTATCTTTGCAATTAAATAACATAATAATAGGAGATATTCGTATGAAAAAGATGAAATTTTCAGTCGCAGCACTCTCTATGCTGCTCGTTTTAGGTAGTTGTCAAACCAAGACTGGTACGGGTGCAGCTGTAGGTTCTGGTGCAGGTGCTGCCCTCGGTGCCATCGTAGGTGGTTTGTTGAACAATAGCCATCGTGGTACAGGTGCTCTCGTAGGTGCTGCCATTGGTGCAGCCGTCGGTGGTGGTGCTGGTACTTTGATTGGCAAGCACATGGACAAGGTGGCTGAGCAGGCTAAGGCCGTGGAGAATGCCAAGGTGGAGCAGGTGACTGACGCCAATGGCTTGGCAGCTGTCAAGGTGACTTTCGATTCTGGTATTCTCTTCCCAACAAATGGCTCTTCCCTGAGCTCTGGTGCCAAGACCGATTTGGCTAAGTTTGCTACCGTCTTGAAGAACAATGCCGACTGCGAGGTTGCCATCCAGGGCTATACCGATGCAACTGGTAACGACGGCATCAATATCCCTTTGAGCCAAAAACGTGCCGATGCTGTCTATAACTACCTCTCTTCTTGTGGCGTAACAGGAAACCAGGTGAAGTCTGTTCAGGGCTTGGGTTCTTCAAACCCTGTTGTCAATACGACTGCGGCTTGTGCGCAGAACCGTCGTGTGGAGGTCTATATGTATGCTTCTCAGGCGATGGTGAATGCAGCTAACAATGGTACTTTGCAGTAATCCGTTGGCTGTTCTCTGAAATAAAGATAGATTATTTTTTGTATAGTTCTTCATGGAATGATACTGAAGAAAATTAGAAATATTATCAAATGGGTGGTGGTGCTGTTTTTCAGTACCACCATTCTTGCTGTAGTGGTGTATAGGTTCGTGCCTGTGTATTTCACACCTCTTATGTTTATTCGTTGCTTTCAACAAGTCGCTGATGGAGAGAGTATTACCCTTCATCATCATTGGGTCTCCATGGACAAGATTTCTCCCCACATGCCTGTTGCAGTGATGGCAAGTGAGGATGGTCGATTCTTGAAGCATCATGGTTTTGATTTCAATGCAATAGAGAGTGCTGCCAAGAACAATGCCCGAGGAGGCAAGGTGCATGGGGCTTCCACCATTAGCCAACAGACTGCCAAGAATGTCTTCTTGTGGCCTGGACGTTCCTGGACGAGAAAGGGCTTCGAAGTCTATTTCACTTTCTTGATAGAGATGATGTGGAGCAAGCAACGTATCATGGAGGTTTATCTCAATAGCATCGAGATGGGCAATGGTATCTATGGTGTCGATGCCGTGGCGGAATATCATTTTGACAAGAAGGCTTCCGACCTCTTCCGTAGCGAGTGTGCCTTGATAGCTGCCACCTTGCCAAATCCTCGCAAGTTTGATTCTCAGCATCCGAGTCCTTATATGAGGAAACGTCAGCGCCAGATTGAGCATGAGATGCGTTTTGTTCCTGCCTTCCCAAAAGAGGGTGAAGACTACGACCCGAAGACAGCCGTGGGTGGTTATAGGGGAAAATGACATTGAACACTTTACATTGAATATAATGGATTTACTGAATGACTTGAATGATGCGCAGCGAAAGGCTGTGGAATATATTTCAGGACCTTCTCTTGTCATCGCTGGAGCAGGTTCGGGAAAGACACGTGTGTTGACTTATAAGATAGCCTATCTATTGCTTCAAGGTATGAAACCTTGGAACATCATGGCTCTTACTTTTACCAACAAGGCTGCCAATGAGATGAAGGTGCGTATTGGAAATTTGGTAGGAACTGATTTAGCGCAGCATCTGTACATGGGTACCTTCCATAGTATCTTCGCACGCATCCTTCGGGCTGAAGCTGAACACTTAGGCTTCAGTAACAACTTTACCATTTATGATGAGACCGATTCTCGTTCCTTGCTCAAAGCTATCATCAAGGAATTGGGATTGGATGATAAGGCTTACAAGCCTGCGGCTGTGCATGGCAGAATATCTATGGCGAAGAACAACCTCATGTCGCCAGAAAGTTATGCGTCGGATGGTGAGATTTATCAGCAGAATCTTCATGCCAAGATGCCCGAGATAGGGAAGATTTATGCTTACTACGTGCAGCGGTGCAAGCAAGCCAACGCTATGGACTTCGATGACTTGCTTACGCTTACGTTCCAGCTCTTCCGTGATCATGAAGAAATCAGAAAGAAATATGCCGACAGATTCGACTTCATCTTGGTCGATGAGTATCAAGATACCAATCATGTCCAAATGAACATTGTCTTGCAACTTTGCAAGGAGAAGCAACGCGTCTGTGCTGTGGGCGACGACTCGCAGAGTATCTATAGCTTCCGAGGTGCTAATATCGACAATATACTCAATTTCACTAAGCATTTTGATGATGCCAAACTCTTTAAGTTGGAGCAGAACTATCGTAGTACTCAAACCATCGTGAATGCTGCCAACAGTCTCATCAAGCATAATCGCAATCAGATACCAAAGGATGTTTTCAGCGAGAATGACAAAGGTGAGAAAATACAGTATCAGCCTGCCTATAGCGACAAGGAAGAGGCGTTGATTGTCAGCAATGACATCAAGCGCATCAAGCGACAGGATGGATGTGAGTTTAGTGATTTCGCCATTCTCTATCGTACCAATGCGCAGAGCCGAAGTTTCGAGGAGGAATTCCGCAAGCAGGGGATTCCTTATCGTATCTATGGTGGCTTGAGCTTCTATCAACGCAAGGAAATCAAGGATATCATTGCATATTTCCGCCTTGTCGCCAATCCTGATGACGAGGAGGCTTTCAAGCGCATCATCAATTATCCAACTCGTGGTATAGGAAACACGACCGTGCAGAAGATTGCTGCGTGCGCTTTGGATAACCAAGTGAGTTTTTGGGATATCATATCTTCTCCACAGCGTTATGGTTTGTCTGTGAACAAGGGAGCCTTGAACAAATTGGAGGCTTTTCGTCTTCTGATCGCTGGCTTTATAGCCGATGCAGAAAAGATGGATGTCTATGAGTTGGGTGACAAAATCATCAAGGAAAGCGGTATTAGTGCCGACATATTCAATGGTGGTAAGGATGCCGACAACTTGGCACGTCAAGAAAACTTAGAGGAGTTTTTGAGTGGTATGCAGACCTTCGTTGAAGAGCGGAAGGAAGAGGATAGGGCTGAGGAGGTCTTTCTGACAGACTACCTCCAGGATGTCGCGCTCTTGACAGACTTGGATAGCAAGGGGGATGACGATGCTCCTCGTGTATCTTTGATGACTGTGCATGCGGCGAAAGGCTTGGAGTTTCCGACCGTTTTTGTCGTTGGTTTGGAAGAGAATATTTTCCCAAGTCCGATGGCGGCTGCTTCTGCCAGGGATTTGGAGGAGGAGCGTCGCCTGCTTTATGTGGCGATTACTCGTGCTGAAAAACATTGTTTTTTGACCAATGCCAAGAATCGTTTCCGTTATGGCAAGATGGAGTTTGATAATCCTAGTCGCTTTATCGACGAGATTAATCCTGCGCTGATTGATGGCAAGGAGGAAAATGGTGGTTTCAGTTCTGACTTTGACGATCGTGGAGGTGAACGTTTTGGTGGATATGGCGGTAGAATGCCTTGGGACAAGCTTAGAAAACCATGGGAGTCAGCTCAACAGCGAAGGGAGTCGTCTCGACAGCGAATGGAATCATCTCGTCCTGAATGGGAACAGACTTATTCTGAGAGGCGGCAGACAAAACCAGAGTGGGAACAGTCGGTTACTTCTCAATTCAAGCCCGACCCTAAACCTGGTTCGAATTATAGTACTCGTTCAACTATTTCTTCCACGGAACCCAATTTTAAGCCTGTCAGAGCTGTCAATGCTGCTCGTCGGATTTTAGGAGAAACTCCTGTTTCCAATAGTCGCACCAATAGTCGCACCGATAGTCGCACTAATGGTTTTAACTCCAATGGCTTGTCAAATGCTGCCACAGAGAAATCATCTAAATCACAGGACTTTTCCAATGCTTTTGGTCTGACTGAAGGAACAAGGATTGAGCACCAGCGTTTTGGCATCGGAGTGGTCACGAAGTTGGAAGGTACAGGAGAGAACGCTAAGGCGACTGTGGAATTTGTGAATTCTGGTCGCAAGCAGCTTCTTCTGAAGTTTGCCAAGTACAAGGTTATAAGTTGATAATGCGAAGCATACAACCGATAAAGGAAGTTCGTGAGTTTTATTTCAATTTCAATTTCGAAGAGACTACTATACAACTTACGTTTGTTAGTTTATTAGGATATTAGAATAAATGTCAGGCAAGTTCGTTTATTGTGATAAATGACTCAAGTTTCGCAAATAGTTATGGATTCGGGCCGAAAGCCCAAAAGCACCAAGCCCAGGGCAACGCCCTGGGCTTGGTGCAGATTGCCCTTTCAGGGCACGTTGAATATGGCTTTGGCACACCCTCTTTTTTATGGTGTGCCTTGTCTATCTATTACAAAGCCTCATCATCAGGCTTCTGAGGAATAGGTTTTCCCTTTATCTTAGGAAAGTGCTTTTTCTTGCGAAGCCATGCGGCTTTGCGTGCTTCATATTCCTCACGATGACGCTCTAGAAAGTTATCTTCCATGTTTATTTCTCTCTAAACTTACTATAGATGACCTTAACCTGTATAGGTCCTGCTGGAACTTGCTTTCCGTTTGCAGACGTATAATCGTCTGTGCCTTTGACAAGACGAGTGGAACTGAGCGACATATTATGGTTTATCTTACTGATAACCGTAGTTGAATTTTCAGTTACTGTAGAGATACTCACAGGAATGAGCACAGCTTTGTTCCAGTTGGTCTCTGTACCGTCAGCGTTCTTTCTCTTGTCGGTAGGCACCTTGTTCATCGCCGTAATCAAATTGCCGATGTTGCTGAATGTGTAAGCATTCTTGTTGGTGCTATTATAAGTTGTATAGAAGAAAGTTCTGTTGTTGATGATATTTCCATTCTCGAAGAAAGAAGTCAAACTATCCTTCGGAACCATCAGTATGTATTGTGGCACATCAAATGCGTACTCATTCTCAACGTCAGTATTGTTGATTCTTGGGAAAGAAACAGTTGCTGTGTTCAATGAGTCTGTCTCGTGTCCCTTGATGATTTCCTCTACTGGCAATCTCACCTCGGTAAAGATGCCAGCTGGCGACTTCAGATAGGTGCAAGTCTCATCGGCGACGAGATTGTTGATGGAATTCTCATCGTTGGTAATCTTATTGGTTTGCAATACCTCCTCAGTTCCATCAAATCTGTTGAAGCCATAAGCCACAACTGTGCTGTCGGTTACGCCGTCGGAAGCTTTTACCGTCTTCTGTCTTGTCCAATAGAATTGCAACTCGGTGTTCCAGATGTCGGCTACATTGCCTACGCCGCTTTCATGCTTGAGATAGAAACCAGGGCAAACATGCTTCATGAACTCATAGTTGGACTTGAAGTACTCAGGATGCTCATAGTAAGTCTCCATGATGTAAGTGCCATAGTTGTCATAATCCTTGCCATTCTTCTTGACAGGCTTGTTGAGGTAAATCTTGAAATTACCAGCGCTTGGCGACAAGGTATAGGTGGCACTCGAATGAATATTGCTTTTGCTAACGTATCCTTCTGCCATCGGGTCGAAGTTCGTATAGTAGTTTCTGTCCTCAGGAACAGCCTTGGTCATCTCGTATGCCGTCACCTTCATAGGAGCCAGTGTATCGCCATAGGTACCTTGGTAGCTCACAAGGATAAAGCAGGAGTCGGCCTTGATTTTACCACCGTTTGCGTTCTTGATGTATTGTAACGTATCGATGGAGAAAGAAGAGAGAGGTGCTACCTGTGTCATGTAGTCGGCAGTGAGGTAGGTGCCCAGCTCAGGGTCTTTGACTTTTCCGATGATACCGTTGTTGCTTTTGCTAAGAACAGATCCTGCAGCCAACGACTTTGTCGTGACATTGAATGTAGCATCTGTAATGGTGAGGTTATCTACATTATTTGTGATGGTCGAACCGATAGTGTCGGTAGTGTCATCACAAGCAGCCAAAGTGAAGGCTGCCATAATGAATGCTGTAAATTTGAAAAGTTTCATTTTTTTTGATAGAGTGTCTTGTTCTTATTCTTCGTCAGGGCAAACCTCGTTGATGAAATCCTTGTAGGATGGTGCGAAGTCTTCTCCTGGGTAAACCAATACAGGTTTGTTCTTCTCTTTGGCATACTCGATGACGCTAGGGTTGACACCTTCTTCACCCTCTACGATGCCGTCGCTGTAGTCGATGGCCATCTTGGCAAGTTCGATGAGGTCGAAATCGTCCTTGTAGTCCTTTAAGAGATCAGCCTTTGCGTCTCTGTATTCCACGCATTGTTTGAATCTGTCGCCCAGGTCACCTTTCATGTTATAGGAATAAATAGATGAAATGACCTTTGACTCGGCGAAAGAAGGCTCGTCGGCATAGGCGGTCTTGATATAGAAAGGTACTACTGCGCCCATCCAACCTTGGCAGACGATGACGTCAGGTTGCCAACGGAGTTTTTTCACGGTCTCCAGCACGCCTCTTGCAAAGAAGATGGCACGCTCGCCGTTGTCGGCATAATCGACACCGCTTTCGTCCACGCCCATTTTCCTGTTGTTGAAGTAGTCGTCGTTGTCGATGAAATAGATTTGTTGACGAGTTGTCGGAATGGAGGCAACCTTGATGATCAGTGGGTGATCCGTATCGTCGATGATAAGGTTCATTCCTGAGAGGCGTATAACCTCATGCAATTGACCACGACGTTCATTGATTGTGCCCCATTTTGGCATAAATGTACGAATCTCAAAACCTGCTTCTTGCATTTTCTGAGGTAACTCTCTGCCCATGATAGACATGTGGCTCTCGGCTACATAAGGATTTATCTCCTGATTGATGAATAATACTTTCTTTGCCATAATATGTTCTTTATTCTTCTCGAATTTACATTATGTTCTTCTCGAATTACGTGCAAAGGTACAAAAAAAAACTCAGAAATCCCCCTTTTTTTCAAGAAATCCAAGAAATCACCCCCTTAAAAGGCATATTTTTAGGATATTTTTTTCTTATTTCAGAAAAAAGTTGTTATTTTGCACCCCGAAATTTGATTAACGATGAAAGTATTCAATAAGATTGTTGACCTCCAGAATGAACTTTTCGACATTCGCAAGGAGGGTAAGGAAATCGGTCTCGTACCAACTATGGGTGCGCTTCATGAGGGTCACGCCTCTTTGGTTAAGCGCAGTGTAAAGGAGAATGGCGTAACGGTTGTTTCGGTGTTCTTGAATCCTACTCAGTTTAATGATCAAGGTGACTTGGATCGTTATCCTCGTACTCTTGATGCTGACTGCAAGCTCTTGGAGTCTTGTGGGGCTGACTATGTGTTTGCTCCTTCTGTCAAGGAGATGTATCCTGTCAAGGATGAGCGTCATTTTGAGTTCCCTCCTGTCTCTACGGTGATGGAGGGTGCCAAGCGACCTGGACATTTCAATGGTGTCTGTCAGGTGGTGAGCCGCCTCTTCTATATCGTGCGTCCTACCAGGGCTTACTTTGGTGAGAAGGACTGGCAGCAGATTGCGGTCATCAAACAACTGGTGAAGTATATAGGCAGTGATGTCAAGATTGTGGAATGCCCTATCGTGCGTGATGAGGATGGGCTTGCCAAGAGTAGCCGCAATACTTTGTTGGCTGCCGACGAACGTGCCATTGCGCCTAACATCTTCAAGGCTCTGAAGGCTAGCTTGGATTATGCCAAGTCACATACCGTGAAGGAAACTCATGACAAGGTGGTGGCTGACATCAATGCCGTGGATGGCTTGGAAGTCGAGTATTTTGAAATTGTCGATGGCGACTCTTTGCAGGATGTGGAGTCATGGGAGGATAGCGACTATGTCGTTGGCTGCATTACTGTATATTGTGGCAAGACACCTATTCGTCTCATCGACCATATCAAGTACAAGGGATAATTGCATGTCATGTGCAATAGGATCATAATAATGTCACGTACAAAAGGATCATAATATAGATAACGAATTATGCAGATTGAAGTATTGAAGAGTAAGCTCCATTGTGTGAAGGTGACGGAAGCCAACTTGAACTATATGGGTAGTATTACGATAGACGAGGACTTGATGGATGCTGCTGGCTTGATTGCTGGCGAGAAAGTTCAGATTGTTGATAATAATAACGGTGAGCGCCTTGAGACCTATATCATCAAGGGTGAGCGTGGTAGCGGTTGCATCTGCTTGAACGGTGCTGCTGCTCGCAAGGTTCAGGTAGGCGATACAGTTATCATCATAGCTTATGCTATCATGGACTTCGAGGAGGCAAAGACATTCAAGCCTACTGTCATCTTCCCTAAGGAAGGAAATAAACTTTAAAATAGTTAGGTGTTAGAAGTTAGGAGTTTCTTTCGGATAGCGAATGATTAACTCCTAACTTCTAACTTTTTATATGTAGAACTCACTTGTGTCAACAAGTCCTGAGCGAAAAGCATATTTGATGGCTTCGTGAGCTGAGTTGACACCAATCTTTCTAAAGATATTCTTTCTATGCGTGTTGATGGTATGAATGGAGGAGAACCGTTCGTTGGCAATTTCCTTGGTGGTCTTTCCCTGTGATATTGCTTTCAGAATCTCTATCTCTGTTTGAGTCAGATTGGTCTCCACTTCATCTTTTTGTCTTTGTGATAGTAATATCTCTGTGGCACGTTGCGAAATGTATCGGCTGCCATCCTGCGCCGACCTGATGGCATTGACCAAGTCGTTGATTGGAGAATCTTTGAACAGAATGCTGATGTTCCTACTGGAATAATATGTCTGGGCGATGAAATCCGTCGTCAAGTCGTCTGAAATCAATATCCATTGTGACTTACTAAACCTATCGGCTGTAATCAACAAACTGTTGGCGTCGGCAAAATCATACAGGGTATAGTCCAGTATGATGATGCTCTCGGTAAACTCCTTGAGTTGGATGATTAACTCAGTCTTGTCGTCAGCTATGCTGATGTCTCCAGGTGCTTTCGACTTGATGATGGCCTTCAAACCTTCTCGTGTCAGTTCCTGGTTGTCTGCTATTATATAATGTATCATACTCAATGTCAATTACAACTTCTAACTAAAAACTCCTTACTTGTCACTCTTAACTCCTAACTTCTTTAGACTTTATTCTTCGAGAAGTGGCTCATCACGTAACGACCTCCAAAACTCAATACCAAAACGATGAGGGTAAGAACCACGGCTGCGGCATAAGCCCTGTTTTGGACATTCTCCTGTGGAGCGCTCAACTGGAAGAATACGCTCAGAGGCAATGTTGCCGCCTGTTGGTTGAGCCCATGAGGAATATGGTCTGAGAAGCCAGCGGTGAACATGACTCCAGCGCAATCGCCAATGGCTCTTCCGATACTGAGCAGAGTGGCAGTGGCGATGGCGGGAGCAATCTGTCGCAGCACCACGCCGATGGTTTCGATTCTGGTGGCTCCCAAGCTATAGGAACTGTCTAGGATTTCTTGCGGAATGGTCTTGGCTACCTCGTCCATCGAGCGGATCAATATCGGAACTATAAGTAGGGTAGTGACGAGGATACCTCCGCCAAGCGATGTGCGTATGCCGAGCCAAACCATGATGGTGAAAGCGAAAGAGCCATATACGATGCTTGGAATGCCGAAGAGGGTATCGTAGGCAAGGCGGGCGACGTAGCCAAACTTAGATGTGGGCTTCAGATATACATTCATATAGAATACCACGGGTAGGGCGATGAGCAGACCGAGCAAGGTTGCTCCACCAACGATGTAGAGGCTTCCCATAATGGCATTGAGAAAGCCTCCCTTTCCGCCGAGGTAGAAGCCGCCGCTAGGCAACTCACTCACCATCTCCCAAGAGAGAACGGGAAGTCCTCGCTTGAAGATGGTCCAAATGACGCTCACCACGAAGAATGCCACGATTCCTATCGAAGCAAGCATCAGCCCTTTTATGATTTTTTCTTCTAAGTATTTCATAGACATTTTCCTTTTTACCTTTTTACTTTTTTACCTTTAAAAGTGCGATTCTCGATCCCAGGTTCAGTATCACCACAACAAAGAAGAGAAGGAAGGCTGCAAACATCAATGCACTGTCGTACATCGGTACGGAGAGCATCTCGCCATAGTTGTTGGCGATGAGTGCAGGTATCGGGTAGCAAGCGTCTAGCAAACTGTTTGGTACGATGGAAAGGTTTCCGCAAACCATCAATACAGCTATAGTCTCGCCCAACGTTCGGCTCAATGCCAGCACGACAGCCGCAATGATTCCTGGTCTAGCTTTTCGCAGTACGACATATTTCACGGTTTGCCACCCCGTCGCTCCCAACGACAAAGATGCCTCTCGTAGCTCTTTAGACACATTGTCGAATATCTCCATGAAGAGACTGACGAGCAGCGGGATTATCATCACGCTCAGCACGATACCTCCAGCCAGGACTGTATATCCTGAAGAAAAGTCAGTGAAGAGCGGGGCGACAAATTTTGAAATCCATGGCACGATAAGTAATGTGCCCCATACGCCATAGATGACTGAAGGAAGACCGGCCAATATGTCGAGTAAAGGATAGACGTATTTCCTGATGTTGCGATGAGCATACTCCGTGAGGTAAATCGCCATGAATAGCGAGATTGGAAGGGCTATGGCGATGGCTAATACCGTACACCAAAATGTGCCTGCGAGGAATGGAAGAAAGCCGAATTGACCGTCGTTTGGACGCCAGCTGCTCTCTGTGAGAAGGTCCCACAGACTGTACTGGCTCAATATCGGCTCCGACTTGATAAACAACCCCACCGCCATGGCTATCACCAGGAATATGGAGGCGATGGTCAGAAGGAACATTAACTGTCCTGCAATCTTGTCTTTTGCTATTCTGTAGTTCATACGCTTCTGCTTTTGAAATTTAAGAAGTTAAGGAGTTAAAGGATTAAGGAGTTAAAGGAGTTAAGGAGTTAAAGGAGTTAAAGGGATTAAAGGAGTTAAGGAGTTAAGACAAATGTCATTTCTCCTTCGGTGCATCCATTAGTTGTCCTATCTTAGTTGTCCTATCTTAACAAGCTAACTCCTAATCCTAGCAACAAGAATGCTGCTGCCTCAAAGATATTGATGATTAAATTTTTCATACGCTTTCTTCGTGAACATTTGAATTGACTTTCACTTCATTCGTCGAACGTCGCTTCTTCACTCGTCGTTCTTCACTTAATTTAGCTTCTTTGGTGCAAGCCGCACTCTCTATGTTCTGGCGATTCCCACCACCATCTTCCTGCACGGATGTCCTCGCCAGGCTTGATGGCTCTTGTACAAGGTTGGCAACCGATGCTAGGGTAGCCCTTGTCTTGCAACTTGTTATAAGGCACATGGTGCTTCTTGACATATTGCTCCACATCTTCCTCGCTCCAGTTGATGAGTGGGTTCACCTTGATGAGGTTGTGGATGTCGTCCCATTCCACTACTTGCATGTCCTTGCGAGTGACGCTCTGCTGCTTTCTCAGACCGCAAATCCATGCGTCCAGTCCCTGCATCGCGCGCTTAAGAGGTTCCAACTTGCGTACCTGGCAACAGCGATGGCGACTCTCGATGGAGTTGTAGAAGAGGTTGATGCCCTCCTCACGTACCATCTTCTGTACCGCCTCATAGTTCGGGAAGAAGACTTCTAGGTTGATTCCATACGTCATGTTGGTCTTGTCGATGAGCTGGTAGGTCTCAGGGAAGAGACGCCCTGTGTCGAGGGTGAAAATGCGAGCCGACTTGTCCGTCTTCACGATGATGTCGGTGAGCGTTTGGTCCTCGATGCTGAGGGAGGAAGAAAGAGCGATGCGCCCTTTGAATGCCTCAAGGAAATAACCGACAATATCCTCGGCAGGCGCATCGCTGAATTTCTTATTGAGTTCAGGAACAAGCGCCTTGAGTCCTCTCAAGCGCTCCTCCTTGTCCTCTACTTTTTCTATTTCGAGAGCCTCGGCTAGCTCTTTCGTATCTTGTATCTTGTTCGGCATAATAGTAAATTATTTAATCAATCCTGCTCCCACGGTCTCGTTCGTATCTGGGTCGATGAAGATGAGGCTGCCCGTCACCTTGTTCTCCGTGTATTTGTCGAATACCAATGGGTTGGCGGTGTGGATGGTAATCTCGGCGATGTCGTTCATCTTCAGTTCCGTTACGCCTTCCTCCTTTTCTAGGGTGTTGATGTTGCGGCGGTAGTTGATGCTGCGTATCAAGCCTTGGGTTTCGAAGGTCGCCTGGCGGATGACGTACTTGTTGCGTACGGCGGCTGGGCGCTCATTGAACCAGCAAACATCCAGTGTGATGTCTTGCTCTATCTGTGGCTGTTTTTCGTCGGCTTTCACCAAGGTGTCGCCACGGGAGATGTCGATGTCGTCGTTCAAGGTCAGGGTGACGCTCATTGGTGCGTAAGCCTCATCAAGATGATCCTTCACGAAGTCGATGCTCTTCACGGTACTCTCGGTACCCGATGGCAATACACGAATCTTATCGCCTGGGCGGATGATGCCACCGCTTACTCTTCCTGCGTAGCCACGATAGTCTGGGAATTGGCTGCTGATAGGACGGATGACGTACTGCACTGGGAAGCGGAAGAAATCGCTCACTGTCTTGTGACCCACTGGCACGGTCTCCAAGTAGTTCAAGAGGGTAGGTCCGTCGTACCAAGGAGTCTTGTCGCTCTTGTTTACTACGTTGTCGCCGTCCTTGGCGCTGATAGGGATGAAGACCACGTTCTTGATGTCGAGAGATTCCGCCATCTTCTTGTAGTCGGCGATGATTTTGTTATATACATCTTCACTAAAGTCAACCAAGTCCATCTTGTTGATAGCCACCAAGATATGAGGGATGCCGAGCAGTGATGAGATGTAGCTGTGACGCACGGTTTGCTCCAGTACGCCATGGCGAGCATCGATGAGTATGATGCTCAGGTCGGCGGTGCTGGCACCCGTCACCATGTTTCGTGTATATTGAATATGTCCCGGGGTGTCGGCGATGATAAACTTGCGCTTAGGGGTTGCGAAGTAGCGGTAAGCCACGTCGATGGTAATGCCCTGCTCTCGTTCTGCACGCAGACCGTCGGTCAGTAGTGCCAAGTTCACCTCCTCGTTGCCACGGCTCTTGCTCGCAGCCTCCACAGCCTCCAACTGGTCCTCGAAAATCGACTTGCTATCATAGAGCAATCGTCCAATCAAAGTACTCTTTCCATCATCTACGCTGCCCGCAGTAGAGAAGCGGAGCAACTCCATATCTAAATATCCTCTTGTAGATTCCATCTTTTCTTCATGTTAAGTGTTAAATGTTGAATGTTGAATTGGCTTTCGCCTATGAAGGTGACGAATTCTTCACTCTTCACTCTTCGTTCTTCACTTCTTTTTAGAAGTATCCCGCCTTCTTACGGTCTTCCATGGCGGTCTCGCTTCGCTTGTCGTCGGCTCTGCCTCCACGCTCTGTTACGCGGGTGGATGCAATCTCGTCGATGATATCGGCTACGGTTGTCGCCTTCGACTCAGTCAGACCGGTGCAGGTGATGTCGCCGATAGTGCGGCAGCGAACGAGCTTCTTCACTACTTCCTCTGTAGGCTTGCGCTTGATGCATGGCAGGGCGGCTAACCATTGACCGTCACGGTTGAATACCTCGCGCTCGTGGGTGAAATAGAGGGATGGCATCGGAATGTTCTCCAGATAGATATACTGCCAAACATCCATCTCGGTCCAGTTGGAGATAGGGAATACACGGAAGTGTTCGCCCATGTTCTTTCTGCCGTTGAAGATGTTCCAGAGCTCAGGACGCTGGTTCTTAGGATTCCACTGTCCGAACTCGTCACGATGACTGAAGAAGCGCTCCTTGGCACGAGCCTTCTCCTCGTCTCTTCGGGCACCACCGATGGCGGCATCAAACTTGTATTCCTCCAAGGTGTCGAGCAGGGTAGTGGTCTGGAGCTTGTTGCGAGAAGCATAGTAGCCAGTCTCCTCCTTCACACGTCCCTTGTCGATGCTCTCCTGTACGCTACCCACGATGAGATCGGCGCCGAGCTGCTTTACGA
>DKCU01000154.1 GCA_002451555.1 Candidatus Segatella albertsiae
CTGAGAAAGTTTCATTCAACATTCAACACTCAACATTCAATACTTCCTAAAATGAACAATATATCTCGTTTTTTCACCCTTTATTGGATGATTTATTTCCCTACCTGTATCGCCTACAATGACCTGCCTGGTTTCTCCAGCGTGGATGAGGTGATGACTGGTGTCTTGTTGCTTTACACCTTTATGATGTATAGCAACCGCAGTCTCAACAAGGCTCCTTGGAAGGAGTTTATGGTATGTTTGGGATTGATAGCCTTCTATACCGTCTATTCCTTGCTCTTCGGTGCCAATGTCGCCGATGCGGTATGGCTCGACTTGATGCAGGAGGTTCGTCCTTACGCCATCGTCTTCTGTACTTGGATATTGAATCCACGGTTTACGAAAAGTCAGAAGAAATGGATGTTGGCAACGATGGTGCTTACACTCGGTTCTTGGATTGTATATCATCCGCAGACGTTGGATAGCCAAGTGGAGGCGGAGTTCCCTGTCTTGGGACAGTTGGCGATATGTACGGGAATGGCATGGTATCTCTTCACGGAGAACACGAAGCGCAATCGCTATATTGCCTTGGCTTTGGTACTGACGGGTATGTTGGCTCCGAAGTTCAAGTTCATGGGAGAGGTCGTTTGCTTCATCGCCTTTATATTCTTCCTAAAAAGCCGCTTGAACTTCAAGTCGCCGAAGACCATGATATATTGCGCTTTGGTGGTGACGATTATCTTGATGGTGACGTGGACTCGCTTCGACGCTTACTATGTGTCGGGATTGGACAATGAAGCATTGGCTCGTCCTATGACCTATAAGACATCTCTCCGAATGCTCGTTGATTACTGGCCATTTGGCTCTGGCATGGGAACCTTCGCTTGTAATGGTGCGTGGAGATATTATTCCCCTTTGTACTATAAGTATAACCTGAATGGTATCTGGGGATTGGACGAAGGTGGCGGTTTCATCTGCGATGCCTATTACCCTACATTGGCCCAGTTTGGTATGGTGGGTGTGTTCTTCTTCTGCTGGTTTTGGAAACGCCGTCTTGCTGCCATCGACCGAATCGTCGATATGAAGTACTACCGTGTGGCGATGATTACCTTCTGCTGCCTCGCCATCGAGCAGACAGCCGACTCCTCTTGGCTCTCTGGTAAGGGCATGGGATATTGTATGTTGCTGGGTCTATGCTTGAATGCGAATAAAAACTTGATGGAGATGATGAAGAGAAAAAAGCAATTGGAAAATAAACAGAAAGTGGTATGAGGTTAGTACACGATCCCAATGAAATCTTGTGGTATGCGATGAGCTCTCCTTATCGCCGTGAGATGAAGGCTAAGGCACTCTTGGATGCTCTCAATATAGAGAATTTCATTCCGATGAAGACGAGACAGGAGATTCGTGAGGGCAAAATCGTGACATGGGAGGAGCCTGCTCTCCACAACTTCGTCTTCGTGCATGACAGCTACAATGGCATCATGAAGGTGAAGAAAGGGCTTGATATCCTCCAGTTCATCTTGAATCCTTTATCGCCGATAGTTGTACCACAGAGACAGATGGATGACTTCATCCGTTTTTACGAGTCGGGTGGTTATGACAACCCCGAGTTTCTCGCTCCTCAGGCGATGGGGCAACTGCGGCAGAATGCCAAGGTTGTCATCGGCGATGGTCCACTTGCCGGCATCGAGGGGTATTACCAACGAGTGAAGGGGGGAAAGAACAAGCGTTTCGTGGTGGTGATAGATGGGCTGATGGCCATGGCTTGCACCGTGGAATGTGAGTTTGTGAAAGTGGCACATTAGTTGCAATTTTGCAATTGTTAGTTTAAATTGTGGTAGGCTGAGAAGAATCTTACTGTTAAAAGATATAAACAAAACTTGCAATATCCATAAATTATTCTTATTTTTGCATTATGAACCTTACTCTTTTACTAGAAGTGAGGATGAAAAATTATGAAATATTATAGTATGAAATTCTCTAAGTACTTGAATCACAGAGCTAAAACTGAGATTTGAGGAACCTAAGGAATGCTTAATTAGTATTGCATTGTAAGTTTTAGTAATTACTAAATATGAACAATCCAAAAGACAATTTGTTGTTTGATTTGTTGCAAACACCAAGTCCATCAGGTAGTGAATCTGCCATTATAGAAAAAGTGGCAGACTACTTTAAGGACTATGCGGATGAGATAAGTCGTGATGCTTATGGTAACTTGATTGCCATCAAACGAGGAAAATCAAGCAAAAAGTTGATGTTAGCAGCTCATGCAGATGAAGTGGGCATGATGGTTACCTATATAGATGACAATGGTTTCATCTATTTTCAGGAAATTGGAGGTATAGACACCAATCTCCTTTTGGGACAACGAGTGGAAATCCACAATGACAAAGGAATGGTGTTAGGAGTTATTGGCAAGAAGCCGATACATCTTCAAGACCGTGAAGCCAAGGCAAAGGATTATGATGCAGAGGATTTGTGGATCGATATAGCAGCAAAGGATAAAAAAGAAGCAGAAAGTAGGGTGGAAGTAGGTGATTACATTACTTATCAGACCCAGCCAACAATACTCCATGGAGAGACTTGGATATCCAAATCCTTGGACGATAAGGTTGGCTTGTTCACCTTAATTAAGGTGGCGGAAGCCTTGAGGAACAAACTACCTGCAATGGATGTATATTTTGTGGCATCCGTGCAAGAAGAACTTGGGGCACGTGGCGTAAGGACGGCAACCATGTCCATTGAGCCAGACTATGGCATAGCCATTGATGTAACTCATGCTACGGATTATCCAACCTGTTCTCCACAAAAAAGTGGCGAGATAAAATTGGGTGGTGGCATAGTGATAGCCAAGGGACCAAATGTCGAACCTGCGATAGGGAGAAGTATGATAGATTTGGCTAAAGAGAATAATATAAAATATCAGATAGAGCCTATAGCGCGTCCAACGGGTACGGATGCTAACTTCATGCAAGTGTCTGGCAAGGGAGTGAAGACAGCTTTGTTGAGCATACCTTGCAGGTATATGCATTCCCCAAATGAGATAGTATCTTTGATAGATGTCAACGAGGGAGTGAGGTTTCTCACTCGTCTCTGCGAAGTCGAATTAGATAAGTGTTAATTAACATGTTAAATTTAAAGCTTTAAAAAAATGAAGAAGAAAATTTCATTTTCATGGGAGGAGAAAAGTTCCTTCGACACAGAACGTGTAGGGGCAATGTATTGCTTCAAGCGTTGCGATGTCAACCAGAACTAATTTCCACCGAGGATGTTTTGGTGGCATGCGCCAAAGCATCCTCCTTCATCTTTTAGTTTATGAGTACGAAAAAAAACGGTAGTTATCAAGCGGATGACATCCTTTGTTTCCCAAAAGATATAACGTTGATTCCATGCGAGGACAAAACTTTGGTTCTTTCTGTTGATATGGGAAATTGGATTGTTTTGTATAATGACAACCAAAAAAGATATTTTGACCAACTTGTTGAAGGAAAGACTATAGGGGAAGTTTATGAAACGGCCTTGGAGGAAAACGGTTCTTCTGATTTGTTGAGGCTTTTTTCTTTCATCTATGCCAGAGAATTCGCCCTTGTAGGACAAGCTCCCCAAGCAACAGTCAACAATGCTTCCAAATACCTAAATGTTTATCTTACCAATGCCTGCAATCTGCATTGTGTTCATTGTTTCATGAATGCAGGAACCAAACTCTCCAATGAGTTGTCCTTGGAGAAGTGGAAGAAGGTGTTAAGTGATTTCAAACAGGCAGGTGGAGAATTCGTAACATTTACGGGTGGTGAGCCTACTATGTATCCCCAGTTTGAGGCAGTTGTCATCCATGCTCATCAGATAGGTCTGAAAGTCACGGTCTTGTCCAATGGACTGCTGTGGACACAGGATAGGATACTGCGGATGAAGCCTTTCCTTGATGAGATTCAGTTTAGCATCGATGGAGTGACGGAACAAGACAACGCCAAGGTGCGTGGAAAGAATCATTTCCAAAAGGTGGTGGATACAGTCTGCGCCTTTGCGGAAATTGGGGTGAAGACATCCGTGGCAACAACATTCACTTGGGAAAACTTATCTACGGCGGATGAATATAAGTGTTTTGTGGATAGCATAAGGGACAAGGTTGGTGACAAGGTGTTTTTCAAACTGACAAAAAAAATGCTCCCTGGACGAGGAAAAAACTTTTCTGAGGAGGAGAATGGAAAGTATTATGAGCAGATAGATGCCATAGAACGATACGTGGATCCAACCGCTGGCTATGCCAACTTCATCGAGGGGCACGAACCAAATGTGAAGATTCGCAATTGCGGCTTTGGTGGACTTTCCATTGCATCTAATGGCAATGTTTATTTCTGCAATCGAGTTCATGAGGTGGATTGCTATGGCAATGTAAATTTCGACTCGATAAAAGACTTGCTTCTGCAAGGTAAGCAAGCCTTGGAAAACACGGCTGTGGAGAACATATCCAATTGCCACGATTGCAAGTTGAGATATGTATGTGGCGGCGATTGTCGCATCGATCACTTTAACTTTAGAGGTCGCATCAAGGAATGGAATTTAGAACTCACCCAAACTCGATGCACCGAAGAGTTTAAGAAGCGTCTCATCCAAAAGATGGTGGATAGCTTTACCTTTTATTACCAATAGAGATGCCTTTGTTTCGTTGTGTTTGCATATATGAGGTCTATCCCTCTCCTCGCCAGTTGGAGTTGAGGATAGAAGTCTGCCAGGGAAATCATACCAAGTCCTTGTCCCCTTTTATCAGGAAGGTGGATATGGAGGAATTGGCGCAGAGTTGCATCCCAGAGTCGCGATGCCTCATTCCTTTGATGAATCAGATGGGAATGGTCAGTCAGCCTTTCCGATTGGTAGGAAAGGCATTGAAGAATGCAAAAGTGCAGGAGTTGCTTGGAAAGAATCCTTGGAAAGGGGTTCAGGCTAATGGAAAGGGTTCGGTCAAGAAAATCATGCCTGTCCTTCCACTGTCATGCAGACAACCACTTTCAATAGGTCGTCTCTTGGGAGGTGAACTATACATCACCAACATCGTCAACTGGAACAAAAATATTAAGATACGCTTGGTATATCAAGATGCGATCACTTCCTTCTATCCTCAATATAATGATTGCCCTTACTTGACGGCGGATGGCGAACTTCTACAGAGAGACAAAGCAAGCGAGGTCAAGTTTTTGGCAAATCTACATTCTGGGATTGACTGGGAAAAAGGAGAGATGACACTTGATGGCTATGATATGGATTTTTTAAGTAGCCTTGCCCAAAAAGGCTGGAAAGTTTTTGTTGAGAAAACAAAAGGTCCAGCAGCGCAAGTTCATTTGCATCATCATGCGTCTGGTATAGAATGGTTCTCTGTCGACGAAAGTGATTCCCAACCCGAAAGCATCATGATAGACCAAATGTTGAACAGTTACTTGAAAGGCAGAAATTATGTCGAATCCAAGGGGCAGTTGGGCATTTTTAGGTCGAGAGACATTATCAAGGAAAAGCCTGCGGCAATCACGAAAGTCTTGCCATACTTTGACTGGAAGGCAATCTATGGAAAGCCAATAGCTCTTTCAGGGCAAGAAAAAGCAAGGTTGGAAATTCGTATAAAACAGGGAGTAACGGCTCAATTACGCTCCTACCAAATGGAAGGCGTGTTTTGGTTAGCCACCATGCGCAAAAATCATCATGGCTGTTTGCTGGCAGATGAGATGGGCTTGGGCAAGACACTTCAGGTGCTAGCACATCTTTTAAGTCTTGGCAAAACTGACAATCCCCATTTGGTCATAGCACCGACTTCCTTGGTCTATAATTGGCTAAGTGAAGCCTTGAGGTTCATTCCTACATGCCAAGATGATATAGGCATACAACTTCATATCCCTGACAAAAGCAAACGACTTTTGATAGTCTCCTACGACATTTTGCGTTTGAATATAGATGTTTACAACAAGGTGGAGTATGACACCATCGTCATTGATGAGGCACAGATTATCAAGAACCGGGATACCCAAAAGTACAAGGCCATCAAGACTTTGAACGCTCAACACCATATTATTCTCACTGGTACTCCCATAGAGAATAGTATTGATGACATCTGGTCTCACTTTATGATTTTGATGCCAGAGATGAAAGCACTTTATGCCTTCATGTGCAAGCAATGCCAGTCGAAGAGCGATGACTCATTTTTGGAATTGTCCAGAAAGTTCTTGAAGCCATTCATCCTGCGACGTACAAAGGAGGAAGTGTTGAAGGATTTGCCAGAGTTGATAGAGAAAACAATCTATGTAGTGATGTCTAAGGCGGAACGTCGTCTTTACGATCAAGTCCATAGGATGGTTTTGAGGGCATTGCAAAATGGTGTGAGCGGAAGAATTGAGAGCATAGCCTTGGAAGGGTTGCTTCGGTTGCGACAGGCTTGTGTTTCGCCCCAGTTGCTTCCCTCGTCCTTGTATAAAGGTGTGGGTACATTTGTCTCTTCAAAGTTGCAGACGGCCTTGGATTGCATCGAAGATTTTGTACAGCGAGGCGAAAAAGTGTTAGTCTTCTCTCAATTTGTAGGTGCCTTGGAACAGATGGAACAAATCTTGGAAGAAAGAGCAATTGGATACGAGAAAATCTACGGAGAGACTCGTGACAGAGTAACGCCAATAGATCATTTCCAAAAAGATGAAACTATACCTGTCTTTCTGATTAGTTTGAAGGCAGGAGGAGTGGGGTTGAATTTGACGGCAGCAAACAATGTCATTCTGTTGGATGATTGGTGGAACCCAGCTGTGGAAGATCAAGCCTTTGCTCGTGCCCATCGAATGGGACAAAAGAAAAATGTGATGGTGTTTCGCCTTGTTTGCAAGGATACAGTAGAAGAGAAAGTCTTGCAGTTGCAGGAGAAGAAACGCCAGACGATAGATATGTTCAATGCTGCGAGTGGCAAGTTGAGCTTGGAAGAAATCAGAGGATTATTAAACTAATAACAAAAATCAATTATTATGGAAGATTTAAGTATGGCGTTGAGAGCGATGTTTAGCCAGATAAAGGGTGATGATATTCTTACAGCTCTTGATTTGTCCAAAAACATAGATCCCAAACATTTGGATGCAGAATGTGAGGAGTCGCAAGTAATGAAACTTCTGACGCAAGTGGACAAGGATAGTTATTCTCTTGACCAACTTATGATGATAGGGCAAATTATTATGGGAAAATGGATGGTGGCAGATGTTGATTGCTTGCCTTTAAAGTTCCATAAGGGTGATTCTGTTTTCAATATGCTTCTGTATTTTGCATCCAAGACTCTGTTGGTGAAAGATGGTGACCCGATATGCAACTATCGTTCTTTGTTGAGGTGGCATGGCTTGACAGTTCAACTTAGTGAGGATTTGTTTACCACAGCATTCTTAGCTTCTCATGACTTAACAAATGGATATGAACGAAAATACTTTGACTGGGATGCCTATCTAGGGCATAACTGTAAGGAACTAAATGCCTTGTTCAAAAAACCAATGGCAGAATTACACATGCACCTGAAAGGCTCTTCGTACAATTTGGACATCAGTTGGATTTGTCTGATGAATAACGTAATGTCCATGCGTGCAATATTTGATAAGGTGGCAGAGAATAGAAAGGATACTGAATGGGACTCCCACTTGTATGAAAAAGTACGGAAGGCTGCCGTCATAAGATATTATCTTGCTGGTGTGGTTGGATGTCATAATAATCCAATTACCAAGGCAGAGTTATCGGACTTCTTGGAGGGAAGGCAACCAGGAACCAAGGATGATAATGCCCCTACTTTCGATTCATTAGTGAAGTGTAGTTACAAAAGTGCCGAGGATAAGGCCTTAAAATATACGGTTGCAAGACATGATATTGAACACGGTATGTTGCTTGATTATGTTCCTGTAAAATACTATCGAAAGTATCCTGTTGCTACCTTGGTCATGGCTTCGGAACGAAAACTCATGTATGAGTGCTTTCATAAGATATATTCCAATGATTATGTGGATTCGGATTTCCCGACTTTATTTTATGCTTATTTGACATATAAAGACCATTTTAGACATGCAATTTTACAGTTGAATGTACGAGTCGGTTTTGCGAATTTTGCAAACTATGAAAAATTGAAGACGGAGTTTATTCTCCAAAAGCATTATTCACTTCTTTACAAGGCGGCAGTTGAGGACTTTATAGGGCATTCTAAGAATCGATATGTAGAGGCAAGAATTGTTCCAAAAGAAACAGTTGAGGATATAGAGAAATCCTTATCAGATATTTATGTCTCGTTGGATGAGGATAGTAAGGACAAGTGTTCCATCATATTCCACTTCATCAAGAAACGTGATGAGTCTTATAAAGACAACAAGGCAATACGTCATAATGAATTGCGCCAAGAAGTAAAAAGAAAGGCATTCGCAATCTATAATTTTCGTTTGAAAAATGAAAATCGAGATAGCTTAGTTGGTCGTGTTGTTGGAATTGATGCTGCTAATTCGGAGATATATACTCGCCCAGAAGTTTTTGCGCAGGCGTTTAGGTTTTTACGTGGTCATGAAATCTTTTCCACAGAGTACAACAGACCATATGACTTGAATGTTACTTATCATGTGGGTGAGGACTTCTTGGATTTGGCAGATGGCTTGAGAGCTGTTGAAGAGGCTATTATATTTTTAGGGTTACGTAGTGGAGACCGTCTTGGGCATGCACTTTCACTTGGTACAGATGTGCGAAAGTATTATGAGAAGCGTTATAATACAATATGTGAGACCAAGCAAGTTTTGCTCGACAATTTTGCTTGGTTGCATCATAAGTGTATTCGCCTTAGAGGTTCAGCCTCTTTGCTTGGCTTTTTGGAAATGATGTTTCATAAGTATTTCAGAGACTTGTATGATGAAAAGTTTTGGGAAAAATCAACTCGTGTTTCCAGAATTTTCTCTGAGCCAGATTTTGATTGGGAGCAATTGGATGATGTGGAGACTTATTATCTATCTTGGTTGTTGCGAGGTAACTCACCTACATTTGGAAAAGACTTTGATTTCTATGATGAAATGCCTAATGGTATAGAGAAACAGTGGATTGATGCGGGATTGAATCATCATGTAGGAGCAGAACTGGCAAGTCGAAACAGCAATGCAAGACAATTGTATGATATGTATCATGCTCGCAATTTTGCTGATATAAGTCAATCGGTGGATTCATTTACAATACCAGTAGATTATCGAGAGGACTTCTACGAACTTTTGGAGATGATACAAGAGCAATTGATGAGTAAGATAGAACGTAAGCATATTGCCATTGAGTGTAATCCTTCGTCCAACTATAAAATAGGCGAGATAGACCGATATGAGCAACATCCAATCTTACGCTTCTTCAATTATGGGATAGATACTCCATATAAACCACATAACATAGCTGTATCAATCAATACCGATGATCAAGGTGTGTTCTCAACTTCTCTCGAAAGAGAGTATTCCTTGATGGCGTTAGCCATGGAACGGAATGAATTGAAAGGACATAAAAACTCACCTCGTGCTATTGTTGAATGGCTTGATAGAGTCCGTGAAATGTCTATAGAACAGCGATTTGACGTGAATAAAGAAGACGAAGAGGAGTCCGATGTCAATAATGAGTTATAACTAAAAATACATAGATTATGGGTATATATTATAAAGAATGCTTTTTGGAAGATATTTATCATTTTGACGCATTAGAAGTTTGGAATGACTTGGTGCCTGGTGCTTCTGTAAAATTGTCTCTTGATATGGGAGGTGATGATAAGAGAGGTAATTATATGAGAGGTGATTATACCAAGAATGTCAAAGTGGAATTAGATAAACAAGGAAATAAACTTTTAGGAGTCTTGAGTGAGGAAGATAGCAAATCCATGCTTCCATTTTACAAAAGTGGATGGTATGATTTATTCTCGGGAAGAATTTGTTTCATTGATAAAGAAAACGAGAAACTGAGAATAAAGGTAGTCGTTTATATAAATCTCAAATTGGACGATTAAGGATAATTTCATGACAATTCGTGAGCAAATAATAGCCCAAGTAGAAGCTTTTTATTATTTTATTAAGGTTTTTGTCTTAGATGATGAAAGTTGGAAAGTAAGTGTCCGAATTCTGGGTCACGGTGAATTTGGTGTTTAGGAAAATAGTTGATACCTTTGCGGTGGTTAAATTAAAAATCACAGCAAAATGGAATTGACAGATTATGTAAAGGAGTTCCGTGCTCTTCAGAAAACCGGAAAGATTCGAGTGGCAGATTTCTGCCGTGAGAGGATGTTGGATTATTATGAGATGGTCGAGGCGTTGAAAAAAGACAAGTTCCTTTCTGAACTTCCAGCTGAGGAAGTTAATGCAGGCGAGTTGGAAGTCACCGACCTTCCTTGTGACAAGCCATCTCCTAATGCAAGCTCCTTCATCAAGGAAGTCTCGATTCAGACTCCTACGGATTTGAAGGTTCGCATCCAAGGAATAACGGCGACAGATTTGATAACCGTGGTTAGTCACCTTATGACGATTCGCCCATGTTGAGCCTAACAGGAGGAATGAAGTACATGTATTGTGAATGTAATGTGAGCTTCCGTTATAAATGGGATGGCTTGGAGAGCTACATAAAATATGTACTGAACGAGGACCCACGTTCTGGCAAGGTGTTCATTTTCATGCATAAGAACCACCGCCAACTTCGAGTGTTTTATTATGAGCGCAATGGTTATATACTGTCAGAGAAGAAACTTGACAAGGAATACAAGTTTGTCAAGCCCATCTTTGACACCAAGAAGCAAAAGTACAATATTTGTTGGGCAGATTTTGTTGTCTTACTTGAGGATACTGTAGTAGCCAAGGTTTATCTTCGAGAGGCTGCTTGATAAACTTAGTACTACTAAAAAATGTAAAACTACAGTAATCTTGAGAGAATGCCAATTTATGTAACCTGTAGACACAGAAGAAGTTTGCGATACTTGGACTTTTGTAGCCATGAACGAAGAAAGATTAAGCAGACATATAACCCAAGAGAATCTCATGCTGAGATCGGAGAACTCCCAACTGAAATCACAGATGGAAGCAAAAGATATTATGCTTGACAACAAGGATGGCGAGATACTTCGTCTGCTTAATCAGATAGCGTCGGACATGGTAAAGAAGTCGGATGTTGACGAGATTGTAAGGAATGCCGTCGCAGAGGAGCACGACCGTATGGTCGGTTACTACGAGAAGAAGATGAAGTCTATGGCTGCCGAGTATGAGGCAAAGATAGCTGAGCTGCAGAAAGCTAAAAAGCGTAAGAAAGCCAGTGGTAACTCAGGTTCTTCAGGCTCAAGCTGTAGCGGTAAGACGGGCACGTTGACTTTTGACACCAAGGAGGAGGCCCTGGAGGCACTTGACGCAGCCCAGAGAAAGTTGAAGTCGATGGCCGACCAAGCCTTTGGTGGAGGTGGTGAAAAACTCTCAAATGAACAAAGGCCTGCCATAAACCCTGAGGAAGGCGACGTGGATGATGACTCCCAAGTTCAGGCACCGATAAAACCTCGTGGCAACTATGGCCAGTCTGATTATGAGCCGATACCTCGTCCAGAGGAATATTGCAACTATGGACCGGTTGACGAGGACGATACCGTCCATAATGATTTCTATCCCGAAGGGTGTGACTCCACTAGTACTTCCTATGGTGAACGGACATTCGAGCAGTGGGAGGTCACCTTGCCCAAGCTCTACAAGATAGTCAATCACTTGCATAGATGCTACGTCAAAGGCAAGAAGGTCTGGGCCAAGATGCCAAAGACAGTGCTGGGCAATGCTCACAGAGGTCCCGTTTATACCGCCAACATGATACTCAACAAATATCTGAATGGCATGGCTGAGAACAAAACTCAACGTGCACAGAAATATCAGATAGGCATGGACATATCTCGCAAGACAGTGAACACTCACATAAACTTGGTGTTAAAACGCATCCGTGAGTTTATGGAGGAACGTTATAGGTGGTGGGTATTGCAAGACCCTTATCTGGCTGTGGACGAGACCGTCGAGGATGTGTTTGTGATAGGCGACGATGGTAAGCGTCATCTTCGCAGCCGCTATCACTGGGGCATTCGTACCTCAATGACCAACCTTGTTTATTTTATATATGACAAAGGGTCCAGATGCAGAAAGGTAATCTCCAAGTTCGAGAAGCAATACAAGAAAGACAAGCTGTCGCCCGAGACCATCAAGGCAAACCGAGAGCGAGACATACTTCCAATCTTAGGAGACATCCTGCAAGACTTGACCCGATATGCGAACAATGCGACTCATGAGTGTGGCGAGATGTTGATGAAGGCCATCCATTATGCCCAGGCAGAGTGGAAAGGACTCATGCTCTACACGAAGGATGGAAACTATAGGGCAGACAACAACTATGCCGAGCAAATCATGAGGGACTTGGCTACAGGTCGCAAGAATTTCATGTTCTCTGGTAGCGATGAGGCTGCCAAAAACTTAGCCTTTGCGTATTCGCTTACGCAGAGCTGTAAGTTATGCAATGTTAATCCTTATGAATATTGGGAAGACCTTTTAACAAATGGGTTGTCTCCTAGCCGTACGGTGGACAGCTTCATGCCTCATCTCTGGGGCAAAAAACTATAAATAATTATAAAAATGACATTTTTGAAAAATGTGGTTACTATATGAACTGCCTGTTTTTCAGGCAGTAAATACTTTGTGCCCCAAGATTCGGACACTTACGGTTACAGCTTTGTTTTAGATAAGCAATAGGCGTAGAACGGATACTTACAATATAACAAGCTATGGGTATATTTGATATGAGTTATCGCACCAAGACTTACTTAGCTGGTGATTGGGATGGCGATATAGATTTAATAGATAAACTTCATGAATGGAATGATAGTAAACGATTGGCTTTAAACTTTACAGATGTTCATGACCTTACTTCATCAAGTGATAATTCTAATAATTGTAGCATAAAACACTCTTTAAGACAGCGCTTGAATCTTTGCAAGACTTTTGTCCTTATAGTTGGCAAATATACAAAAGGGCTTAGAAGTGGCTCTTGTGCTTTATGTTCTAATTATTGCAAGGGATTATATGGACTTTCTCCATATTGCTATAGTTCTTCATGTAACACCATTGATTATCGTAGCTATGTTGATTATGAGTGTGAAATGGCTTTGAAGGATTATAAGGATGGTAAGCTTAAAAATATTGTAGTAATCTATAATGGACTTTTAAAAGTGGATAAAAGCCGATGTCCAGATTGCCTTAAAAACGTAGGTGTACATATTGCCTCTGATACGTTAGGGGCAGATGGAACAAGATGTTGGGATTACCAAAATATTAAAAATGCGGTTTCTAAATAAGAAAAATTATGCGGTCAAAAATAGAAAAAATATTTAGAATTGCCAAAAACTTATGGGCTGTTTTGTTTGGACTACTTTCTGTAATGCAGGCATTTGTTTCTTGGGAAGACATGGCTTTTACGGATAGTTGTGATAGATTATTGGTTTTGCTATGTATCGTATTAGTCGTTCTGATTTTATCAATTTTATGGGTGTTGCTTTCTGAAACGGAATGTGTTTGGAAACGAGGTTCTTCCAAAATTTGTGTAATGTATGGAGATATACTAAAAATGGCGCAGAGAAGACCATGGTATACTCGTTCTCAACAACAAAAAATTATCGTGATACCTGTGAACACTCACTTTGATACGATTGTTGACGATCAAACTGTACCAAATCCATTGGTTTCCAAAAAAACGATACATGGTAAGTGGTTGTTGCAATATGCTGCAGAAATGCATATAACTCCAGAGCAGATAGAACAAAAAATATTTGATTTTCTCGATGCTAAACAAGGGCGATTTGAAACAGTTGACAGACCACGAGGAAGCCATAGAAACTATGTAGCAGGAACATGTGCTATGCTTCAAGGAAACAATAATACGAGTTTCTTACTCTTGGCTTTGTCTGAATTTGATGAACACAATACAGCCCATGCTACGAAGGAAAAATTAATTTCTATTCTTCATTCTTTAATAGAATTTATCAATAGCCAATCGCAAGGAATGGATTGCTATATACCTTTGTTGGGAACTGGATTATCCAGGACTGGATTGACGCATAAAGAATCACTTCACACAATACTTTCAACCCTAGATTTGTATAATGATCAGATCATAGGAAAAATCACAGTTGTTGTTTATGGTGGTGATAAATCAAATGTTTCTATATATGACAGATAATGCAAGTTTTATAGTCTTTTTCTCCTGGCAGAGTGATGTGCCTGAAAATAGTGATATTTTGAGGTCATTTATAAAAACTTCAACCAAGAAATTTGAGACTACCCAAAATGTCGATGTTTTGTATGATGAAGCTTCACGTTCTGTTGTAGGATCACAAAAAGTGGATGAGGTAATTCTCGAAAAGATAAAAGCATGTGATGTTTTTATTGCTGATATTACACCAATCACCAGAATAGAAACTGAAGAAAATGGTAAGAAAAAAGTCAAGTTGTTGCCTAACCCAAATGTTGCATTTGAATTGGGCTATGCCATGCATTGCTTATCAATGGAGCAAATCCTTATAGTTTTGCCTTTAGGAATACCTCATGGGCAACTGCCATTTGACTTCAACCATAATAGGCTCATAGAATTCGATGAACAAACGAATCCTATGGATGAAGAAATAGAGAAATCTTTATCTTTTTGTATGAAAACTCGTATCTCTCTAATTGATGTGGTTGTTTTGAATCCTGCTGATTACACCCTGCGTCCACAATATAAACAGACCAAGTTTATTGCTGAAAAACTAAAAAATATTGACATGGGTTCAACGTTTGCCACAGTTAAGCAATTTCATGAGTCAATGAGTCTGGTGACTGCTCCTTTCAAACACGTAAATATAGCTAAAGTACAAGTTGTTCGTAAGGAAATAAACCATTCTTACTCTTCAATACAGTTGGTTATTCAAAATAATAATGTAGCGATTGACAATATTGAATTTCAAGTAACTTGCAAACAATACGGTGTTTCTATCGTGGAATCAAATATTAAAGATCAACTTAGTTTGGTTCATAGTTTACAGATTAATAGGTTGTATGTAGTAAAGGAAACTAATACAGCTTTCCAACATGTTAATACAATGAATCCTCAGACCATATTTATGTTGGAGCCTTTTTATGTGAAGGCTCCCTATGAAAACAAAAGTATAAACTTAGAGTGGCATATTAGCTCACGACAAGGTACTTTTCATGGTATAATAGAAATGCAAATTGAGGCAGAGATAAAAGATGTTGACTATATTTATGATGATGCAAAAATAGGTCACGACTTTTTTTCTGATTATATAGAGTATGTAAAATAAAATATTATGGCTAATAGAACAGGAAATTACTGTGCATTTTATGTGGCAGAACCTTTTAATCAGAACAATTTAGGGGCATATGCTGCAAGGGATTTTTGCTATTATAATTTATTGAAAGCATGGAAAGCGGCTGATACGAGTTTTCCCTTTGTTGATTCTCATAACAAGACTTATTCCGTTCGTGACGGAAGTGATTGGGAGCAAACGTTAAAGCCAAGACTCCACGAGAGATTGAACGCATCAGCAAATGTTGTCTTGTTTTTGAGCTCAGAAACAAAATATAGCAGAGCCTTGCGAGAGGAGATAGATTATGCCATCAATACCAAAGGTTTTCCTATAATTGTAGTATATCCAGAAATTTATACAAAGGTAGGTGTTCATTCTGCAGCAGGATTTACAACTAAAGTGAAGAACTTATGGGATAAATTACCGGTTTTTAGAGATAATAAGTATAATGTGCCTGTACTTCATGTGCCCAATGATAAAAGTTTGATAAGGAGTGCTTTGGGAGATGCGGATTTTAGGGTTGCGACAAAAACAACTGCTGATGACTATTTCTATGAATGATAATATGGTTGTTAGTCTATTTGAAAAAGGTATATTTTGAATTCTGTCTGCCCCATTATTGTCTTTCTGAATGATAGTCTAACTAAAAAGACATAACAATGCAACTTTCAATAGTTTCCCCGATATACAAAGGCGAGAAGATGCTCGATGAGCTGGTTCGCCGAATAACAGTGTCTGTTGCTCCGATAACAGATGAGTATGAAATCATTTTGGTCAATGACCAGTCGCCCGATGACTCATGGAATGTCATCAAGAGAATCTGCAAAGAAGACAAGCATGTGAAAGGCGTGAATCTTTCACGTAACTTCGGACAGCATTATGCCATAACGGCAGGATTGTCTAAGTCTTCTGGAGAATGGGTCGTGGTCATGGATTGTGACTTGCAGGATAGGCCTGAGGAAATCCCTAATCTCTATCACAAAGCCATGGAAGGATACGATTCTGTGTTTGCTCAGCGTGTGGAACGACAGGATACTTTTATGAAGCGTCTTTCAAGTACCATATTCTATAAAGTATTTTCGTTTCTTACAGATTCCAAACAAGATAAAAGTGTGGCCAATTTCGGCATATATCATCGCAAGGTAGTGAATGCTATCCTTGCCATGGGTGATAGCATCCGCTATTTTCCAATCATGGCTCAATGGGTTGGCTTCAAAAAGTATTATCTTCCCGTCGTTCATGCGGAAAGAGAAATAGGCAAGTCTTCATATAATTTGTTTAAACTTTTGAAACTTGCAAGCGATAATATGATAGGTTTTTCTGACAAACCTCTTCGCTTGATGCTTCGATTTGGTTTCTATGTAGTGCTTCTATCCTTACTTTTCGCTTTTTATACATTTGTCAAATGGGCATTAGGTCTGATAGAAGTGGGAGGTTTTACAACCATGACTATCTCCATTTGGTTGGCAGTGGGTATCATAACCATGATGATGGGTATCACTGGTATTTATATAGGTAAGATTTATGACCGTGTCAAAGGTCGCCCGATATTTATCATCGGTGAAACTTGTAATTTTGAAGACGATTTAGAATGATAGAACTTGTACAATGGGACTCTGAGAATTTTAATATCAAGGTTGGTAACCTTATATTATCTGATAATTTGAGCGAACAATCACTTTCGCAAGCAATAAGAGAAGCAAAGGATAAAGATTATGATTTGCTTTATTTGAAAGGTTGTGAATTGCCGACATCTTGGCTTTCGGATAAGTTCTTGTTGGCAGATCAGAAGGTTGTTTATTCTCAAACGATTAAAGCACATCCTGAGCATCATTCGGAAAATATAATTTCTTTGTTGGGTGAACCGATGACTAAAGACTTGCTTCAATTGTCATACGAAAGCGGCAAGTATTCTCGGTATCATTTGGATGGAAATTTTTCTCCATCTGTTTTTGAGACTCTTTATCGCCTTTGGATGGAACGTTCCTTATCTGGCGATATAGCAACAGATGTATTAGCTTATCAAGATAATGGGCAAGTTTTGGGAATGCTTACTTATAAAGGGAATAAGGAAGAGGTGGATGTCGGTATCGTTGCAGTGAATCCCCATGTGTCAGGCAAAGGTGTTGGGTCTAAATTGATGCAAGACTTTCTCTCTCGTTTTAACGTTGGAACTAAAATTTGTGTAGCAACTCAAAAGTGCAACACTGTGGCTTGTCATTACTATGAGAAGAATGGTTTTCAACAGGAAAATATTACTAATATATATCATATTTGGTTGAGATGAAAGGTTGTACTATTAGAAGAACTTTTCTTCTCCTCACGGCTTTTCTCATCTATTCCTGCACTGGTATCTTCTCGAAGTTGGCTTCGCTGCACGACTTCTTGTCGATTCCCTATATCCTGTACTTCGGATGTGTGATAGGGACATTGGGGCTTTATGCTGTCTTGTGGCAGAAGGTCTTGTCGTTCATGCCATTGAACAAGGCATTCCTATGTAAGAGCATTTGCATCGTGTTTACTTTGGGGATTTCCTATTGGATGTTTGCTGAAACTATCACACTCAACAACATCCTCGGGGCTATTATCATTATCTCAGGTTTAGTTGTATTGACATGGAAGAAATAACTTTGTTTTATATATTGGTAGTGACAGGGATATTCCTGTCGGCTTGCAGTCAACTGCTCTTGAAGAAGAGTGCGGACAGGGAACATCGGAGCTTTCTTCGCTCCATGCTCAACTGGCGTGTGATTACAGCCTATGGCATCTTCTTCGGCTCGCTGCTCGTCAATATCACAGCCATGAGCAAAGGGGTGAAGCTGAAGGATATGCCGATATTGGAATCCTTGGGATATGTCTTCGTTCCGTTGCTGTCCTATATGGTGCTGAAGGAGGAAATCACCAAGCGCACCTTGGTGAGTATCGTCTTGATACTCATCGGTATCTATGTTTTTTATCAGTAAAAATACAGTTGTTTCAAAAAAATATAGAAAAATATTTGCAAGTTTCAAGGAAAAACTTTACTTTTGCGGTAAATAAACTTTAAAAAGGATATATTATGTTATTGACAAGTAATGTAACAGAATCTAGAGCTGTTCCTTATTGGAATCAGGTGAAAGACTTGAGCGATGAGGATAAAGTCTTGCTTATAGCAAAGTTATCTGCTTCTATTGTTGCTGAAAGAGGAGAATTTGTGGATGAGCTTGAGGCTGAGAAAATGGCTCATGCCTTTCCTAAGGATTTGATGCAACGAGTGGTCGAATATGCTTCCGCAGAGAATAAGGCAGGTAAGGGTATTCCTCATTCAGAAGTAAAGAATCTTGTGTTGGAGAGGTTGGGATGGAAATAAAATGGTCAGAACTTGCTTCTCGGCAACTTGGCGATATAGTCGAGTATGTCGGAAATGAATATGGGCGGACTGTAGCCTTAAGAACCTTGGACAAAATAACTTCCAAGGTTCAGGGATTATTGAAATTTCCTGAAAGTGGCAGATTGGACCGAGAGTATTCTACTAAGACTCATGTTGTACGTCATGTCTTGGCTGGTCCCAATATTATCTATTATTTTGTGGATAATGATGTCATTGAAGTAATGTTGTTGGCTCATTGTAAGATGTCAAACCAAAAAGTTGTTGCTATGATAAAACGCTTTTTGGAGCATTATGAAAAATAAAAATTGAATTTCGGTTTGTTTATGCGCTGTTAATGAATAGCGCATAAACATTTTTGCATTGCGAAAACATCTGCTACTTTGTTGTAACTTATTTCTTAATATTGAGAAAATGAATCATCGTTCATTTCATTTGACATTGCACGATACTGCCATTTTGAAAGGTATCGCTATCTGTGCGATGTTGGTGCATCATCTTTTTTATGAAAACCCTGAGTATGGTAGTGTCGTTTGGCATTGTGCTCTGCTGGGAAAAGTGTGTGTTGCCATCTTCCTGTTTCTGTCGGGATTTGGATTGACGTTTCAATTTGGCAAGATACCGATTCAAAGGCTAAATGCTAATTCGGGGGGGGCAAATTCTACGCTTCCTGTTGAGAAGATTTGTGAAATTCTATCTTAACTATTGGGTCATATTCCTTATTTTTGTACCAATAGGTGTCTTCTGGTTTGATAGACCACTTTCAGCCGCTTATGGCGAACATGTGAATATTCCTTTTGCTCTTGTAAAAGATATTCTTGGATTGCAAAAGTATCATTCTTACAATATGACATGGTGGTTTAACCAAATCATTATCATTCTGTGGCTCGCATTTCCTATGTTGTTCGGATTGGTCAAGAATAGATATTCTGCATTGCCCTTGTTGCTTGTGGCAGTAGTTTGGTTTCCTGCCAATGCGCTTGCTTTCTTGTTGGGCATCTATGTGGCTTGTTATCGTGAGCAGATAGGAGAAGTCTTGCAAACATTTAATGTGGTGCTTGCGATAACTTTCCTGTTGATGCTTTTGACGCTACTTTGCTTGAATCGTGAATGTGGATATATCAATTGCCTAGCAAGTATCAAGGCAGACCCTTATGTAGCGATGTTGTTGTCGGTAATCGTAGCCGTCTTGACAAAGAGGCTATCCTTTCAATTTCCTATTTTGGCTTATTTAGGCAAGCATTCGATGAATATGTATATGGTACATACTTTTATTTTTGCCTATTTCTTTCACTCTTTCATTTATGGCTTTAAGTATCCATTGTTGATATTCGTGGCATTGCTCCTTTCTTCGCTTGCGGTATCCGTCATATTGGAATATGCTAAGCGTAGATTGGGCTTCTATTCTTTGATAAATTATATATCAAGCAAACTTTCTGCTTGATCTTTATATCGTAAAATTTTTAAAATCATGACAATGATTCCATTTAATAAGCCTTACCTCACCGGTAAGGAAGCTCATTACATGTATAAGGCAGTCTTCACTGGCAAGCTGTCGGGTAACGGTTATTTTACCAAGAAGTGCCAGGATTATTTCGAGAAGCGTTATGGTTTCAAGAAGTGCTTGCTCACCACCTCGGGCTCGGATGCCTTGGAGATGTGCGCCATGCTCTGCGAGTTGAAACCGGGTGATGAGGTCATCGTGCCTTCCTATACCTTCGTTTCAACGGCTTTGGCATTCTTGCGTGAGGGTGCCAAGGTGATTTTCGCCGACTCCATGGATGGCAACCCTAATCTCGATGCGGAGAGGTTGGAGAGCTTGATTACTCCTCGTACTCGTGTCATCGCTCCTGTGCATTATGCAGGTGTGGCTTGTGACATGGATGCCATCATGGCGGTGGCAGAGAAGCATAATCTCCTCGTGGTGGAGGATGCAGCACAAGCCATCGACTCCTTCTACAAGGGCAAGCCATGTGGGGGGGGTAGGTCATTTGGGAGCCTTCTCGTTTCATGAGACCAAGAACATCACCGCTGGTGGCGAGGGTGGATTGCTTACCATCAACGACGAGCGTTTCATCCGTCGTGCTGAGATAATCTGGGAGAAAGGTACCAATCGTGCCGAGTTCTTCCGTGGTGCAGTCAACAAGTATGGTTGGGTGGATATGGGCTCTTCGTTCCTTCCTGCCGAAATCAATGCCGCCTTCCTCTGGGCTCAGTTGGAAAACCTCGATGATATTCAGACTAAGCGCAAGAAACTATGGGAACAGTATTTCGTAGGGTTGCAGACCTTGGCTGGGCAAGGTTTCTTCCGTTTGCCTCAGATACCAAGCTACGCCACCAACAATGCGCACATGTTTTATATTGTGTGTCGTAATTTGGAGGAACGTTCGGGCTTGATCAAGTTCTTGAAGGAGCATGACGTGATGGCTCCGTTCCATTATTTGGCTTTGCACAAGAGCGAGTACTATCTCAACCATTTCAAGGAGCGTCCTGAATTGCCAAACTGCGATATGTATGCCGACTGCTTGGTGCGCATGCCTATGTTCTATGAATTGGAGTTGGAGCAGGTGGATTACATCTGTGGGTTGATCAAGGAGTATTATTCTACGAAATCTTAAGGTATGGTTACATCATTGTGGGACAATAAGAGCATGAAGGCATTCGTCTTCATGCTTTCAGTCTTTGTCAGTTTGAGTTTTTATCTGTGGGGCGTTACGCTCACTGATAACTATTTCTGGATTTACTCGTGCAAGGAAGCTCAGGAGATGGTGATGTGCTTGTTGTCTCTTCTCGGCATGAAGGCTTGGTTCTCAACTTTTGGCTTTACTCTGCTGTCACAACGTATCTTGGCTTGGGGCTTGAATCTATTGACTCTTCTCATCCCTTATTTTGGCTTGTTGAAAAGGAGTGAACGAAGCAAGTATGTTTATTATCTTTGTGGGGCGTTGATTGTCATGGGACCTGGCATTGCCAAATGTTGTACTCCCGATAATTTTACCTCCGTTCTGTTGGCAATTGCTATTGTGTCCTTTGTTAGGATGTTGGGCAACAATCGTTTCTTGTGGTTTGTTGTGTTGAGTATCTCTACGGTGTTATTGATAGCAGCTCGTTTTCCAAATGTCGTTATTGTTCCGTTGATAGCATTGTTCATGTTGTTGCTTGGAGGCAAGAATAGAATTACGCGATGGAAATATGCTTTGGGATATGTGGTATTGTCGTTGGTATTGTATTGGGGAGTCATGACCTTGCTGTTGGGTGAGACCAACTGCTTTTCTCTGTTGGCAGATTCCTTTGCCAAGGAAACTGGTAATGTGAATGGTCGTCATACGATGGTGGGATTGTTGCTGCGTTATTGCAAGTCTATTCTGCTGGCAATGATAGCTTTTGTCGGTATAGTGATTGCTTGCTATGCCAATAGACGTTTCTTTGCCCAAAAGCAGAAATTGGGGATTGCAGTGAGCATCTTGTTTGGGTCGATTTTATGTTATGGCATCTTGGGCAGAATCGGCGAGAAGTTTCATAGTTGGCCTGTATGTGTGGCACCTTTGGTTAGCTTACCTTTGTTTTATGTTGCCTACACGGCTCATCGTGCTAAAGAATGGAGGACGGTATGGCTATGTTTGTTCTTGGGAATGGTCATTTATGTACCTTCCGCAGGAAGTGACACTGGATTCCAAAAGTCATTGATGGTGGCAAGTGGTATCTTACCTGTCGCTGCTGTATATGTTAGGAAGACGATCAAGCAAATGACGAATGTCAAGTTGGCTCTTGGCATCATGATTGTGACTTCGCTCTTGATGTATAACGATGGCATCTGTGCCAACAATTCGATGTCCTCAGATTCCAAGTTGCAAGGTGTTTTATTGCCGAAATGGCAATTGGAATCCAATCAGAAAATCAAGCAGGACTTGAAACCTTGGTTTAAGATGAATCATATGGTGTTTTATGGTTTAGAGGCTCATTATTGGTATTTTTACACGGATAGCAAACCGATGTACAATCCTGGATTCTGGATGCTCCAAGATGAGAAGGTGGCATTGGGAAAGGCTGTAGAGGCAGTGAAAAGTGACAAGGATGCCGTTTTGGTGGATTTCACTCATTCCGATAAGGATTATTTCATAAAGCAAGGTCTCAAACAGGTTGTGGATGGAGATAAGTTTAGTATCTATTCTATTAAATAATGCAGTCTTACATGGTCAAAAATATCAGAATGGTTGGCAAGATGATGTCTTGCCAACCCTCTACCGTTTTATTTTTATGTCTAAAGTTTTAATGGTTGGCTCTGCCGAGCAGAGCGGTGGTGGCGTGGCGAGTGTGCTGCGCCTGATGAAGACCATGCCGTTTTGGAAGAAATACCAGTGCGGATGGCTCGGTACGCAGATACAGCGTGGTTATGGTGTGAAGCTTTGGTATGCCCTGAAGGCATACGCCAAGGCGTTGTTTACGATATGGCGGTATGACATCGTGCATTTCCATACGGTGCCAGACAAGATTTGCTTGGTTATCCAAATGCCTGTGCTGCTGTTGGCATTGCTGGGCAGGAAGAAGATTGTCATGCAGATCCACATGGGAAACCAGTTGGAGGAGCATACGCATAACAATTTTTTCTTCTGGTGCTTGAATCGGGCTGACTGTGTGGTCTTGTTGGCTAAGAAATGGCAAAGGCTCTTTGCTGAGCTATATCCGATGGTCAGGGTGAGGACGGCTGTGATTTACAATGCTTGTGCGCCGACTCCTGCCGTGGACTATTCCATCAAGGAGAAGAGTATCATCTTCGCTGCGTTCTTGAACGACAACAAGCATCCAGACTTGCTCTTGAAGGCTTGGAAGGCATTAAGGGATGATTATCCTGACTGGCATGTTACCATCATGGGAAATGGGGAGGTGGAACGATTCCAAACCATGGCGCATGAGATGGGACTGGATGATAGCGTGACCTTTACGGGCTATATCACTGGTAAGCAAAAGGAGGATGTTTGGAACAAGGCAAGCATCTACTGTATGTGCTCACGCCACGAGGGATTCCCGATGGTGGTGCTGGAGGCTTGGGCAAGAGGCATCGCCGTGGTGACAACTCCTGTGGGTGGTCTTCCTGATGTCATCGAAGAGGGAAAGAACTGCCTGACTTTTCCTTTCGGTGATGCCGAAGCCTTGTCGAAACAATTGCGTAGGCTGATGGATTCTGCTGTACTCAGAAGAGATATGGCTGAGTACTCCAAAATCTTTGGCGAGGAAAAGTTTGCGCCAAAGAAAATCAACGAGAGTATTGAAAAGTTGTATGGCGAAATCCTAAGATAAGAAATAGGTTCTTATTGCTGAACTTTTTTTCTTTTGTAAAAACTATTTATGAGTGTCTTTTTTATATTGCAAAAAATAAGTCTTGTGCCTTCGTATCTTTGGGACAAGATGTGGGCTGCGGTGTGGAAGCGTTGCATGAAGCATTGTGGCAAGGGTGTGTATCTGCGCCCGATGTCTTCTGACATCAAGGGCTTGTGGAATCTTTCTGTTGGGGATGGAACGTCCATTCCCAAGGGGAGCACGATATATTGTACGGATGCGCCTTGTACGATAGGCAAGAAGGTGCTGTTTGGTCCGAGTCCTACGATTATCACGGGCGACCATCGCATTGATATTCCTGGCAAGTTCATTGCTGATGTCACGGTGGAGGAGAAGTTTGTGGATGGCGTGAATCTGTATGACCAGCCTGTGGTCATCGAGGATGATGTGTGGTGTGGGGCTAATGTCACGATATTGAAAGGTGTAACTATCGGACATGGCTCTGTGGTGGCAGCAGGTGCTGTCGTCACTCAGTCGTTTCCCCCGTATAGTATCATCGGTGGTGTTCCTGCCAAATTGCTGAAAAAGAGATTTCAATGATTCACCATTATCTTCTAACTCGCTTCAACTTGGCTCTTTGGCACGAGGACAAAGCGGGAAAGGCTATCGACCGTGTGGAATGGCTCGAAAGGCGAATGCGGCTATTCGAGACTTATTGCTTGCCTTCGGTTATTGGACAATCTTGCCAGAACTTTAGTTGGATTTTGTTGGTTGATGAAGACACTCCTGCGGAATATCGGGCGAGAATCAAGGCTTATCGCTCGATATGTCCTCAGATTCATCTTGTCGGTGTCAAGCCGCAATACGCCTTTCGGTTTGCTGATATATTTCGACAGGTCGTGATAGCTGACTTGCAAAAGCAACGAAGTGAAGTTGATTTGCAGCGGAAAGATTGTCATGAGGGCGATTTGTGTCTGACCACTTATCTCGACAATGACGATTGTATTGCAAGGACTTTCGTGGAAAAGGTGCAAGCGGAATGTCTGAACTTCCATCTGAAACTGGGCGAGAAAAGGTTTCTCTCTTTCGACTATGGCTTGCAGTTGTTTACGCAACTGCATCACCTTGCCACTCACATCTTTTATCCGAACAATCATTTCTTGACGCTTGCGGAAAGTTTATCTGCCATTCGAACCTGCTACGGCTTTGGCAGCCATTTCCTCTTGGAGAAGCGAGGTTTGGCGAATGTTCATCATATTAAGGACAAAAGCTATCCGATGTGGGTGGAGGTGATTCATGAGGCGAACGTGGATAATGATGTAAAAATGACGTTTGACACTCATCTTGTGAATGACAAGGATTTGCTCCGATGTGATTTCTCTTTGCCTATGGATGTAGGAATGGGGCACCGAATCGCCTTTGCTTACAGAGTTGCAGGGCAAATGTGGAGGAGGCTAAGAAACAAAATTACTGACAGAAAATCGTGTTAGGTTTATACCTATTATTATATGCTTAAAATCTTAATCAATGCTTACGCTTGCTCGCCGGGAATGGGGAGTGAGCCGGGGATGGCGTGGAACTGGGTGAGCAATCTCGCCAAGTTCTGTGAGTTGTATATCATTACCGAAGGGGAGTTTCGGGAGAGGATAGAGAGTATCGTTCCTACCTTGGAACAAGCCAAGAACATGCACTTCTATTATAATCCTGTGTCGGATGAAATCAGAAAGATGTGCTGGAACCAAGGGGATTGGAGGTTCTATAAATACTATAGAGAATGGCAGTGGAAGACGTATCTCATGGCGAAGGATATTTGTAATGTTGTGAAGATTGATGTGCTGCACCAACTGAATATGATTGGCTTCCGTGAGCCTGGGTATCTATGGAAGTTGTCGAAGGAGAATGGCGTGCCGTTTGTTTGGGGACCAGTGGATGCCAAGGACAAATTTCCTGTGGCATATCTTGATGGTGCAAGCATGAAGACAAAAATCTTTATGCGACTGAAGAATTTCTTGACTGTAATCCAGCTGAAACATTCTGGGCGTGTGCGTGAAGCTGTGCGACAAGCCTCAGTTGTCTTTTCTGCCTCTTCCAATTCGCAACGTTCCTTTAAAAAGTATATGAAGATAGACTCACCTTTGCTCAATGAGACTGGATGTTATGTACAAGACCATCCTTTGGTGGATAAGTCGCAGAAGCAGACTTTGGATGTACTGTGGGTTGGCAAACTGGATTTCAGAAAGCAGCTTGCCTTGGCTTTATGGACGATAGCTACCGTGGGGAGTCATCTCGTCAGATTTCATATTGTTGGCGGTGGAGATGCTGAATATTACAAACAGTTGGCGATAGACTTGGGTATCGCAGACTGGTGTGTATGGCATGGTGCTGTGAGCCATGAGAAAGTACAAGAGTTGATGCGGCAATCGGATGTGTTCTTCTTTACCAGCGTGGCTGAGGGTACACCTCATGTTGTGCTTGAAGCTATTGGCAATAATCTTCCTGTAGTTTGCTTTGATACCTGTGGACAAGGTGATGCTGTTGATGACAAGGTCGGCAGAAAAATTCCTCTTTCCAAACCGATGCAATCCGTCCATGATTTTGCCAAGGTGATGAAAGACTTGGAACGAAATCGGGATTTCTTGAAGCAAATGTCGGAGAATTGCAAGCAAAGACAAGTGGAATTGTCTTGG
The DNA here is from genome assembly GCA_002451555.1 of Candidatus Segatella albertsiae. Lineage (GTDB taxonomy): Bacteria > Bacteroidota > Bacteroidia > Bacteroidales > Bacteroidaceae > Prevotella > Prevotella albertsiae. The sequence goes on from DKCU01000154.1 coordinate 26,675, forward strand.
GAGGAGAAAGCGAAGACGATGGTAGAATGGTATAAGAAAGTTCTCACGTAAATTTTGAAGGAAATGTTTGGCACATTCGTTTTTTTTTCTTAGTTTTGCATCATCAAAAAGGAAAGACGCTCTTCAGTGAGCAGAAGTTCACTTGAAGACTTGTGCTAAATAATGACTGCAGAATAGAAAACCGTATGACAGATATTTATTTCCGCTTGATTCGATTCGCCTTGGGCATTGACGAGGGCAAGGAGTTCCTCGATGGTTCGGTGCTGAGAGGTTTTGATTGGAGTGGCTTCTTCGAGTTCGCCAAGAAACAAACTTTGGTGGGTGTCATCTTCGAGGGTGTGCAAAGGCTTCCCAAGGAGGTGTCGCCAGAGCGAGATTTGCTTTTGAGGTGGTTTGCGCTTAGCCAGCAAATCGCCAAGAGGAACCGTGTGCTTAACAAGGCTTCTGTCTATATTTACAATCAGGTGAAGGCCGAGGGTGAGAACTGTTGTATCTTGAAAGGACAAGGGAATGCGGTGCTGTATCCCAACCCTTTCTCGCGTACATCGGGGGATGTCGATGTGTGGGTGGATGCTTCTCGTGAGAGAATCCGGGAGATGGCTGCTTCCATCACTCTGAAAATGGGACGAGTGGTGGAGGAGAGCTATAATCATATCGTGCTGGAAGTCAATGGTGTTACGATGGAAATTCATTCCACGCCAGCCTTGTTGAATAATCCTGTCTATAACCGACGATTGCAGAACTGGTTGCATGAGAAAGTTGCCGTGCAGTGTGCCCATCTTGTCGAACTACCTCAGCAGGTGGGTTCTATCGCCGTTCCTACTTCTTCTTTCAACGTCGTTTATCAGTTGCTGCATCTGTATCATCATTTCTTCTACGAGGGAGTGGGGTTGCGCCAAATCTTGGATTATTACTTCGTTTTAGTGAAGAGTGAAGAGTTGGGAGTGAAGAGTGAAGAACGGAGAGTGAAGAATTCAAATCCGATACAACAGAATGTAAGTTTACAACAGGAATTGAAATATTTGGGAATGTGGCAGTTTGCCGGGGCTGTGATGTATGTATTGCACCAAGTCTTGGGGTTGCCTGAGAATCAGATGATAGCTCCGATGGATGTGAAAAGAGGTCGCTTGTTGCTGGATGAAATCTTGGAAGGCGGCAACTTTGGATTCCATGACGAGCGCTATGCCTGGGGGCGTGACGAGGTCGGTTCCGATGGGTTCAAGCATGGAGCCTTGGGGCATAACCTCTTGCGCTTGTACCGCGATGCACGATTGTTGAGATACTATCCGTCTGAAGCCTTGAGCGAACCGTTCTTTAGGATATGGCATTTCTTCTGGAGAAAGAAAAATAAATAATGGAGAAAGAAAATACAATAACTTTTTTGTCTGTTTTCTTGCATAATTTATCTCTTTTTAGTACCTTTGCCCCCATATTTTAAACAATAACATAGAATTAATACTCTTATGGGAGGCATTTTCGGAACGATTTCCAAGAAAAGCTGTGTCGCAGACCTTTTCTACGGCACTGATTACAACTCACATCTCGGCACTCGCCGAGGCGGTTTGGCAACCTACAGTCAGGAGAAGGGATTTGTGCGCTCTATCCACAACCTCGAAAGTTCTTATTTTAGAACGAAGTTTGAACCCACGCTCGACAAGTTTGAGGGAGCCACGTCAGGTATCGGCGTCATCAGTGATACCGATGCGCAACCATTGATCATGAATTCCCATCTTGGTAGATTTGCCATTTGCACTGTCGCCAAGATCGTTAATATAGAGGAACTTACCCAGCATTTGCTCGACAAGAATATGCACTTTGCAGAGATGTCTTCGGGTAGTACCAACCCTACGGAGTTGGTCGCTCTGCTCATCATCCAAGGCAAGAGTTTCAAGGAGGGCATCGAGAATGTCTATCACCATATCAAGGGTTCTTGTACTATGATGATTCTCACCGAGGATGGTATCATCTGTGCCCGAGACAGTTGGGGGCGCACACCGTTGGTCATCGGTAAGAAGGACGGAGCTCATGCAGCTTCCAGCGAGACAACCTCTTTCCCTAACCTCGACTACGAGACGGAATATGAGTTGGGACCGGGTGAGATCGTGAAGATGACCGCCGATGGTATCGAGCAACTTCGTCCTGCCAACAAGAAAATGCAGGTTTGTTCCTTCCTCTGGGTCTATTATGGATTCCCTACTTCCACCTATGAGGGAAGAAATGTAGAGGAAGTGCGTTTTAAGAACGGTTGCAACCTTGCCAAGACCGACGATGTGGAGGTGGATTGCTGTAGTGGCATTCCTGACTCGGGTACGGGAATGGCGATGGGTTATGCGGCTGGCAAGCAGGTGCCTTATCAGCGTTGCATCGCCAAATACACTCCTACATGGCCTCGCTCCTTCATGCCAAGCAACCAGAGCATGCGCAACCTTGTGGCCAAGATGAAGTTGATTCCAAACAAGGCGATGCTCGAAGGCAAGCGCGTGTTGTTCTGCGATGACAGCATCGTGCGAGGTACCCAGTTGCGTGACAATGTCAAGGTGCTCTTCGATCAGGCGGGATTGAAGGAGTGCCACATGCGTATTGCTTGTCCTCCGTTGGTCTATGCTTGTCCTTTCATCAACTTCACTTCTTCCAAGAGTGCGATGGAGCTGATAACTCGCCGCATCATCGAGAAGTTTGAGGGCGATGCCAACAAGAATCTGGACAAGTATGCTACCACAGGTTCTCCTGAGTACCAGAAAATGGTGGATGAAATCGCTCGAGAGTTGGGATTGACCTCCTTGAAATTCAATACGATAGAGCAGTTGATTGAAGCGATAGGATTGCCTAAGTGCCAGGTTTGCACGCATTGTTTCGATGGAAGCAGTGAATATACCTTGCACGAGTGTGCGGACGAATAAAGGGTAAAAGTAAAGAGACAAAAACTAAAAGGTAAAAAACATAGGGGGCATCATTCATGGTGTTTAGACTGAAGAATTTAGATATATTGGGCAGTAAGGCGGAGCTGGCATCCTTGCCGGAAGGTAAGTTGCTCATCAATACCATCAATGCCCATTCATACAATACGGCTCGCAAGGATGCACTCTTTGCCGAGGCTCTGAGTCAGGGCGATGTGCTCATTCCTGATGGAGTGAGCATCGTGAAGGCGTGCCGTCAGCTCAAGGCGAAGAGCCAGCCGAAGGAGAGAATCGCCGGTTGGGACTTGTTCGAGTTTGAAATGAGAAAGCTTGAAAAAGAAAGCGCAGAGATGGAGTCGAAAGAGCAAGAGAATTCTTCACTCTTCACTCTTCACTCTTCACTTCAAAAAACCGTCATGTTCATGGGGAGCTCGCAGAAGGTGCTCGACTTGATTGTGGAGCGTGCCGCCAAGGTGTATCCGCATCTTAAGGTAGTCACTTATTCGCCTCCATACAAGCCTGAGTTCTCCGACGAGGACAATCGGGCGATAGTCGATGCCATCAACGCTGCCAATCCTGATTTGCTCTGGATTGGCATGACAGCTCCTAAACAGGAGAAGTGGACCTACTCACATTGGAATGAGTTGAACATCCATTGCCATGTGGGTACCATCGGAGCCGTTTTCGATTTCTTCGCTGGAACGGTAGAACGTGCACCGATGTGGTGGCAACGACATGGGTTGGAGTGGCTCTATCGCCTGTTGAAAGAGCCGAAGCGCATGTGGCGCAGGTACATCATCGGCAATGCCTTGTTCTTGTGGAACATCAACTTTAGGGAGTAAGATATAGCTGTGGATGCACAAAAATTAGAGAGTAAGACATAGCTGTGGAAACACAGCCCAAAGAATGAAAAACAAAAAATCCGCTTGCGAAGGGTTGTTTATGCAATCCTGTCGCAAGCGGATTTTTTTTTACCTTTTTACCTTTTTACTATCAATGATTTCCTCGGCACGTTTCAGTGCTTTGCTGATGTGGTCGGTGATATTCTCCTTGCCGAGCAAGTCATAGAAACCAGCGTGCTCCAACTGGGCGTTGACCTTCTCGCAAACGCCGGAGAGGACAATCTGGATGTCTTCCTTCTTGCTCATCTCGCAGAGGTTGGTGAGGTTGTGAATACCTGTGGAATCGACAAACGGAACCTTGCGCATGCGGATAACACGCACCAAAGGACGGTCGCCGAAGGCTGCCATCACTTCCTCAAACTTGTTGCCGGCTCCGAAGAAGAAAGGACCGTTGATTTCATATACCTCCACACCCTTAGGGATGGTGTAGTGCTCCAGGTTGGTGGAGAGGAAGTCAAACTCCTTGTTGAGGTCAATTTCGTCATCGGTGATCGCCTTGACGTCGGTGGTCTCGCTCATTCGCTTCATGAAGAGCAGGCAGGCGATAATCAGTCCTACCTCGATGGCTACCGTGAGGTCGAAGACGATGGTGAGGAAGAAGGTAATCAGGAGGACGGTGACATCACTCTTTGGGTTCTTCATCAGGGCGAGGAAACTTCTCCAGCCGCTCATGCCGTAGGACACTACGACCAAGACACCTGCCAGGCAAGCCATCGGAATGTACTTCGCCAAAGGCATGAGGAAGAGGAAGATGAGCAGCAAGACGATGGCATGGATGATGCCAGCGACTGGTGTCTTACCGCCATTGTTGATATTGGTCATCGTGCGGGCGATGGCTCCAGTGGCAGGGATTCCGCCGAAGAGTGGGGAGGCGATGTTGGCCAAGCCCTGTGCCACCAACTCTGTGTTGGAGTCATGATGGTCTGCGATGACACCATCGGCTACGGTAGCGGAGAGCAAACTCTCGATGGCACCGAGGATGGCGATGGTGATGGCAGGTGAAACGAGGCTCTTGATGGTGTCCCAGTTCATGTCGGGAACGGTGGCTGCAGGCAACTCGTTGCTGATGGAGAATCGGTCGCCGATGGTCTCGATGCTCGTAACACCAGCAAACTGCTTGAGCAAGAGGGCCACGACCGTCATGAGGATGATGGCGATGAGCGAGCCAGGGATTTTCTTGCTGAATCGTGGGGTGATGGCGATGACCACCACGCTGACGATGCCGATGAGGGCGCACCAAGGGTCGATGGTGTCGAAACTCTGGAAATATACACCCCACTTCTCGATGAAGTCGGATGGGTTGCTAGCCAAAGTCAAGCCGAAAAGGTCCTTGATCTGTGTCGTGAAGATGGTGACTGCGATACCACTGGTGAATCCCACCACGATAGGATAAGGGATGTACTTGATGATGGTACCGAGACGAAGGAGTCCGAAAAGCACCAGGAACAGACCTGCCATCAGGGTGGCGATGGTGAGTCCCTCCATGCCATACTTCTGGATGATGCCGTAGATGATGACGATGAATGCTCCCGTCGGTCCGCCTATCTGTACCTTGCTACCACCGAAGATGGAGATGATGAGACCTGCCACGATGGCGGTGATGATACCTTTCTCAGGTGTCACGCCAGAAGCGATACCGAATGCGATGGCCAGAGGCAGGGCTACGATTCCCACGATGATTCCTGCCATGAGGTCGGACATGAATGTCTTCTTGTTGTATGTCTTCAAACAAGAAAACAAGCTTGACTTAATTGCTATTGCTTTCATTACCTTATTATATATAGTGAATATTTGCGTTATCCGACGATGTGAATACTCTTATTTTTGATAATTGATAATACTCTCCTTTTTGGATGTTGGAAAAGTGTGTGCAAAGTTACGACTTTTATTTTATATAACAAAATGTTTTTTAATATTTCTTAATTAAAAGGCTTTTCTGTCTATTCTTTGTGCTTTCTTTTTCGTTGGGTCGATTTTTTGCCGTACCTTTGCCATGGGGATGACCAATGCCCCGTTTTACTTAGAGAATATGGCAAAAGACAAGATAGCATACGTTTGTAGCAACTGCGGTCAGGAGAGTGCCAAGTGGATTGGCAAATGTCCGAGTTGTGGTCAGTGGAATACTTTCAAGGAGATTCGTATCGCTGGTGATACGGGGACCCAGGCGGCTCGCAATGCGGGCATGACGATGAGACATGGTGGGGCTGCAACCATGTTTGGTGGTGTGCGCTCCTCGGATGGGGCTGCCAAACCGATGAAGCTGCGTGACATCTCGGCGCACGACGAGCCTCGCATCGACATGCACGATGCGGAGCTCAACCGTGTGCTGGGTGGCGGCATGGTGCAGGGGAGTATCACCTTGCTGGGTGGCGAACCTGGCATCGGCAAGAGTACCTTGACCCTTCAGACCATTCTCAATATTCCTGAGAAAAAGGTGCTTTATGTGAGCGGTGAGGAGAGTGCGCATCAGATTAAGTTGCGTGCCGACCGACTGGCTCAATCAATTGCCCATCAGAGCATGGTTTCTTCGGATGGGCTGGTTTCGCCGAACTTCGACCATATCTCCATCCTATGTGAGACTTCCCTTGAAAAGATATTCTCTCATATCCAGGAGGTGGCTCCCGACATCGTGGTCATCGACTCCATACAGACGATTGCCACCGAGGATGTGGATAGTAGTCCGGGCAGTGTGTCGCAGGTCAGGGAAAGTGCGGCGGCGTTGCTTCGTTTCGCCAAGACCAGTGGCATTCCTGTCATCTTGATCGGGCACATCAACAAGGAGGGTACGCTTGCGGGTCCTAAGATTCTGGAACATATCGTCGATACCGTCATCCAGTTTGAGGGTGACCAACATTATATGTACCGTATCCTCCGCAGCATCAAGAACCGATTCGGAAGTACGTCGGAACTGGGTATCTATGAGATGCAACAGGGAGGCTTACGACAGGTGAGCAACCCTTCCGAGCTGTTGCTGACCGAAGACCATGATGGACTTTCGGGTGTTGCTATCAGTAGTGCTATCGAGGGCGTTCGTCCCTTCTTGGTGGAGACTCAGGCCTTGGTTTCCACCGCAGCATACGGAACGCCACAACGTTCAGCCACAGGTTTTGACCAGCGTCGCTTGAACATGCTCTTGGCGGTGCTGGAGAAGCGAGTGGGCTTCAAGTTGATGCAGAAGGATGTCTTCCTCAATATCGCAGGTGGATTGAGGGTCACCGACTTGGCGATGGATCTCAGTGTGATTGCCGCCGTGCTCAGCAGTAATGTCGATACGGCGATAGAGGCTGGTTGGTGTATGTGTGGCGAGGTCGGTCTGAGTGGCGAGGTGCGTCCTGTGAGTCGCATCGAACAGCGTATCGCCGAGGCCGAGAAACTGGGTTTCCAGCACATCATTATTCCGAAATACAACTTCTCAGGCTTCGACCACTCCAAGTACCAGATAGAGATTCATCCGGTGAGGAAGGTGGAGGAAGCGCTGAGATGTCTGTTTGGCTAATCGCCTTAAATAGTATTTTTGTTTGACTAATCGCCTATTGGGGTAAGAAGCTAATTCTTTTTACCCCAATAGGTCTTTCTGTTTCTGACACTGTTGTAGTTGCTGAGACCAGAATATACAATGGTGTATTTGCGAGGATTGGCTTCCCAATCGCATTCTCTTTGTAGATACATAGGTATTCCGTCTATATAGAGGATTCCATTGGCTTTGTCGTAGCTCCATCTGCCACCCACATGGAATCCTGCGGTAATCTTGTGACCGCTACCCAATGTCATACTTTCCGAAACGCATTGTTGCCCGAAGTTGTATTCCATGGTTATGTTTTCCCATGTACCTTTCAATTCGCTTTCGAGGATTGTGAGTTGTGGAACGTTGCCGTATCTTTCAGGCATTACCACAGGCCATCCGTCTTGGGTCCAGCGGATGGAACGTATCTGACCCATCATGAGTGCGTTGCTGTATGGGTTGCCGTTCGTGCCAGCAGGGAGACGACCTTGTGAGGAGTAATACCAGTTGCCATTCCCATCGTCGAATACAGCGCAGTGAGAGATGCCGACCCATCCAGGGCTGTTGTTGAATTTGTAGGGATGGGTCAGGATAGGGTAGGCCTCTCCGCCCTTGTTGGTACAATCTCTACCATCTTTCCCATAGTAAGGACCTTCTATGTTTTTGGCTCTTAACACACGAGTGTTGTAAGCTACCGATAGTTCGTCATAAGCTAAGAAGAGATAGTAATAGCCATCGTGGTAAACTATCTCTGGAGCCTCGGAGGCTTGCCAACGGCTGTTTACATTACGGGTGTAGATTCGTTTGCCATAATTGCTGATGTCTCCCCATGGGTCTCCTAGTCCATAGTATGGCATGCCTGTATCTGGGTTAAGGCGCATGGCGACAATGCCTGAATGCCAGGAACCATAAACAAGGTAGTGCTTTCCATCTGGACAGATGATATAGGATGGGTCGATGGCGTTGTATTTGAAGTAAGCGTTCCAGTCGCCCAGCCCATTGCGATACCAGTTAAAGCCTTTGTCGGTGGATGAGCATGTTACCATGCCTTTATCTACCCATTTGTTGCTGGCTGGGTCGGATGTCTCCATGAGTCCGATGAAGGCTCTTTCAGACCAAGTGTTGTCAAAGTTGCTTGTGTCAGCATATTTGCCATTGCCGATATAGTTATCTACCACGATGCAATAGTACATTCTATAAAGACCATTTCTTACTTTTCTGGCGCATGGTGCCCAGAATCCATAACGGAATTTCTTGATGGGGGCGAGTCCTTCCTTGGCTCTATATTCGTTTATCTTTTGGGAAACCCAAGCTGGTTGTCTTCTCATGGTGGAACCTACCCATGTCCAGTTGACCAAGTCCTTGCTCTTGCGGCAGAAGAAGTGACCATGGGTGTCCATCGAGTTGCCGTAGGAAGCATCGGTCTGATACATATAATAATAGCCGTCGTCAGCTTTCATGACGGTTGGGTCATGTACGTTGGCTAAGTTCCAGATGCCTCGTTGGTCCCAACTGGCTATGGAGGCATAGTCGTCCGGGTAGGTCGGCGCTTGGTAGGTGCTCAACCTTGGAGTTGTCATAGCTGATGTTGTTGGTTCCAAGTCGGAACCTCCAACCAGTTGTTCGATACTTTCTGAACAGCTTGATGCAAGGAGTAGCATCGCGAATGCTGTCAATGAATTGTAAATTCTTTTCATTGCTTTTAATTTTTAGGTTTAAATTGTTGTTGTATATAGAACTGTTTTTCGTGTTGGCAAAACTACAATAAAAAAGCTCTTCCCTGTTGGATTTTCCTGTTGAATTTGGTGGAGAAATGCTTTTTGAGGCAGAAAAGTTGAGTTTGAGAGTAAAAATATGGTATAGTAAATGCGTATTATCCACTATATTATTTCGATTTTACACTATTTCTATTCTATGAATGTGTAATTTTGCATTGTACAAAAACAATATGGATGAATTATCATTTCTTGTGATATTTTATATAATATAGGTAAAGAAATGTGGCATCTTAAATAGTAAAGGTGATGAAATCATTAGAAATAGATATAAACTTAAAACAACAATTTGTAAGTAAAAATTACAAGTAAAATGAATGTAAAGATGAAAAAGGTGATTGACTTTTGGCTGCTTCTCCTGATGGTGTTCTGGGGGAGCCATGCTTGGGCGAGCAAGACCGTGACCATCGCTGCCACGTCACCGTCAAGCGAAATCAACCTGACAAAGTTTAATGTGTCAAAGGGAACTTCCCAGAAGGTTGGTTTTGGGGACATCTCTTTGACGATTACAGCTGCGTCTGGGGATAATGCCAGTTGGAATACGGCGCAAGCTGGTTTCAACCATGGGCAGACCATAGCCTTGGCTCCAGGTGCAGGTATCGTCGTTTCTGGCTTGTCCTCTGAAATCAAAATTACCAAAATCGCTTTTTCTTTTGAGAAAGGGGCAGATAAAAGTAATAAGGGCTATTTTGCGGAAAGTTCTGCGACGGGCGGCACTCTTGACCCAAGTTCCGCTACTGGTAATGTAGATGCGCAGACATGGACGCTGCAAGCTGGTGCAAGTTCAGTCTCTTTCACCAATCCGACTGCTTCTAAAAATAAGGCGTATGTCACTTCCATCGAGGTGACTTACGAGACAGATGGCTTGGACAATCATACCGTTCAATCCTATCCTTATACTTGGAATTTTCAGGATGAATCTCAGAACTCTAACTGGCAGAGTTCTGTCTCAGGAAATCAATTCGTTGAGACAGTTTGGACCCATAATACTAATGATGCCAATGAATATCGTAACAATGCCAATGGGGAACCGACTGTTTCAACTGGCTACGATGTCGATTTGATTCGTGGCTTGCGTTTTACGGGACATGTCTGTGCCGACTACAAGAATAAGCTTGTTGCGATTCCAAAGAATGCCACTATTACTATACCTTCCTTGTTGAGAGGGCAGAAGATAAGAATCGTACATACAGGTGTGAACTTCCTTCCTACTACCAACTTGGAAATAGAGCAAGAAAGAAGTGGGAATGTGGAACTCTTTTCAGTCAAGAACGATGGCGATGCCGTCGTAACGGTTGACCCTCAACAAGATGCTTACGATACTTGGGGCGTATGGATCAGTAGCATCTCTGTGCTTGATGCAGCGCCCGTATTGACCATGACTTCTCCTGCTAACAAGGCTAAGGAGGTGGATCCTAATACGCTTTCCTCTATTACAGTCGCTTCCGACAAGGCTTTGTGGGCGTATGATGCCAATGGGGTAAAAGCTTCGGAATCGAAGACCGTAACTGCAACTTTGACTTCTGGAGACGAGGATAACGACATGACCCTCTCCGCTACTTTTACTGCGGGTGCAGAGGGTGTTAAAGTGCTGACTTTCAACTTGCCAGCTGGCAAAAAGTTGGAGTCATCTACCACCTATACCTTGAACATCCCTGCCAATACGGTGATGGAGACTTCAGGTACAGGCAATGAAAATGTGACCTTTACATTCAAGACAAAAGGTTTGACTTATCTGGGGGCATACAATGGTGATACAAAAATAGAACAAGAACCGTATAGCGTATCCAATTTGGCAGACAATCGTGTCGTGTTCAGATTTGAAGAAAGTTTGAAGAAGACTGATGCCTTCAAGGTCATTGTCTCAGATGGTTCTACCGTTACTACCTATGGTAAAGACAACGCCAATTGCGGTTTTGTCAATGGCAGCAAAGACACCTATCTCTATGTTCCTATCACCTTGAAGGCAGGCAAATATATCTCCATCAATATTGAAGCAGGTAGTTTGCAAGATGTAACCGAAGGCTCAACCTTGAAGAACAACCAGATTGTTTTACACTTGACGAGTTCGGTAGAGGGAACCAGTTTGAGTATGACAACTCCATACAACCATGATGAGGCTCCCGTTTCCACTCGTATCATTTTGAGTGCCACCCAATCCGCTAAGGACAAGGATGGCAATATAAAGGTGACTGGAGTCAACATTAAGTCTAACGTGCAGGCAAAGCTTGTCGGAAAGAGTGCCGATGGAACTCAAACGCACGATTGTGGAGTTGTGACCGGCATCGTGAATGGCAACAAATTGGTGTTCACCAATCCTGCTCCCGAGAAGGTGCTTCGTCCGAACTATACATATACGTTGACTTTGCAAGGTAACGGCGCGGAGTTGAATGACAATGCAGGAAGTTATTTCGAAGACAAAACGTTCGTTTTCACAACTGCTTCGATTACAGGAAACGCCCCAGTGTTGAAGTCCACTTATCCTGAGGCAGAGTCAACGATTGCTGTGGCAGATGTTCAGCCTACTTCCGCCAAGGCCATCGAAGTGACTTTCAATGAAGACATCCAACTGTTGGATGGTGCATTGGTCTTCTGTCGTCCAATGGGTGGTAGTGAGGCTAAGAGCATTTACTTCTACAACACATCCCTTCCGTCTGATAATAATTTGATTCATGTGGAGGGCAATAAGTTGTGGTTCAACTATGAAGGTCAGGATTTGTTTTATGGTATGCGCTATGAAGTTACCATTCCTGTCTATACCATCGTGGGAGAAGGTGGAATGCCTTTGACACAGGAAGTGAAGTTTTGCTTCAATACCCCTAAGAGTGCTGATGTCACAGATAGTCGTAGCCGAAAGGATGTTTATACTTGGGATTTCACCCATATTTCTGATGCAACCATGTCGCATATCAAGAATGCTGTAGCTGCCAAGAATACCTATTGGGGTGAATTTTATAATGACGATAAAACTCAGTTGGAGGGATATGGAAGTGCTTTGGTATCCAACACCATCTTTTTCAATCAAGGACAGGAAATCAAGGCGGATGGAGAAATCTTGCCAGAGTTCAAGGGCCTTCTGATTAATTTGAAGAAAAGAAATAGCAATCGTTTCATCATTCGATTGGCACAAGGAGATAAGCCTTCTTATGTCTATCTGAAGGGTAACACCCATTATGTGACAGTTCCTTCTGTGCCTAAGGGGGCACGAATCTATGTGGAACGTGGAGGAGATAGCAAGGAAATCTTCAATCTGAACAGTATTGGTGTCGATAGTCTCCAGACTTTTACCAACAAGGATCAACATGCCGTTTCCATCTATCAGGTCAAAACGGACAAGGATGTCACTTTCTGTGTGCAAGATCTCTTGCTCTATCGCATCGCCGTGGTTAAGGACTTCAAGACCATCGGAAATGCGGATAAGAATTTCAAATATGCCACTTACAGCCAGACTTACCCTGTGGATTATTCCTTGAATGAGACCTTGGAGGGCACTGCGGTCACTGCTTATGGGGTATCTACCACCAACAAGGCCGATGCTACTTATGTCAATTTCACGCCTGTCACGAATAATCGCACGGCGGCAGGAGAGGGAGTTGTCTTGACTTCTACCAAGACAGGTTCGGGAAATACAGAAAGTGCAGCGGAATATGTGTTGGGCGAGAGCCATCCTGTCTTTACGACGGAGGTCAACACGACGGCAGAAAAGATGACCGACAATGCCTTGGTAGGCACGGGCTCCGATGGCGTAACTTATGGCAAAGCCAAGCAGGATGCTACAGCCCAAAATGCGCAGAACTATATTCTCACCAGCAAATACTTCCATCTGGACAAGAAGGAGAATCAGACGGGTGATGTGATTGATGGTACCAAGCAGTGCTTCTACAAGTGGGTAAAAGGTAATGTGGGCAAGAATCTTGCTTATCTCCAACTAGCTAATCCTACGGGAGCAAATGCAGCCAAGACTATCATCTACTTGGATTGGTTCGGTCAGACCACTGGTATCCAGGGAAGTGGCATCGCCCCTATTCTGGATGCTGGCTCCATTTATACCTTGGACGGCATCAAGGTTTCACAACCGCTCCGTAAGGGTATCTATATCAAGAACGGTAAGAAATTCGTGGTCAAGTAGTTATATGAAAAAGAGTAAGCTCTTTTGAATGATTAATGAAAGAGTAAGCTCTATTTAATGATAAATAAACGCTAAGAAGATGATGTATAATGAGATGAAAATATACCAATCGCTAGCAACAGATATGGCATTGGATAAGATGACGGCATCAAGAAGAAAATATGTAGCACCTTTGGCAGAGGTTGTAGAACTGCATTTGTCAGGTTCAGTCTTGGATGAAGGTGCTGGTGTGGGAGCTGCTTCCCTTGGTGCCGCTGGAAGTGATGCCATGTCCAAGAAGAATAATTTCTTATTCTTCGATGACGAGGAGGAAAATACCGGTGACATGATGACGCAGCACCAAGGTGTTTGGGAATGATGATATTTCGATTATCTAATAAGGAAGAGGATATTTCGAGACTTTAATGAGAAAGAGGAGCTGTCTTGCCAGTGCAAGATGGCTCCTTTTCGCATTTTTGGAGAGCGGTTCTATTGTGTATAAGCAAGAAGTTTTGTTAATTTAATGTGAGATATTTTGTAAATTATCAAAAACTCAGTACCTTTGCAAGTCGATAATATTAAAGTAGGTTAAGTCGTAGTACCCATTGGTAGTGGTAGTACGTTATTATTGTAAAAACATAGAAATGAAAGATTCTGTAATTATTGTGAGCGGCGGCATGGATAGCATCACGCTGCTCTATGACAAGAAGGACGAGATTGCTCTCGGTATCAGTTTCAATTATGGTTCTAATCATAATGAGCGTGAGATTCCTTTCGCCAAGATGCACTGTGAGCGTCTTGGCATCAAGCATATCACCATCGACTTGGGTTTTATGCACGAGTACTTCAAGAGCAGTCTCTTGGAGGGTGCTGATGCCATCCCTGAGGGACACTATGCGGCTGACAATATGAAATCGACCGTCGTACCTTTCCGCAATGGTATCATGCTCAGCATTGCCATCGGTATCGCAGAGAGCAATGGCTTGAAGAAGGTGTTGATCGCCAATCATGGTGGCGACCATACCATCTATCCTGACTGTCGCCCTGAATTTATCGATGCCATCGACAAGGCTGCACAGGCTGGCACCTTCGTCGATGTACAGGTGTGTGCCCCTTATACGAATATCACCAAGGCGGACATCGCTCGCATTGGCAAGCGTCTCGGCATTGACTATTCCGAGACTTGGAGCTGCTACAAGGGTGGAGAGAAACATTGCGGTAAGTGTGGAACTTGCGTGGAGCGCAAGGAGGCTCTCGCCGAGGCAGGAATCGAGGATACCACCGAGTATGAGGAGTAAAGAATGAAAATTATAATTTAAAAATAAGAAAATGAAAAAAAGTTTGTTATTAAGTGCTGCTCTTTTGCTTTCTGCATCTGCAGCCATGGCACAGAGTGGTACTTTCCAGGTGAAGGCCAATCTCAAGAATTTTGGTGACACTGTGATTGTCTATAAGGGCAGAGGCGTTAAGATGGATACCGTCTTGGTCAAGAAGGACAAGTTTGTTTATTCTACCAACCTCGACAAGCCTAAAGACTTGGTTTTTGCTACGCCTGGTGCTTTCCGTGGTACGGATCGCACAATGTGCCAAATCGTAGCGGTTCCTGGTGAGAAGGCTGAGTTGGTGGGCGATTTGAAGTCTCGTTTCGATATCACGGGTAGTGCTTTCTATAAGCAGTATCATGTGCTCGACCTCATGAAGGAGAACAGTGGCAAGAAGATGACTGCTTTGAGCGATTCTCTCAATACATTGATGAAGAATGGTGCTAAGCAGGAGGATGTCTATAAGATTTACCAAGAGAAGATGCCTGCTTTGGTCAAGGAGCAGAAGGAGCAGTTCTTGGCTTATATCAAGGATCACGCCAATGAGGAGGCTACTGCTACTCTCGTACCTGAGTTCCAGGAGTTGGAGGATATGCAGAAGGCTGCCGATATGCTTTCAGATGCTGTGAAGAACGGTCGTATGAAGAGTTATTATCAGAATACTATCGACCAGTTGAAGGCTCAGAAGAAGGCTGAGGAGGAAGCTGCCAAGAAACAAGCTGCTGGTGTTGAGGCTCCTGACTTCACTTTGAAGGACATCGATGGCAATGACTTTACGCTCTCAAGCTTGCGTGGCAAGTATGTCATCTTGGACTTCTGGGGCTCTTGGTGCGGTTGGTGTATCAAGGGTATGCCTCAGATGAAGGAATACTACAAGAAGTATGCAGGCAAGTTTGAGATTGTAGGTGTCGATTGCAATGATACCGAGCAGAAGTGGAAGGATGCTGTCAAGAAGCATGAGTTGCCTTGGAAGCATGTCTATAATCCACGTGCCAACAGTCAGGAAGAAATGGCCAATAATGTTTTGGGTAAGTATGGCGTGCAAGGTTTCCCTACCAAGATTGTCATCTCTCCAGAGGGTAAGATCGTAAAGACAATCGTCGGTGAGGATCCTGCTTTCTATACTTTGCTCGATGAGTTGTTTAGCAAGTAAAATCTCTCTCTAAATAGGTAAGGCGTACCTATTATATATGGAAGCGGTGCTATTGTGCACCGCTTTTTTTGTTTTCTTGAATTAATGGATAGTAAAGAAACCTAGGAGTAAAATAGATAAGGGGGTAAATGATGACTTTTTAAAAAGTTGCATAGAAATAACCAAATATTTACAAAAATATTTGGCTGTTTCGAAAAAATGTAGTACCTTTGCAGCCGCAAGTGTTAAGATGGCTATATTAGTTAAGGTAACTTTTGCGCGATTAGTTTGGTTCCGTAGCTCAGTTGGATTAGAGCAACAGCCTTCTAAGCTGTGGGTCTTGGGTTCGAACCCCAACGGAATCACTCAATCGACAAAAAAGTCGCAAACTTCATTTGAGGTTTGCGACTTTTTTGTAATCTGTCGTTTGTGCTTTTATTTGGATTGGGCGTTCAAAATTTTTCGAGCTGTACGGTTGAAATAATCTATACGCCCGAAGGGGTAGAAGAGGGTGTGTTATAAATCGGGCTTGGGGCTTTTGGGCTTTTAGCCCGTCTCAACCGTACAGTTAGAATTTCTTCAGATACTCTTCGGCTCTTGTATCACCTAGTTCCTTGGCTTTCTCTAGGTTTTTCTTGGCTTCCACTTTGTCGCCGCTCTCTCCGCAGAGAATACCCATAAGCAGATAACCATCGGCGTATTCAGGAGCCAGCTCGATGCAAGCTTGCGCTGCCTTCTTGCCCTCGTCGTATCTCTTCACTCTCAGGTCGAGGCTTGCCCATTCGGCAAAGTAGGTTGGCTCCTTCGGGTTCAGGTAGCAAGCGCGGGCGATGTCTAGTAAGGCCTGTTGCCACTGACGTAACTGCAACTCACACTTGTAACGAGTATAGAAGAACGTCGGGGCTATAGGACGGGCGATGCTGTCATACTGGTTGTAGTCTGCCAAAGCCTCGCGATACTTGCCTTGTGCATCGAGGAAACGACCACGTGCCAACAAGTATGGACCTGCCATCTTGGTGCGAAGTCCTACGGAGACTGCACTGTCTAGCAATACCTTGATTTCTGATTCCGGAGCTTTCAATTGGCTCTTGGCTTGAGCAGCCTCATACCAAATCTCGCCACTGTTCATCGGAGTCTTGGTCAGTTCCATGAAGAGGTCGTAAGACTTCTGGTAGTCTTTTTTCAGGTAGTTGATTTGTGCCTCCTGATGCTTGTAGAGTGGCTGAGGCTTGATGCTGTATGCCTTTTGTGCCTCTTCCAAAGCCTTGTCTGCATTCCAAGCTGGGTAGATGGAATCGCCCACGTAGGCTACCTTCTGGTACAGGATGTCGGCGAAGTCGCCATGTGCCTCGTCCTTGTTGCCTGCTTTCTTGATGCTCTCCTGCATCACCTTCTCCGCCTCTGCATATTGCTGTTTGTTGGTCAAGAGACTCGCCTTTTCCTTGTATCCGAAAGGAGAGTTAGGGAATTTCTCGATAAACTCGTTGGCGTACTTCATGTACTCATCCGCCGTCTTCTGGCCCTTGTTGAGGGTCATCATCGTGGTGGCATCTGTCTCCTTGTCTGGCAAGGCGGTGCGAATGCCACTCTCACGGAGTGCTGCGTCGAGGGTGGAGAGTCCAGTGACATGCAGTTGCTTGGCGAAGTTGGCATCGATGGCAGTCACCTGACCATTGTTGTGCATCAATGCGATGACCTGTCCGTCCTTGTTGACGAAAGGACATCCCACGGCGTTCTCTGGCACGGTAGTCGTGAAGATATAGTAGTTGTAGGAGGTGTTAAACTTCTCCACGCTGCTGATGTCTTCCTGTTGGTACTGCGGCTTCTTGATAGAGTAGGGTACGAGCCAAACCTTGTTTCCAGCGCTTTCCTCCTTGTTGGCGATAGGAACTGCTGCGGTATTGGCGATGACTCTAAACTTAGCCATGTCATAGAGTTCGTCAGCACCCATGATGGCATCCACCTCCATTGACTTTCCCGTAGCATCTACCACGGTAGCTTTGACAGCGCCGATGAATGGTTTGAAGGTACTGATGGCAGTACCTTTGTTGTCGATGAATACGCCTTGGGTGGAGGCGATGATGTTGCCGTCCTTGTCGAAGGTGGTCAGGGAGAACACGCTCTTGGCTACCTTCTGCACAGAACCAGGCTGTGCGAGGATAGATGATGCTCCGATCATCAATCCCATCAAAATCATATATATTTTTTTCATATTCCTTTTATAGGATAACGATTTTCATTATCCTTGTCTTGCTTTTTTGAGTAATTCCTTGGCATTGGCGAGTGCAGCCTCGCTGATGTCGCTACCGCTGAGCATCTGTGCGATTTCCTGCACTCTCTCCTCTGGGTTGAGCTCGGTCATGCGACTGATGGTGCCTTCCTCGGTTTCTTCCTTGAGTACCTTGTAGTGGTGGCTGCCCATGGCTGCTATCTGAGGCAAGTGGGTGATGGAGAGTACCTGGCGCTTGTTGTTGCCCATCTCCACCATGATATTCGCCATCTTCTCGGCTATCTTGCCGCTTACGCCTGTGTCTATCTCGTCGAAGATGATGGTTGGTAATTTGACGGCACCGCTTATCATGGCCTTCAAGGATAGCATGACACGAGCTATCTCACCACCCGAAGCCACCTGGGTTACAGGTTGGAGTGGGGTGCTCTTGTTGGCACTGAAGAGGAAGTTGACTTTGTCGCCACCGTCTTGACAGAGTGGTTTCTCAGTCAGGCTGATGCTGAATCTCACGTTTGGTATGCCCAGTGGCACGAGACGTTTTTTCATCTCTTCCTCCACTTTCTTGGCTGCCTTGTTGCGAATTTCCGTCAACGTATGCGCTTCTTTCATGGCTCGAAGCTGTAGTGTTTCCACTTCTTTCTCCAAGGCTTCCACATCCTCGTCGCTGTTGTCGATATGGGAGAGTTGCTCCTTGAGACGATCTCGGTGTTCTATCAGTTCTTCCACGTTTTGTACGTGGAATTTCTGTTGCAGCGAGTTGAGCGTGTCGAGGCGAGAGTTGATTTCCTCCAATCTGTTAGGGTCGAAGTCCACATTGTCGCTGAGGCTGTTCACCTCTTGGGCGATGTCCTTCAGTTCAATGTAGCTGGAGTCCATTCTCTCCGCTAGTTCGCCTACCTCTGGATAAACCTCTTTGATGTCGTTGAGTTGCTCTGTGGCTTCCTTCAGTTTCTCGATGATGCTTCCCTCGTCTCCCGACAGGTTATTGTCGGCTTGGAAGAGGGCGGTCTTGATGTCTTCGGAATGGCTGAGTGTCTCGTATTCCTGTTCGAGTTGCTCTTGCTCTCCATCGACTAAGTGCGCCTCCTCCAGTTCCTTGCATTGGAATCTGAGGAAATCCTCGTTCTCACGGTTTTTCTCTATCTCCTCTTTCAACTTTCTGAGTTGTTCGTTGGCTTTCTTGTAGGCTTGGTAGGCAACTTGGTAGGTTTTCACCTGTTTGTTGTCGCCTGCGATGATATCCACCACGTTGAGTTGGAAGTCCTCTTTTTGCAGCAGCAGGTTTTGGTGCTGCGAGTGAATGTCCACCAATTGCTCTCCCAGCTCTCTCATCTTGGTGAGCGAAACCGGTGTGTCGTTGATGAAGGCGCGGCTCTTGCCCGCTGCGGTCAACTCCCTTCGGATGATGGTATCAGCCAAATCTTCATCGATGTCATTGTCGATGAAGAACTGTTGCATGTCATATCGGGAGAGGTCGAAGTGTGCCTCGATGATGCAGCGGTCCCTTCCTGCCTTGATGGCCTTGGTATCGGCGCGATTGCCAAGGAGCAGGCCGATGGCTCCGAGGATGATGCTCTTTCCAGCGCCCGTCTCTCCTGTGATGACGGAGAAACCTGGGTACATTTCGATGTTGAGCTCATCGATGAGCGTGAAGTTCTTGATGTATAATTGTTTGAGCATAATGATTCCTTTCTTCGAGTTCTAGCTAGCCTTGTTGAATTGGACTATTGCTTGATTTTATCCCACGAACTGTTTTGCGAGGGATTGATGGAGAAGAGTATCTCGTAGATGCTTTCCTTTTCCTTCTGCGTGCCCTTGCCTTTGTAGATATTGGCTAGCTCGTCTTTCTTGTAGTCAGTCCATATCTGGGGCAGCAAACTGAGCGGCTTGTTTTCCCTTGCTTTCTTGAGGTTCTCCTCGATGGTGGTGGTAATCTCCGTCCTGCCGCGTTCGGCATTGTTGGCCATCTCGTCGAGTCCCTTGCGGTAGTAGTCGTACTGGAGTTGTCGGAAGGGAGCCATGGCGCCGTCGAGATAGTCGGAGATGATGGCGTATCGGTTGCGACTGTTGTCGAATGCTTTCCAACCCGGGTAGTCCAGGTTCTGGGCATTGTTGGTCAGTTGCATACAGCGTTGCAATACATCCTCGCCACCCATCGGTGAGAAGGTGTCGAGGTCGAGTCCGATGATGAGATAGGCGTAGTAGGCGAGGAGGGCTGTCAACTGGTTGTCGAGCGTCTCCTCGTTGAACTCCAGTTGGTCGAACTGTGCGAACTTAAAGGTGAAATTTTCATCCACATTATTATATATAGCGGAAGTATAGGCGGAGTTGTATATCGGTCGGTTGGCTTGTATGAGTGCCTTGCAGGTGAAGACATTCTGTTCTCTGTCGTACTTGGTGACCGTGAGATTGAAGTTGCAGTTGATGCGCTCGTTCTTCTGGAACTGGAGATGAGTCCATTGTCGTTCGTTGACAAATCTTTCGAGTGTTTGCTGCAAGTTGTCGAAGACGGAGTTGTCGGTACCCGAGATTTGGGCATGGTTGATGGTAATCTTGGCTTGTAACTCCTGGGCACGCAAAGAGGCAGGGAGCCAACAACCCCCTGCTATGATGAATCCAATGAACCAAGATGCCACTTTCAGCCTTTTACAGCAACTTGGCGAGTTCGTCAATGATGTCACGAGCCACTTCAGTCTTTGGCTTTTTCTCATATTCTTTCTTTCCTTTTTCCGAAATGATGGTGATTTGGTTCTCGTCGGTGCGGAATGTCGTTCCCGGATTGCGAGTGGAGTTGAGCACGATGAAGTCGGCGTTTTTCTTCTTGCGTTTCTTCTCAGCGTTGGTCTCCTCGTCGTTGGTTTCCAGGGCGAAAGCCACGATTCGCTGGTCAGCCTTCTTCATCTTGCCCAAAGCAGCGGCGATGTCGTGGGTAGGAACGAGACGCAGTTCGAGGTCGTCCTTTTCTCGCTTGATTTTCTTGTCTGCCACTTCGGCTGGACGGAAATCTGCCACTGCAGCGCACAGAATGGCTGCGTCCATCTTGCTTTCCTCATCCATCTTGCTTGCAGGCAGGGCGGCATGGTTTTCCGAAGTCTCCATGTTGTCCTTTCCACCAAATGCGGAAGTAGTGGCTTGGTACATTTCCTCGCAACTCTCCACGTCGATGCGGTGGATGCCATCGCTGCACTTCAATGCAACAGGACCTGCGACGAGCGTGACGTCAGCCCCACGCCTAAGGCATTCCTCGGCGAGGGCGAATCCCATCTTGCCCGAAGAGTAATTTCCGATAAAGCGCACAGGGTCTATCTTCTCGTAGGTCGGACCTGCCGTGATGAGGATGCGCTTGCCTTTCAAATCTTGGTTGGATGATGTCGCATTTTCCGAATCTTCCAGTTTCTGCTCGTCATGGAAGATACCTTCCGCAGCATCGAAGTATCTGTCCAGATAATCTACGATGACCTCAGGCTCCTCCATGCGACCTTTTCCTTCCAAGCCACTGGCAAGGAAACCAGATGCTGGTTCGACGATGAGGTTTCCGTATTCCTTCAGTTTCGCCATGTTGGCTTGCGTGGAAGGATGCTTGTACATATCGAGGTCCATTGCTGGTGCGACAAATACTGGAGCCTTCATCGACAAGTAAGTGGTGATGAGCATGTTATCGGCTATGCCGTTTGCCATCTTGCCCATCGTGGAGGCGGTGCAAGGTGCTATCAGCATGGCATCAGCCCATAGTCCCAAGTCAACATGAGAGTTCCACGTGCCATCTCTCTGCGAGAAGAACTCGCTGACTACTGGCTTGTGTGTCAAGGCGGAGAGGGTGATAGGAGTGATAAACTCCTTGCCTGCAGGAGTGATGACCACCTGCACCTCCGCGCCTCGTTTGATGAGTCCTCGTATGATGAGGCAAGACTTATAGGCCGCTATCGACCCCGTGATGCCCAATACGATTTTCTTTCCTTTTAACATAAAATAAATTCAAATAAACAGTAAAGCCGTAGAATTCTTCACTCTTCGTTCTTCACTCTTCGTTCTTCACTTACTTCCCCATTCTCTTGTTGAACTCACGGAGACGAATGCGAGTGAGCACTTGCTTGGTGTTGTTGGTGAATTCGCTTCCGAGAATCCAAGTGTAGTAGCCTGGGTCCTTGGTGAGGATCTCAGCGACATCCCATCCTTTGTACTTACCGAAGTTGAATACCTCATGCTTGCGTGGGTTGCCGTTTTCGTCGAGAATCACCTTGCCTTGAGCGTCCTTCACTTCCTCCCAGATGATGCGGCCAGCGAAATCCACGTTGTCCTTCTGCTTGGAGAACTGTGCCAGTTCGTCCATGTCGTTGTGGAGCACACGGTCTGGCTCTTCCTGAACGCCCGGAGCGTATCTGTCAAGTTCGCCCATGAGCACACGATAGGTAGCCTCTGTGTCCTGGTCGGCACGGTGAGCCTCGAAGTCTTCCTCCATTTTTCTGCCACAGAAGAACTTGTATGCGGCAGCGAGGTTTCTGCGCTCCATCTTCATGAAGATGGTCTGTGCGTCGATGAGACGGCATTTGGAGAAATCGAAGTCTATGCCTGCGCGCAAGAATTCCTCTGCGAGCATAGGCACGTCGAAGTGGTTGGAGTTATAGCCTGCGAAATCGCAGCCCGTAAACTCTTGGTTGAGCGTAGCAGCCAACTCCTTGAAGGTAGGGGCATCCTTGACATCCTCGTCGCTGATGCCTGTAAGTTCAACGACCTCAGGTGGAATAGGTTTGCCAGGGTTGACAAAGAGATTCTTGCGAATCTCCGTGCCGTCTGGGCATACCTTGATGTAGGACATCTGTATGATGCGGTCTCTGATCATGTCGAGGCCTGTGGTCTCTAAGTCAAAGACTATCAATGGTTTTGTAAGATTGAGTTTCATTTCTTCTTTAACTTTAAAGTAATCGACTTTTTTACCTTTTTACTTTTTTACCTTTTTACCTTTTTTAATTAGTCATTGAGCAACATAGGCATAATCAGCATGAGTACTTCTTCTTGATCAGGCTGCTCAGCTGGGACTACGACACCAGCGCGACTAGGGTCGGCGAGTTGGAATACAATCTGTTCGCTTTCGAGATTGTTGAGCAACTCCTGCAAGCTGCTGCCCTTGAAGCCGATGCTCATATTAGAGCCTGCATTCTCGCAAACGAGCTGTTCCTTGGCAGAAGTGGCGAAATCCACATCCTCAGAAGAAACCTCCATGTGGTTGCCGTTCATGCGGAGACGTACGAGTTGGCTGCTTTCGCTGGCGAATGGAAGCACACGGCGAAGGGCACTCAGGAGCCCCTTGCGATCCACGGTGATGTGGTTAGGGTTCTCTGGAATCACGGAGTTATAGTTAGGGTAGCGTCCCTCGTAGAGTATGCAGCGCAAGGTTCCGTCGGCGAACTCAATCTCGGCGCTCTTGTCATCAAACTTGATGGTCACCTCGCCCTCGTCCTTGGAAAGGATGTTCTTCAGGAGATTGGCAGGCTTCTTAGGAAGGTCGAAAGAAGAAGGAGTCTCGCTCTTCAACTTGAAGTTTCTGTTGCGAACCAACTTGTGACCGTCGCTCGCAACGATGTTGAGTGAGTCTGGGGTGAGGTCGAAATAGATACCGTTCATCACAGGGCGCAACTGGTCGTTGGCGGTGGCGAAGATGGAACGTGAGATATTGTCGATGAGGATGGCCGCATCGATGCTTACCGTGTGGGCCGCATCGTTGACGCTCTGAGTGCGTGGGTATTCCTCGGCGTTCTGAGCGGTAAAGTTATAGAGACCGTTCTGGTAAGAAATCTTGATGGCATACGACTCGTTGTCTATCTCAAACTCAAGAGGCTGCTCTGGAAGTTCCTTCAATGCGTCGAGGATGACACGGTTAGGGATGCAGAACTCGCCTTCTCCCTCACACTCGGTGAGTTCGATGGAAGTCTTGAGGATGTTGTCACTGTCGCTGGCTGTGATGTTCATCTCGCCGTTAGCCACTTGGAAAAGGAAGCAGTCAAGGATAGGCAAGGAGTTCTTGCCACCGATCACCTTGGCTAGCATGTTGAGCTTGCTGCTGAGAGCAGTACTAGATAATGTAAATCTCATAAGTACTTATATTTTTTAATTATTATCTTGTTTTATTTCAATTCTTATCTTGTTTCGATTTCAATTCTTGTCTTGTTTCGATTGTAAAAATGCTGCGTAGTTTTACGTCAAACGATGTTTTACGAGCACAAAAATACAAAAAATATTGCTTATGGGCAAAAAAAATGGAGAAATGTTTTAGTTATTGAACTATTTTTATTAATTTCGCAAACTGAAAAGTAATTTTAATCAGAAATATAAAAGTAATATTAACAAGAAATATATGGAATTACAAGGAAAGGTCATTGCCGTTTTACCTGAAAGAAGCGGTGTCTCTGCTAGAGGCGAGTGGAAGGCTCAGTCGTTTGTCATCGAAACACACGAGCAGTATCCTAAGAAATTAGTTTTTGACGTATTTGGTGCTGACCGCTTGGCTCAGTTCAACATACAGAGTGGTGAGGAGATCAATGTGTCTTTCGATATTGATGCTCATGAGTATCAGGGTCGTTGGTTCAACAGTGTTCGCGCTTGGAACGTTCAGCGTGTGGATCCTAATGCCGTAGCAGGCATGATGGGCGGCATGCAGCCTGGTGGGCCATTCCCTCCAATGGGTGCTCCAATGGGTGGCGTGGCTCAGCCTGCAGCTCAGGCTGCACCTGCTGGTGGCGCAACAGCTCCTTTCCCTCAGGCTCAGCCAGCTGCTGGTGCAGCTCCTGCCGCTGATGCCAATGCGGGTGGTAGTGCAGACGATCTTCCTTTCTAGGAAGAATTTCTAGGATTTAGGAAGAATTTCTGGGATTTAGAAAGAATTCTAGGAATCAGGAGAGAGTTCTAGGAGCCTAGAAGATGTAACTAGATTACTTGATTTTGTCAAGATTTTTATCAATTCTAATATTGGTGGGGTCGGGATGTTCCTTACCCCACTTTTATTTTTCCCTGCGCAGATAAAAATTTTTCCCTGCCCAAGTAAGAATTTTTACTCGGGCAGGGAAATTTTTTTCTAGGTCAAGCCTATTGGTCGAAACACCTGTTTTGTCCAGTTTTTTCTTTACAGGCTTTTGCCTCTTCATAGTGGGCTATTCGAATCAATCTCCACCCCAGTTGTTTACATTGTTGTAATAGTCCTTAGTGCCATCAGGGGTTTCTTCATCATTGTGTATCGGGAAAGTACTGTCTGTCGTTTGCCCATTGTTGCTATATACTGTGGCATTGTTGAGGTCTCCCTCGCATATCGCTTCCGTCTCATAGCACTTGATGCTTGGAGATATGTATCTTTTCTTATTCATAACTTTCATCTTGATATTCTTCTTTTACTCATGTTATCTTGACGTCCGATTTTCTTTTAAAGGTATCTTTCGTCAGATGCTTTTTATTTTACCATAACCTTTTTGCCTGATACCAAGTAGAGGCCAGCAGGAAGACCTTCTGTCGATGTGCCTTGGCGCACCAACTGCCCGTTGAGGTTATATACGGCATTCTGAAAAGCCTTGTTGCTGGTATTGACATGGAATGTCGGATCATCGTCGATGATGTCTTCTATCCCCGTGGTGGTGTCGTCTGCTATGCCATTGATGAAAATTTTTACATCCTTTGATTTCTGCGGTTGATTGGCGACATTTGTGTCCGTATTGTCTGACAGGCTAAACCAGCAGCGGAACCCCTTCAGCCCATAGGCTGAATTCTGTGGCACTTTCCACATCTCGCCATTCTTCATGAAGTAGTCGCCCGAGAGGTTGTCGCGGGTCTCCGCATCATCCGTGTAGAAATAGCCCTGGTTGCCTTTCGCATAGAAGGTCTTGGCCATGGTTCCCTTGCACACCATTTGTTTGCTGTTTCCATCGGTGCTGCCCGATGTCGTGGATACCCAATGCTTGTCCAAGTTCTGGGTGAGTGCGTCTCTGTCGAGCGTGATGCCCGAGATGTCATAGTGGCCAGCAGCTACAGTCACTTTTCCTCCAGTATAGCGTGTTACGCCTTCATCGGAATAGGTGATGCCCTCGTTTTCGCTCAGCCAGTTTTGGTTGGCAGCTTTCTTGAGGGGTAGTGTTGTGTAGGATGGGTTCTGACCAGCTTCCTTGGTTGGCTTGATGATGTATGGAGTGAAGGCTTTGAGCATGATGTCGTTGTCATCCTTGCAATCCACGGTCCAGAATTGTACGCTGGTGCCTGATAGTGTCTTCAACTCTGCCAGGCGAACTTCATCGCCGAAGGTACGTTTCATCTGTCCGTAAGTCAGGTTGACTGGCAAGATGAAAGTGTTCCACTTGTTGAGGGTGAACGAGCGACGTAGATGAAGTACGGTGTTCTTGTATTCATCGCAGGTCTCCGTCAAGTACTTGAGGTCAGGGTTGTCCTCGTCGAGCACGAGGTTTGCCGACTCTGGGTCACCTGCGTAAAGCATGCGGAAATTGTCGAAGGCAGTCCATTCGTTGGTTGGCGTAGCGTTCTTGTCGCCATCAATCATGATGCCGAATTCCAGGTATTCCGTTCCTCCCATCTTAGTGAGGTCGTCTTGGGTGACTCTCATCATGACTTGGTTTTCATATTCCCCATTATAGAAACGCTTTCCTGCCTCCAACAAGTCCTTTGGTCCGTTGGCATCCAATGGGTTCAGCAGGTTGGCGGCAATGACGCCATATTCTCCTTGGCTGGTATAACCAGCAAAAGTCATGTAATTGGAGATGAAAATCTTGGCGATTCCTTTTGTGTTGCTGAAACCATTGCATCTGAAGATGTACCAACCAGGTTTGCTGACTGCTATTTGTTGGGAGATACCTGCTTGGTGAATGTTCTTGATGTCGGCGCAGAAGTATTTGCCATCTTCGCAGAGATATTTCGTGTCTTTGGTTTTGTCTCCTTTGTAATTGGTCTCAGTACCTTTCTTGTAGCATTCTTCTACTCCATAGCGTACCGCATTGCTTGGGTCGGGATTCTTGATTTTTGTAAAGGCTGACCAATGGCCCGTGTTGGTTGTGCTATAGTTGAATCCTGGATTCTGGAGTAGGAATGTGGCGTCGATAGGGGCTGAGAGGTCGGATGGTGAAGTATAGAACAACTCGTAATACTCCTTTACGCTAATCAGTTTCCAAATTTGGTAGTTGCTGTTGGCTGCTTCATCGTTTGTAGCCTCGCACAGGTTGCCTTCGGCATCGTTGGGCGTTGCCGTCAAGTATCTGTTGCCGTATGTGGAAATCTTGTAGAGCTTCTGCTTGTTGGTGTCATATCCGTCAGCTTTCTCAAATTTCCAACCGAAGTCTCGGTTGTTGTCGGTAGGCTGTTGGTCAAGATAGACACCTGGTTTCAGGGCATCATTGTCTATGTATTGCACATAGCTGTCAGTATTGTCTGGATTGCCTGCCGAGGTTAGAGTTTTTGCCACATAGTTTTGGCGTGTGCGAATATTGTACGTACCTGATGTTTTTGAGTTGCTGAAAATCCAGAGATACATACCTGTGTTGCTCAAGCTGGCATGGCGACCGTAGGAGCCACCGATGTTGAAGAATTTCTGTGCTCCTACGTTGAATAGCAAGAAAGTCTTGCTACGAGCATCATCGCTGTTAGGTGTAACACGATAGTCGTTATTCGTGTTGATGATGTCACCCGGGTCTGCGCCCACAAGTTTATCGACATCAAGCTGGGTTTTGCTGGCGGATGATGTCATTGCACTTTCTCTCTCTTGGGCATGGATAGGGACTGCGTAAGACAAACTTAGTAGCCATGCCGTTGACACCAAAAACGTCAAATTGCTTTTGTGTGCCATGTGTTTCCTGAACTGTCTGAAACTGTTTTTTCTCATCTTTTATGTTATCTGTTTTTTGTTATCTACTTTTACAATCTCGTTTTTTGTCAATTTTGACGCTGCAAAGTTATATGATATATTTGAAATAAAATATTCAGAATTGTCCTTTTTAGGAATTTTTAATCGTATAAACTTTCTTTATCTCTTTTATGTATATCATAAGTATATGTTTTCTATATAGAACTTAAAAAGGTCTTTGATGTCATCTTTTACTAGATGCTCAAAGACCTTTCTGTTGTCGTATTAGTTGCTAGCTAACCTTTCTATTATTGTATTGGTTGTTAGCTAAAATAGTCTTCTTGATACTTTCTTTTTTCGATTCAACAGATAATGCAGCTGATGATAAAAGTTTATGCTTCAAATCATGTGTCTCTCCCTTGTGGATGTTCAGTCGATTCGTCTCCTTGACTCGAAGAACTTTTTTCCTGCAAAAATGAAGAGGGCGACGGCTGCAGCGTTCTCCACTGCCACCATCCAGAAGGTGGCGTTGTAGTCGAAGTGCTCTGCCACGACACCACCCAAGAGGCATCCGATGCCGAAACCCAGGTCCCAACCCGTGAGGATGCTGCTGTTGGCAGTGCCTCGTTGGTCGTGGCGTGCCACGTTGATAAACATATTGAGGAAGGCTGGGTAGAGGTGTCCGTTACCCAATCCGATGAGGGCGGCGGAGAGATAGTAGGCTATCGGGTGGTGCCATGCCACGAAGAGGATGAAACCGATGAGTGACAGGCACATTCCCTCCATGGCGTTCTGTGTCAACTTGCCTTGCCTCAATGCTTTGCGCCCTTGCAGTCGGGATGTGAAGAGACCGATGGAGAGAATGGCGAAGTAGGTGCCCGTGCCCCCCGTGATGCCCAGTTCCTCCTTGCTGTAGATGGCAAGGTAGTTGCTCAGCACGCCCCAGCAGAAGCCGAACATGGCGATGTTGATGGCAAGCAACCATGCTCGTGTCAGGAAGAAACGGTCGAGGGAGAGCTTCTCCTTGTTCTTGACGATTTCCTTCTCGGGAAGACGCACGGTTCCTGCGATGATGACAGCGGCGATGGCGACGACGAAGGCTATCCAGAAGAGCACCATGTAACTGCCCACAAGGTCGTGCAGATAGATGCCGATGGATGGGGCGAGAGCCATGGCGAAGTTGTTGCTCAGTCCGTAGAGCCCCACGCCCTCGTTGCGGCGGCTCGATGGGAGCACGTCGATGGCGCAGGTGCTGTTGGCAACGGTCACAGCTCCGAAGGGAGCGCCATGCAAGGTGCGGCAGATGGCGAACATCAGGATGGTGCTGGCGGCGATGTAGCCAGCGAAGAAGATGGCAAATGCGGTTAGGCAGACCATGAGCACCTTCTTCCTGGAAAATCCATCCACTACATATCCACTGAACGGACGGATGATGAGTGCTGCCACGGTATAACCGCTCAGTACGATGCCGATGGTGTCCTTGCTTGCTCCGAAACTCTCGCTCAAGTAGAGTGGGAGAAGGGGAGTGAGAAGGTAGAAGGCGAAGTACAACAAGAAGTTGGTTGTCATCACCTTGATGTAGTTACTGTTCCAAAGTTTCTCTTTCTGTTCTGTCATTTTCCTAAAATTACTGATTTGTTCCCGGCGGTTTATCTCTCTGTTCCGCGAAAATCATTTCGAGCTGTACGGTTAAGCTTTACCTTCCAGCCAAGCGTCGATGATTCTCCTGGCAATGGAAAGTTTCTCGGGAATCGTCGGAAGATTGTCCTTGGTAAACCACTTGCCACGTGACAATTCTTCCTTCTGGAGATGAATCTCGCCATCTACGTATTCGGCGGTGAATCCCACCATGAGACCGCTGGGGTAAGGCCATGGCTGTGAACCGAAATATTTCAAGTTCTTGATCGTGAGATGAGTCTCTTCCATCACCTCGCGATGCACGGCTTCTTCGAGCGTCTCTCCTGTCTCGACGAATCCTGCCACCAGTCCGTAGAAGTCACTCTTGAAGTTGCGGGCGTGGACGAGGAGTACCTCGTCTCCTTTATGGATGAGTACGATGATGGCAGTGGCGAGGGAAGGCCAAACTTGTTTGCCACAGTTGGTGCATTTCTTGCTGATGTCGGTCGCCATCTCCATCGGAGCGCCGCAGATGCCGCAGAAATGGGTGTTTTGGTCCCAGTAGTTGAGCTCCTGGCATTTTCCCGCCTTCAGATACAAGGCTTCCGAAAGTTTGTAGTAACTTGGTCTCAAACCGCACATCTCGTATTTCGGGTTGCCGGTGATAGGCTCGGGGATGGTGAAAGTCTTCACTTCCGTTCCGTCCTCCATCGGAGTGATGTTAAGTATATGAGTCCAAGGCTTGGTCTCGATGGGGCATTCCTCGCTACATGGAATCGTGTAGGTGCCATCAGCGAGTTTTTCCAATACAATGTCTGTCTTGCAAAATATAAACCAGTATTTCATATTTTTAAAATTATGTTTTTAATATTTATTTTTCCAACCACCCCGTCCCT
>DKCU01000151.1 GCA_002451555.1 Candidatus Segatella albertsiae
ACCTATTGAAAGTGTCATGACTTGGAATGCGCTCCAAACCAACTAAACGGGATTTGAAGAACTCCTTCTTTGTCCTTCCAAACTCTGCAATGTCATCCCATGTTTGACATCCAGCTAGTACAGCTGCTATGGTAATATATATGATGTGTTCCATTTTATGGACAGTTCGTCCAGTGACTCTTGGGTCTGGAATTTGTTTAGATAACTTAATAATGTTCATTTTGTACCTTTTAAGTGTTTAAATATTTCTTACAAAGGTACTAAAATATTTTTAAATAAGACAAATATAAATAGTTAATATTCAATAAGATATAATATTTTAAGTCAATATATTAATAGGTAAAGAATTTGATGCGTCTGCCCTGAAGAATTAGGTTTATTTAAATATTGGCGGTCGCCAACAGATTGGCTGGCGACCGTCAACTAATCTTTCGACAACCGCCAAACAAGTGGATGACGATTGCCAAACATTCAAAGGAAAAGTGATATTACAGCATCACATAAGGGTTCTTACATCAACATAATCAATACTTTGCAGTATCACATGAGGCATCATACCATGAAGTGCGTACGTTATGTTGACTTTATTTCATATGTTGAAGTCTGAATATCTCTTTTTGCTTTTCTATCTCTTCTTTGAGTTGCTCCTCCGTAGGAAGATAGGTGAGATACTTAGATGCAAAAAGTTGCTTACTATCATGTAATACAGAATAGCGAGCAATATCTTGGCTAGTTTCAGAACAGAGAAGAATCCCGATGGTAGGATTGTCTCCCTCCGTACGTTTCAAATCATCGTACATTCTTACATACATATCCATTTGCCCAACATCTTGATGAGTTATCTTGGTCGTTTTTAGGTCAATCAAGACAAAGCATTTCATTAAATAATTGTAGAACACTAAATCTATGTAATAATCTTGTGTATCCGTAATAATATGCTGTTGTCTCTCTACAAAGGCATACCCCTTCCCCATCTCCATTAAAAATTTCTGTAGGTGGGTGATGATGGAACTTTCAAGTTCACTTTCTGAATATGTCATCTCTCGTGGCAACCCAAGGAATTCTGTAACCATAGGAGATTTGATGAACAAGGCAGGAGTATCTGCGTATCCTTTAGTCAAGGCTTTCATCTCATTTTCAACAATGTCTTTATGCTCATCGTTAGTTTGCAACAAACGATAGTAATATTGAGAAGCAACATTGCGGTCAAGTGTCCTAGTGCTCCACATTTGTTAGGATGCTTCTTGCAGATACCATAGTCTAGCTTTTGGGTCATTGACTCGCAAAATGCTTCGTATATGAGTCCATTTTAAATTGTGAACGCATGCGTTCACAATTTGCCAATCAGGGAAGCAAAGGTAAAATTGCTTAAAGTACCATAAGTTTCTTATACCGTATTCCTTTCCCATGTCAGCTGTTAGCTGTTGAGATAGTGCTTTCAACAATTGCGTTCCATATTCTGCACGCACTTTGCCATGTTGCTCCTCCTCAACAATACGTCTGCCTATTTCCCAGTTGGCATGAATCAAGTTCTGGTTGATAGAAGCGTATGCCTTGTTCTGGCATTCAGGATAATATTCCTAATGTCACTGACAATATTATTCAATTGTACATTGGGTACTATGTTGTTGTTTTCTTGCATAAGATTCTTATTTAGAATATTGTTTACCTATATGGCTATGCAAATATTGGTGTCTAAAAGATAACGTTTCATAAGCAAAACTGATTTATTTCTTTATCCTCGTCTTGCATAACTTCCCTTATTTCCAAGACACTTGGGAATTCAGTATCTTTCAATACTCCATAAAAATCAGAGAGTTTCATACTCTTAAATTTCTTATCTTCAGCCTTCATAGCAATGGAAGAACTTAGCTTGCTGATTAAAGCAAGCTTTATATTGTCACTTAGTCCCTTCAGTAAGTTCCAATAATTGTCAACAATATAATTCTGATTCAAAACAGCTTCCATTAAAAATTCTTTCTTTTGTTATTGTAGTTGCAAAGATACGTCGAATATTTCTAATCGCCAAACTTTTCGACATAAATCTCACTCAAACCTTTCATCTATCAAAAAAATCCCTGCCATAGGAACCTCTTCCTACAGCAGGGATTTTTATTATCATATTATATAAGGTGTAAAACCTTATTATTTTTCTATTACGTGTAGTGTCTAACCCAATAACTAGGCATTAAACACTACACACTAAACATGAATCATTACCTCTTAGTACTCGCCCCAAGCCTTGATGTCAATATCCTCCAACTTGGTGGTGCAGAATGCGAAGATGAACGCACTTGCCAAACGGCTGTTGGTAATCAATGGCACGTTGAGGTCGATGGCGGCACGACGAATCTTGTAACCATTGCTCAACTCTGAGCTGGTCAAGTTCTTAGGGATGTTCACAACCATGTCAATCTCGTGGTTGTGGAGCATCTCCAATGCCTTAGGCGCACCACCCTCTGCTTCCTCAGAAGGCCAGAGCACACGGGTGTTCTCGATGCCGTTCTCGGTCAAGAACTTGCTGGTACCACCTGTAGCGTAGAGCTTGTAACCATGCTGTACGAGCATGTGGGCTGCGTCGAGCATATCCACCTTCTGCTTGGCTGAACCAGTAGAAAGGAGAATGTTCTTGGCTGGAATACGCTGACCTACAGAGAGCATACTCTTCAAGAGTGCCTGTGATGTATCGTCGCCCAAGCAACCTACCTCACCGGTAGAGCTCATATCCACACCCAATACTGGGTCGGCCTTCTGCAAACGGTTGAAGCTGAACTGACTTGCCTTGATTCCTACGTAGTCGAGGTCGAAGAGGTTCTTCGATGGCTTCTCCACTGGCAAACCGAGCATTACTCGTGTGGCAAGTTCGATGAGGTTAATCTTCAATACCTTGCTTACGAATGGGAACGAACGGCTGGCACGGAGGTTACACTCGATAACGAGAATATCATTGTCACGAGCCATAAACTGGATGTTGAATGGTCCGTTGATGTGCAACTCCTTGGCAATCTGACGACCTACTCGCTTCACACGACGTACGGTCTCCACGTACAACTTCTGTGGAGGGAACTGGATGGTAGCATCACCTGAGTGAACTCCGGCAAACTCGATGTGCTCGGAAATAGCATAAGCGATAACCTCACCGTTCTTAGCCACAGCATCCATCTCGATTTCCTTGGCGTGCTCGATAAACTTACTTACCACCACTGGGTGATCCTCGCTCACGTTGGCAGCCAACTGGAGGAATCGCTTCAACTCATCCTCGTTAGAACATACGTTCATCGCAGCACCTGAGAGCACGTAACTTGGACGAACCAACACTGGGAATCCTACACGCTCGATAAACTTGTCGATGTCCTCCATAGAGGTCAAGGCGCTCCACTCTGGTTGGTTGATGCCGTTGTTGGTCAACATCTGAGAGAACTTAGCACGGTCCTCAGCGTTGTCGATGTCCTTCGCCTTGGTACCGAGGATTGGCACGTTCTGAGCGTCGAGGCGCATAGCCAAATTGTTAGGAATCTGACCACCAGTAGAAACGATAACTCCGTGAGGCTGCTCCAAGTCGATGATATCCATCACACGCTCGAAGGTCAACTCGTCGAAGTAGAGACGGTCGCACATATCGTAGTCGGTAGATACAGTCTCAGGGTTGTAGTTGATCATCACTGAGCGCCAGCCTTCCTTGCGGATGGTGTTCAATGCCTGGACACCACACCAGTCGAACTCAACGGATGAACCGATGCGGTAAGCACCCGAACCGAGTACGATGATAGAACGATGGTCGTTCTCAAAAGTGATGTCGCTCTTCACGCCAGCGTAAGTTACATAGAGGTAGTTGGTCTGAGCTGGATACTCAGCAGCCAAGGTATCAATCTGCTTGACCACTGGGAGGATGCCATAGTTCTTGCGCAAGCTACGAACTACGAGACCAGCCTTAGCCATGTTGCCCAACTCCTGCTCCAAACCTACGGCACGAGCAATCTGGAAATCGGTGAAACCATAAACCTTGGCGGTGCGGAGCAACTCCTTATCCAATGTATTGATGTTGCACTTCTTCATCGCCTCGTCGATGTCGATGATGTGCTTTAATTTCTCCAAGAACCACTTGTCAATCTTGGTCAAGTCGTGAATCTGATCAACGGTGTAGCCCTTGTGCATCGCCTTCGAAATCACGAAGACACGCTTGTCGGTAGGCTCCTTCAAGGCTGCGTCGATGTCATCGATTTCCAACTCCTTGTTCTCCACGAAGCCATGCATTCCCTGACCAATCATTCGGAGACCCTTCTGGATAGCCTCCTCGAAGTTACGACCGATGGCCATCACCTCGCCGACAGACTTCATAGAAGAACCCAACTCCTTATCTACGCCACGGAACTTAGACAAGTCCCAACGTGGAATCTTACAAACTACGTAGTCGAGGGCTGGCTCGAAGAAAGCAGAAGTTGTCTTGGTAACGGAGTTCTTCAACTCGAACAAGCCGTAACCCATACCGAGCTTAGCGGCAACGAAAGCCAAAGGATAACCTGTGGCCTTAGAAGCCAAGGCAGAAGAACGGCTCAAACGAGCGTTTACCTCGATGACACGATAGTCCTCAGACTTAGGGTCGAAAGCATACTGCACGTTACACTCACCCACGATACCGATGTGACGGATAATCTTGATGGCGAGGGCACGGAGCTTATGATACTCTGAGTTGCTCAAAGTCTGGGATGGAGCAATGACGATACTCTCACCTGTATGGATGCCCAGCGGGTCGAAGTTTTCCATGTTACATACGGTGATACAGTTGTCGTAGCGGTCACGAACCACCTCGTACTCAATCTCCTTCCAACCCTTCAAACTCTTCTCTACCAATACCTGTGGAGAGAATGAGAAGGCTTTCTCAGCGAGCTTGTTGAGTTCCTCCTCGTTGTCTGCGAAACCAGAACCGAGACCACCGAGTGCATAAGCTGCACGAATGATGACAGGGTAACCGAGGTCGGAAGCTGCCTTGCGAGCCTCTTCGATGTTCTCGCAAGCCTCGCTCTTGATGGTCTTCACATTGATTTCGTCGAGCTTCTCCACGAAGAGCTCACGGTCCTCAGTATCCATGATGGCCTGTACTGGAGTACCCAATACCTTCACATTATATTTCTCCAAAATGCCCTGGCGGTACAACTCGACACCACAGTTGAGGGCTGTCTGACCACCGAAGCTCAAGAGGATGCCGTCTGGCTTCTCCTTTTGGATGACACGCTCTACGAAGTAAGGCTGCACTGGCAAGAAGTAAATCTGGTCGGCAACACCTTCGGATGTCTGTACGGTAGCGATATTAGGGTTGATGAGCACGGTCTCGACACCTTCCTCACGCAAAGCCTTCAATGCCTGCGAACCTGAGTAGTCGAACTCACCTGCCTCACCGATTTTCAAGGCTCCAGAACCCAAGAGGAGCACTTTCTTTATATTTTCGTCTTTCATTATATTTCCTAATTTATAATAAATTCATTTGAATTCTTCACTCTTCGCTCTTCACTCTTCACTTACTTGAGTGATTCCACGAATTTATCAAACATGAACTCTGTATCCACTGGACCAGAGCATGCCTCTGGGTGGAACTGGCTGGAGAACCAAGGGTTGGTCTTGTGACGAATACCCTCGTTGGAGCCATCATTCATGTTGACGAAAAGTTCTTCCCAATCCTTGCCAAGTGTCTGGGCATCAACGGCATAACCGTGGTTCTGAGAAGTGATGTAACAGTTGTTGGTTCCTACCATGCGAACAGGTTGGTTGTGTGAACGGTGACCATATTTCAATTTGTAAATGGTAGCACCTGCAGCCTTAGAAAGCAACTGGTTACCCATACAGATACCGCAGATAGGCTTGCGGCTCTGGCTGATTTGCTTGCGGATGATGTTTACGGCATCCTCGCACATGTCTGGGTCGCCAGGACCATTAGCCAAGAACAAGCCATCGAAGTCCATGTCGGTGTAATCGTAGTTCCAAGGCACACGGATCACCTCTACACCTCTATTGATAAGGCAACGGATGATGTTAGCCTTCACACCACAGTCAACGAGCACTACCTTCTTACCGGCACCCTCGTTGTAACGGATAATCTCCTTGCAGCTCACCTGGTCAACGAAGTTCACGCCCTCGTAGTTAGCCTCAGGGATGTTGTCTGGCTCATCGTCGAAGATAATCTTACCCATCATCACACCATGCTCACGAAGCACCTTAGTCAACTCACGGGTATCGATACCTGTGATTCCTGGCACTTTCTCACGCTTCAACCAGTCGGCAAGGCTCTCCACAGCATTCCAGTGGCTGTACTGCTCGCTGTAATCATTCACGATGATGGCAGAAGCATAGATCTTGTCGCTCTCCATGAAGGTAGGCAGACCATTAGCCTCGAAGGTGAAAGGAGGCACACCATAGTTGCCCACGAGTGGGAAGGTAAGTGTCATTAACTGACCGGCGTATGAAGGGTCGGTCAAACTCTCTGGATATCCCATCATGGCTGTGTTGAACACAACCTCGCCCGCTACAGGAGCATCATATCCAAAAGATTTGCCATGGAACTTAGTTCCATCGCTCAATACTAAGGTTACTTTTTTCATATCTGACATAATTTCTTTTATTTTCTTTTTACTTGAAGAACACATGAATTCTTCATCATATAAGCACATGAATTCTTCACTCTTCGTTCTTCACTTACTTGTGATAAACGTTCTCAATATAGTTGACGAACGCCTGGTTGCAAAGTTTGGTTCCACCTGGGGTTGGATAATGACCAGTGAAATACCAGTCGCCCTTGTGGTTAGGAATCGCCTCATGCAATCCCTCAAGGCTTTGGAACACGAGCTGGATAGGAGTCATCATTCCTTCTGGGCGAAGCATCTCCACAATCTTTTCGTTGATTTCCTCTGTAGTGAAAGGTTCATAGATGGCACGCACTGGGTTTACCTGCTGTTCCTTTGGTTTCGCAAGTTCAGCCTTGCAAGCCTCGTAAGTCTCCTCGATGATGCTCTCCATCTTGCGGTCTTTGAGTAGCTGGATGGCTGCACGGAACACGCAGAACTCTTCCAATCTCGCCATGTCGATACCGTAGTAATCCGGATATCGAATCTGTGGCGCACTCGATACAACTACGATCTTCTTAGGATGCAAGCGATCGAGGATGCGGAGAATACTCTCCTTCAAGGTTGTACCACGCACAATACTATCATCGATGATGACGAGGTTATCTACATGTGGCTCGATGCTTCCGTAAGTCACATCATATACATGGCTCGCCAAGTCGTTGCGGCTGTTGCCCTCAGTGATGAAGGTACGGAGCTTAATGTCCTTCCATGCAATCTTCTCTGAACGAACATAATCACCGAGAATTTCCTGCAATTCTTCCTTGGTAGGAATATGACCAAGGTTGGCAATCTTCTCTATCTTGGTATCGTTGAGATACTGCTTGAAGCCACTCAACATTCCATAGTAAGCCACCTCGGCAGTATTTGGGATGTAGCTGAACACTGAGTGATCCACGTCATAGTCAATCGCCTTCAAGATAGGCTGAGTCAACTGTTCACCGAGTTTCTTGCGCTCCTGATAGATATCCTTGTCTGAACCTCGGCTGAAGTAGATGCGCTCGAAGGAGCAAGCGGAATCACCCTTCTGCTCCATGATGCGCTCGATGCTGCACTCGCCATTCTTCTTTACGAGAAGAGCGGTACCTGGCATCAACTCCTTCACCTCGTCTGCCTCCAAGTCGAAGGTGGTCTGGAGCACAGGACGCTCACTCGCCAACACAACGATTTCATCATTTTTATAATAGAAAGCTGGACGGATGCCCCAAGGGTCTCTCATCGAGAACATCTCGCCAGAGCCAGTGATACCGCAAACCACATAACCGCCATCGAAATCCTTCATCGTGGTCTTGAGCACGTTGCTCATCTTCACGTGATCCTCTATATAGTTGGTGATGTCGAGGTTCTCCATCTCCATAGCCTTGGCAGCCACGAAGTTGCGCTCCACCTCACGGTCGAGACGGTGTCCCATCAGTTCGAGCATGATGTAAGTGTCGCTGTAGATGCGAGGGCTCTGACCTTTCTCGGTCAACTCATGGAAAATCTCATCGACATTGGTCATATTGAAGTTACCGCACAAGCAGAGGTTCTTCGCCTTCCAGTTGTTGCGGCGCAAGAATGGGTGAACATACTGGATGCCACTCTTGCCAGTAGTACTATAGCGCAAGTGCCCCATATAGAGTTCGCCAGCGAAAGGCAGTTCCTCCTTTGCAAACTTAGCGTCGGCAAGTTGCTCAGGCGTCAAGTCCTTGAAGTTGGCATTTGCCTTGCCGAAGATTTCGGTCACGGCGTTCTTGCCCTCGGCACGTTCACGGAACATATATTCATGTCCTGGCTTACCGCCGAGTTTCACACAAGCCATACCAGCACCCTCCTGTCCACGGTTGTGCTGCTTCTCCATCATCAGATAGAGTTTGTTGAGTGCGTACATCCAAGTACCGTACTTCTGCTGGTAATACTCCAGTGGCTTGAGCAATCTAATCATTGCCACGCCACATTCATGCTTCAATGGTTCCATCTCTCTATTATCCTTATCTTGTTTTAGTTAAATTTGAATATTCTAAAAAAAAGGGAATCGCTAAGAAATGGCGAATCCCTTTAAAATATCATTCAACGGTAACTGACTTCGCCAAGTTTCTTGGTTGGTCAACATCTTTTCCCTTACATACAGCCACATGATAAGCCAATAGCTGCAAAGGTATGGTAGCCAACAATGGCTCCAAGCACTCCAATGTCTCAGGGAGTTCAATCACTTCATCGGCAATCTTGGAAATAGTCTCATCGCCCTTGCTAACAATAGCAATGACACGACCTTTTCGAGCCTTGATTTCCTGAATATTCGACAAAACTTTCTCGTACATAAAGTTATGGGTAGCAATAACAACCACTGGCATATCGCTATCAATGAGGGCAATAGGTCCATGCTTCATCTCAGCAGCAGGATAACCCTCAGCGTGGATGTAGCTAATTTCCTTCAACTTCAACGCTCCTTCCAAAGCCACAGGATACTGGAATCCACGACCCAAGTAAATGAAGTTGCGAGCGTAAGTAAATGTACGACTTAAATCTGCAATCTTATTGTTTAACTTCAACACATCCTTCATCTTCTCAGGAATATGCCAAAGCTGCTCTGTTATCTTCTGATATTCAGCGTCCGTAATAGTACCTTTTTCCTTTCCAATCGCAAGAGCCAAAAGGACCAAGACGGTAACCTGACCCGTAAATGCCTTGGTAGAAGCAACACCAATCTCGGGTCCTACGTGAATATAAGTACCCGTATCAGTCTCTCGAGCGATACTTGAGCCAATGGAATTACAAATACCATATATAAACGCACCTGCCTCCTTAGCTAACTTGATGGCAGCCAAGGTATCGGCAGTCTCGCCACTCTGCGAGATTGCAATGACAACATCATCTTTCGTCACTACAGGATTGCGATAACGGAACTCGGAAGCATACTCCACCTCAACAGGCACACGACAATAGTTCTCTATCATCTGTTTGCCAATGAGTCCGGCATGCCAAGAAGTACCACAAGCTACGATGATGAATCGCTTAGCATTCAATAGTTGCTGACGATGGTCAGTAATGGAACTGAGCACCACTCCCATTTCAGTTTCCTTCTTGGTAGTAGCCTCATCGCCATCGGTCATCACACGAGTCTCGACCGTACGGCTCACCACACGACCACGCATACAGTTACGCAAACATTCAGGCTGTTCGAAGATTTCCTTCAACATAAAATGAGGGAAACCGCCCTTCTCTATCTGACCAAGGTCAATATCGACAGTCTGCACCTCAGGATTGAGCTTTACATTTTGGATATTTACAACTTGCAGTTCCTCACCAAGGCGCATCACGGCAATGTTGCCATCCTCCAAATAAACCACCTTGTCAGTATATTCTATGATAGGACTGGCATCAGAGCCCAAATAGAAGTCACCTTCCTTGCCGATACCTACTACCAATGGACTTTGCTTGCGAGCAGCAATAATCTGGTTAGGATTACGCTTATCAAGAAGAGCAATGGCGTATGCGCCAATCACCTGACGAAGAGCCACCTGAACAGCAGTCAACAAATCAAGATTCTTCTTCACCTGAATATACTCTATCAACTGAACCAAAACTTCGGTATCGGTATCGCTTCTAAAAGTAACACCCTTGGAAATCAGGTTTTTCTTAATGTCGGCATAGTTCTCAATAATACCATTGTGAATGATGGCAAGATTCTTGGAAGAAGAATAATGAGGATGTGCATTCACTGAAGAAGGTTCACCATGAGTAGCCCAACGAGTATGAGCGATGCCCACAGTACCTGTAATATTCTTATCGGAGCAAAAATTCTCAAGATCTGCTACCTTACCTTTTGTCTTATATACATTTAAAGCACCATCATCATTGATGAGCGCAACACCGGCAGAATCGTATCCACGATATTCCAATCGTTTCAAGCCCTTAATCAAAACCGGATATGCATCGTGCTTACCTAAATATCCAACAATACCACACATATTATAAATAATATATTATAAATGTCAAATTATAACCATTGTTCGCTTACCATAATGTCAATGCGACCCAAATAGCCTATCATTTACACAAGCTAACTGTAAGAGTTGCCAAAGAAATGATAGAAGAAACCAAACCAATCCAGAATGTTATTGAGTTACTCAAGCCAGCAGTTCCTTTCTTGGCTCCATTTGGCTCAACATACACAATATCATTCTGTTGCAAGTAGAAATAAGGAGAATTGATAAGATTGGCATCCGTCATATCCAAGCGATGGGCCTCCTTGCGACCTGTAGCATCCTCACGAATCAGCAAGATGTTCTTACGTTTACCTTGCAACCCCAAGTCACCACTTTGAGCCAAAGCTTCCACGATGCTTATCTTCTCATTAGGAACAGTCACTACGCCAGGGCTACCCACTTCACCTGTCACAACAACACGGAAACTAGCCATACGAACGGTAACCAATGGAAGTTCGCCATCCTTAAAATAAGGTTGAATCTTTGATTTAACCAAATTCTCGCATTCACGAGCAGTCAATCCCAAGACTTTGATTTTGCCAACAACCGGAAACTCAATGCATCCCTCATTATCTACCAAATAATACTGAAGATTTTGGTTTTGAGACGAAGAACCCATTGATTTCGAATAAAGATTGAATGGTTCTGCCAAATCCTCGTTAGCAGCTTTTACAATGATTGACAGTTGGTCCTTTGGCATGATCCGAGCATCATACAACATTCTCGACGCGCTCAAATTCAAAGAATCAATATTTTGGAAATAAGCCACCTGCTTAGCACTTCCACAACTGCTAAGCGACAACACAACAGTCATTGCGACTACCACTGCAACTAATAGTTTTTTCATCGTTGACAATCAATTTAAAATTTTGGTGCAAAATTAATGTTTTTTTTTAATATCAGCAAATGTTTATGCCACAAATTACTTAAAAGATAAAAAAAAGTCAGGACACTCATGGAAACTAGGTCAAAATCTCCATGAAATGCCCTGGCAAGGTCTCGCTATGTCTTTAACATAGGCAAATATATTATTCAATGCCATTCGAAGGCAAATTGAAAGTATAACTATTATCAAAAATCTTCTTTACCTTGTTGATTTCGACAAAAGTCGTGCCACCTCCTTCACCGAAGCTACCACTTAGATAAGCTATCTTATCATCCTCCTGTAGATACCCCTTCTGTCGGAGCATACGGACCGCCGCCGTAAACATGGCCTTGGTAGAAATCTGATCTTTCTGATAGATAGGAATAACGCCATAGCTCAAATTCAACCAACGCTGCAACTT
The DNA here is from genome assembly GCA_002451555.1 of Candidatus Segatella albertsiae. Lineage (GTDB taxonomy): Bacteria > Bacteroidota > Bacteroidia > Bacteroidales > Bacteroidaceae > Prevotella > Prevotella albertsiae. The sequence goes on from DKCU01000151.1 coordinate 11,869, forward strand.
CTCCTTGTAGCAAATAGCCAATACCGGATTTGGACCACGGAACGCAGCCAAGTCACGAGCCGTCTGACCCGTCTCACCATCTGTAATAATACCAGCTACGCCCAACTGTTTAGTTGCCTCAATAGCCGCATGAGCCAAGAATAATTTCTGGTCAACTTCCACACCATCCATTGGATCTATATCATTACGAGGCGACTTGTCCTTCTCCGCTTGCTCTGCAATACGAGCCATGGTTTGGACTGCCTCCAAAGGATACTTTCCACTTGCAGTTTCACCACTCAACATCAAAGCATCCGTGCGATAGAAAATAGCATTGGCTATATCTGTAACTTCAGCACGAGTTGGCCGAGGATTATGAATCATTGTATGAAGCATCTGAGTTGCCACTATGACAGGTTTCTTTGCCTTCACACACTTCTCTATGATACTACGTTGGATGCCAGGGATTCTCTCTATAGGAACTTCTATACCCAAGTCACCACGGGCAATCATGATACCATAGGATGCTTCTATAATTTCATCAATGTTGTCAACACCCTCTTGGTTTTCTATCTTAGAGATAATTTTAATATCACTGTTATGGGCATCCAAAATATCCTGCACAGCCTTTACGTCGGCAGCATTGCGCACAAACGAGTGAGCAATGAAGTCAATGTCAAGCTGAATGGCAAGAAGAATATTCTTACGATCTTTTTCCGTCAATGCAGGCAGGTCTATGTGTTCACCAGGAACATTCACACTTTTATGAGCCCCCAATGTACCTTCATTCTGAACTTGCGCAACAAGCATAGGTCCTTGGTTCTCAATCACCTTCATATCAAGCTCACCATCATCAAACAGCAAATCATCTCCAACCTTGACATCAGCAGCAATATCAGGATAGCTTACATTGACGATATCATGAGATGAGTCCATCTCTGGGCGTCCGAAAATCTTCACCACATCACCTATATTATAATGTATAGGCTCAGCAACACCTGTTGTACGAACCTCAGGTCCCTTGGTATCAATCATGATGCCAATGTGTGGAGAGACGGCTCTCACGTTCTTGACGATAGTACGAATACCTTCCTCTGTAGCATGAGCAGTATTCATGCGAACCACATTCATTCCGGCAAAAAAAAGCTTGCGAATGAAATCCTGATCACAACGGCGGTCGCTGATTGAAGCGACGATTTTTGTTTGTTTCATATCCTTATTACCTTATTCAATTTCTCAAATTTTCATGTAAGAAAGCAACTTTCTACAATTTTTCTGCAAAGATACAGCAAATCACAGACAATACAAAATTTAGAAGAAACTTTTTTTATTTTTTATCGAAGTTTCTTTCTAAATGTCCAAGTCGGGAGCCTTTTCACTTCCAGTCGAAGCCTCAAACTTTGGCATTGTCTGAAATCCGAACAATCTCGCAACTATTGCACCTGGCATCGTACGAACTTTCAAATTATAAGCCTGTACCGCATCATTGTATTTCCGACGAGCTTCGCCTATACGATTTTCCGTACCTTCCTCCTGTACTTGCAAAGACCTAAAATTCTCACTTGCCTTCAATTCAGGATACTGTTCTGCCACCACCATCAAACGAGAGAATGCAGATGCTAGTTCTCCCTGTGCATCAGTATATGCCTTCAACTTTTCTGGAGTCAAGTTGTCTGCATCCAATTTCACTTGCCCCACAGAAGCACGAGCCTTAGCAACCGCCTCGTAAGTTTCTTTCTCGTGTTTGGCATAAGCCTTGACTATCTTAGCTAGTTGTGGCATCATATCGGCACGACGTTGATATTGCGTCTGTACATTTGAAAGTTCCGTTGTAGCCTTTTCCTGATACTCCACAAAACCATTGTAGCAACTGATAGAATACACAACCAATATTGCCAACACACCCAAAACAACCCAAAGGGTCAAATTTTTCTTGTTATTCATTGTATATCATTTTATATTATTATTTCTTATATTATAGCATCATTTAATATCATCACCATCCGCCGCCAGAGCCTCCTCCTCCGAAGGTTCCACCGCCAAAAGAACCTCCCGAGAATCCACTGAAAGAGCTCCCTGACGAAAAGCCGCCTCCACCACCAAGGAAGAAAGGCGGGAACCAGTCATCATCGCGACACCTATGAGAAGCAGATTGACGTTTACTAGATGGCTTACGTTTCACGATGCCCATTTCTTCCAAGACATATCTTATCAAGAAAAACAAAGGAACACCAAAACACAAAAGCAGGAAAAAGACGACAAAACCCCAATCATCATCACTTACCGGGCCATCGTCAACCTCCTCAATACCCGTACGTCCACTTTTCACCTTATTATATATAGCCTTGCTCGTTTGAAGAACCGCCATCCCCGGATGATTTTCCCTCATGTTGCCCACGATGCAAGCCCGAGCAATGTCATCACAATCAACATCCGTCAACTCTCCTTCCAAACCCATACCAGGAGCTATGAAATACTTGTGATCCTCTACTGCAATGACAACAACCAGACCTCGACGAGAAGCCTTATAACCTATACCATATTTATTGCCTATGTCTTGTGCCATCCTGAAAGCATCTTGGTTTACGGAATGTCCCACTATAACAAAAACATTTTGCACCCCACATTCCACATTGAGTTTTCTAAGGTAGAAATTAGCAGAATCTTTGACAGCCTTATCCAAATAGCCATCAGGGTCGGACACATATTGGGTAGAATCCTTAAGATAAGGTATAGGCACGTCATCTGCACTCCATTCCTGTTTGGCAGAAACAAAGAAGACATGAAAAAACAAAGCCAAAATGACCCAAAAATATCTTTTAAAAATCATGTATTTTACGTTTTTGGCGCAAAATTACACAATAAAAACCTTATATGCAAGTACTTAGACAATTATTTTTGCAAAAAAACGCTTAACTTTTTTGTTATATCATAAAAAACTTGTATCTTTGCACACCGATTTAGATTAACAAGTAAATAATTAAAGAGAATTATGACTAAAGCAGATATCATTAACGAGGTGTCTATAGCAACAGGATTGCCAAAAAAAGATGTTGGCGTCGTAGTAGAGGCATTTATGGAGCAAGTGAAGCTCAGTCTTGTCGAGAAAAAAGAAAACGTATATCTTCGCGGTTTCGGTAGCTTCAATATCAAGCACAGAGCAGCAAAGACAGCACGTAACATTTCAAAGAATACAACCCTCACCATCCCAGCTCATGACTTGCCAAACTTCAAGCCATCCAAGAGCTTCATCGCAGAAATGCTTGGCGAGAAGGTTACAGCCGAAGATTAATTATCAATAAATGAGAAAAATCCTCTAGCAAAATAGAGATAACATTTATAATAACAATATTTTAAAATTTTAAAATCATGCCAAACGGAAAGAAAAAGAAGGGCCACAAGATGGCTACTCACAAGCGTAAAAAGAGATTACGTAAGAACAGACATAAGAGCAAATAAGCCTAAGGCTTGATGCTCCCAGTCAGTTCGTGACTGAGGGGGTATGTCAGCTCATATAAGTTGACATGCCCCTTTTTATTAATTATCATTTTAAAGATTATTGAAGACTATGACAAGCGAAGTTGTAATTGACGTCCAACAAAAAGACATTTCCATTGCACTCATGGAGGACAAGCAACTGGTAGAATACCAAAATGAACCTCGTGAGGCATCGTTCTCTGTTGGAAACATCTACATTGCCAAGGTTAAGAAACTGATGCCAGGACTTAACGCTTGTTTCGTAGATGTAGGTTATGAACGCGACGCCTTTCTTCATTATCTAGACTTAGGAAGTCATTTCAACTCCTACCAGAAGTACCTGAAACAAGTTCAGAGTGACAGGAAGAAACTTTTCCCATTTTCTAAAGCCAGCAAGCAACCAGACCTTGAAAAAGACGGTAGCATACAGAATGTCTTGAAGACAGGACAGGAAGTGTTGGTGCAAATTGTAAAAGAACCAATTTCTACCAAGGGGCCTCGCCTTACTGCGGAGATATCTTTCGCAGGACGATACTTGGTACTTATGCCATTCGGTGAAAAGGTTTCTGTCTCGTCAAAGATTAAAAGCGGTGAAGAACGCTCTCGACTCAAACAACTCATCCACAGTATCAAGCCCAAGAATTGCGGTGTCATCGTTCGTACTGTAGCTGAGGGAAAAAGAGTCGCTGAGCTCGATGCTGAGCTGAAAGTCTTGGTGAAGCGATGGGAGGATGCTATCGCCAAGGTACAAAAGACCCAGCAACGCCCGCAACTTGCATTTGAGGAGACCGGCAGAGCTGTCGCTCTCATCCGTGACTTGTTTAATCCTTCTTACGAGAATATCTACGTCAACGACGAGGATATCATGAACGAGGTAAAAAACTATGTTTCTCTAATAGCCCCTGAAAAGGCGGGCATAGTTAAACTCTACACTGGTAAGGTGCCTATCTTTGACAACTTCAACATTACCAAGCAAATCAAAGCTGCTTTCGGTCGTGTCGTCAACTATCAACATGGCGCTTATCTCATCATTGAGCACACTGAAGCTCTGCATGTTGTCGATGTCAACAGTGGAAACCGCACTCGTGAGAAAGGACAGGAAGCGAATGCACTCGATGTCAACTTGGGTGCTGCCGATGAATTGGCTAGACAACTGAGACTCCGTGATATGGGAGGAATCATTGTTGTCGATTTCATCGATATGAATTTGGCAGAGGACAGGCAATTGCTCTATGAACGTATGTGCAAAAACATGCAGAAGGATCGTGCTAAGCACAACATCCTGCCATTAAGCAAGTTTGGATTGATGCAGATTACTCGCCAACGTGTACGACCAGCGATGGATGTCAACGTGGAAGAGACTTGCCCTACTTGCTTCGGCACAGGCAAAATCAAGTCGAGCATCCTATTCACCGACCAACTGGAAAGAAAGATTGACCGACTAGTCAACAAGATTGGTGTCAAGAAATTTACTTTGTATGTAAATCCATACGTGGAAGCTTTTATCAACAAGGGTTTCATCTCTTTGAAACGCAAGTGGCAGTTCAAGTATGGATTTGGGTTCAATGTCATTCCTTCACAGAAACTGGCATTCCTCCAGTACGAATTCTACGACAAGGATAACCAGTATCTGGATATGCAGGAAGAACAAGAGACAAAGTAACTCTTAAAAAAAGTAATTATAAAAAAGGTGTTCCAATCGGAACACCTTTTTTGTTAGTATTCTATCTCATTATTCACCATTTTCTCAGTATCCCATGGCGCAGGAGCACCACCCAGATAGCGATGGAACCAGTCGAGGTGCGCATTATAGTAGAGCGGCATCGACTTCAGGTTGCTTGGCCAGTGACCATCATACTTCAGCACGATGAGACGGGAAGGGATGTTCAAGGTCTGCAAAGCCGTGAAGTACTGGAGGCTCTGGGTGTAAGGCACACGATAGTCTAACTCACCCGTCATCACAAGTGTAGGGGTCGAGAAGTTCTGGATATAAGAAGATGGCGACCACTTCTGGTAGAGGTCGGAGTTATAAGGCTGTCCCTGCAACTCGAAGTTAGGGAACCAAACCTCCTCGGTGCTTCCCCACATGGAGCGCAAGTCATAGACGCCCATCATCGAAGCCAAGCACTTGAATCGCTTGGTGTGTCCCTGCAGCCAGTTCATCATATAGCCGCCGTAAGACCATCCCATCGCTCCCATTCTCGTGGAATCGACATATTCGAGGGTAGCCAACTTGTCGGTTACCTTCATCACATCCTCGAAAACCTTTCCGCCCCAATCGCCAGAAATGGCACGGGTGAAAGCCTGTCCATAGCCCGTAGAACCATGAGGATTAGGATAAGCCACCACATAGCCAGCGCCCGGATAAACCTGCCAGTCGCCACGGAAGGAGTTCATCCATTGCATCTGTGGACCACCATGTACATTGATGATGAGCGGATATTTCTTGGTTGCATCAAAGTCGTGAGGCTTTACGATGAATACCTGCACCTTGTCGCCACCAGCTCCATCCACCCAGATGCTCTCCGAAGGACGAATATCCACCTCCTCTTCCAACTTTTGGTTGAGGAAAGTAATCTGCTGTTCTTTGCCACTAGCCACAGGAGCCCCACTCCACTTCTTCATCTGCTGACGATAGAGAGCCGATGGCTTGCCAGTGGTGCTATAGGTGTAATAAACCATACCCTTGTTGTCGAAGTCAAACTCAGAGATAGCCTTGCCTGAGATAACTGGCGAAATCGTCTGCTTGGCGATGTCGAGTTTGTAGAGAGGTTGCGCACCCTTCACTTCGCCCAAGAAGTAGATGCTCTTGCTGTCAGGAGCCCACTTGTAGTCATCCACCCAGTTGTCGAACTTCTCGGTCAAGATGGTAGATTTCTTTGCCGTTCTGTCATAGATGGCGAGGCGGAAGCGGTCTGACTCATAGCCTGGCACCTGCTGTAGGCGATATGCGATGTACTTGCCGTCGGGCGAATAAGTAGGCGTACCATCCCAAGCCTTGTTTTCCTTGGTAAGGCGAACTGGCTCACCGCCGTCCACCGAGACCGTCCAAAGGTCGGCATTGGTGCTAGCCTCCTGATGCTCATCGTGATTGGAGACAAAGCAAATCTCCTTGCTGTCTGGCGAGAAGTTATAGGCGATGCCTCCGCCGAGCATGAATATCAGCGAGTAGTTGCCTGGTGTCAGGTCCTTGTAAGTCTTAGTCTGTGCGTCGAAGAGGATGAGGTGGTTGCATCTACCATCGCTGTAACTAGTCCAGTGGCGATAAAGCAACTTGTCGGCGATATGCGCCTGTACCGGTCCCTTGTCCTTCTTTTCCATACGAGCCTTGTTGGCCTTGGCATCGGCACCAAGGTCAGGAAAAACCTCAGCAGTGAAAGCGATGTACCTTTCATCGGGAGAGATGACTGGGTTGTCGATTCCCAACTCATAATCAGTTACTTGTTCGCTCTTGCAGGTCGATAAGTCCATGCGATAGATTTGTGGCGTACCTTTCTCTGTATTTGTAACGTAAATACTCTTGCCATCCTTGCCCCATACTGCCGAACTGCTCTTGCCATCCTCGGTGAGCGCCTTGGCATGAGAGCCGTCGGCATTCATGATAAAGATGTCGGAGCTAGACTTCTGATTCTTCAAGTCGGAAGAGCTAGCCGTATAGCAGATAGTCTTCCCGTCAGGCGAAAGGCTTACCGAATAGACGCCCTTCACCTTGTACAAATCCTCGATGGTAAAAGCTCGTTTCTGAGCATTTGCCGAAAGCAGCAACGTCATGAGTACTGCCGAAAGCATCAATCTCTTATTCATATTTTCTCTATATATTATGGTTTTCGATGCAAAAGTAACAAATCTTTTTGTGAAAATGCAACCTTTCCGCATCTTTTCTCGTCTAAGAGATAAAGAAATGGCAGAAACTTACCCTCGCACAAGAAAAGAGAGAAGCGATAGTGCCTATAGAAACAAGATTAATAACAATAAAGAAAGGAAACAAATTATGATTTTGAGCACGACCCCAACCATAGAAGGCCACCCTATCCGTGAGTATCGTGGCGTAGTGACTGGTGAAACCATCATCGGCACCAACTTTGTGAAGGACTTCTTCGCCAGCATCCGTGATGTCATCGGTGGTAGAAGCGGCTCTTATGAGAGTACGCTCCGCGAGGCAAAGGACACCGCCCTCAGAGAAATGAGCGAACGTGCCGCATCCTTAGGTTGCAATGCTATCGTAGGCATCGACCTCGATTACGAGACCGTAGGTGCCAATGGCTCCATGCTGATGGTAACTTGCAGTGGCACAGCGGTTATCCTGTAAAGAACGAGAATTTAAACCCACACGAAAAAAGTTGCGAGTTTGTCTCGCAACTTTTTTCGTTTTTCCTTATATATTTCGTAGAAAAGTCGTATATTTGCCACAAATTTAAATACGCAAGCGTATGAAAGAGAAAAGATACATATTGCCAGACGAAAGAGGCGAATATATGGATGCCGAGGAATTTGACAAAGAACTAAAAGCAAAAATCGAAGCTGCCGAAGCTGAATATGAGCGAACTGGTAAAGATACTAATTGGGAAGACTTATCGAAGAGCTTAAAGGGGAAGGACTATGGCTAATATAAAAAGTCGATTTACTTAATTTTTCATTAGCAAAAGTTTGGTAGTTTCAATCAAAAGATGTAATTTTGCTCCCGAAAGGCATTAATAGCCTTTGCTTAACAAAAATGAGAGCTCAAGTGTTAGATGAAAACAGGAACGTACTTGCTGAATATGAAGCAAAATTAAGTTCCCATCCTCATGCTAGAATAGCACGAGCAAAATACTTGATGCTCAATGGATCTGTGCCAAAGCCAAAGGTTTTGCCTTGGTCAGTGGTGTTTGGTAATGAGTAAATATCCATTGGAGGTATCCATACGGGTACCAAATATCCCAAAATCTTGCTCATCCCTTCACTTTTCGGACATAATCATTTCTATCATCCTACTCAATGGTATTCATCAACATACCTACCGGTAATTATCGACATACCTAAGAGAAAAATAAGATACTCTAAGAAAAAACAGAATTTATCCTTAGTAGTAAAAGCTCTTATTCCTAGAAGAAATCTATGTTCAAAAGTTTTGAACATAAGTTCAGTACTATTGAACACAAGTTCTAAACTTTTGAACATAAGTTCGGAACTTTTGAACATAACTTTCTCTTAGGAAAGAAAACTACTTTATCTACTAGAAATGCATCTTACATCCACGCTCCGAATCTTGCGCTAGGCAATGGAGCGATGAAAGTATAGTTCTGCGCATTCCCACTATTGAAGAAGTTGACTTTCTGTAAACCTTTGAACACAAGACCATCAGGGAAGAGGCGAACGAAATCGGTAACGCCACCTGATAACGCAGGACTACCTTCCTGGAAATTGAAGTCCCAAGCCTTATCGAATGCCAAAGGAGCGCCCTTTGCCACATCATCATCCTCGCAATTCACATCCATCTTCTCGCTCTGGCGGAAACTCTTGAAGAGTGGATTGAGCTGGCCAGCCACCGTACTCTTGATGTCGGAATCAAACCAGATGCCAAGCGATGCGCCCTTCGCCATCTGCTTCACGCCCGTCTCGGTAGAAGCGAAGTAATAGTTTGGCGTAAGACGGCTGTGCTCCATGTCAGCACCATCCTGCTTAGGCTGTTTCAAGCCATAGCGTGAGTCATAAATAAGGTTGTTGACGAAGATTGGCTTGGCAGCCTTCTCCACCCAGACGCTACCGCCCTTCTTGTTCTTAGAACGGCGCCATCCGCAGTCGATGATAGTATTGTTGTAGGCGGTCATCTCGCTCAAAGGAATCACCTCGCTATTGCCGGCATTCGAGAGTTTAAAGGCATTGGTACAAGCGTTGTAGATGATGTTGTTGGCTACGTCGAGCTTGCAACCCGCCTTCACATTGATTGCCTCACCACCATCGGCAGCATTGCCGCTATCTGCGAAGATGTTGTTGGTAATAATGCCTTGACCACCCGTAAAGTAAGTCTGGTCGTTATAGTTGTCGTGAAAGAAACAATCATTCACCACAAACTTTCCGTTTACATTACAGAAGTGGAAGGCAGGAACACCACCATCGAGGGTGGTCTTGAAAAGCTTGTTTTGGAACGAAACAGAACTCTCGGTTGGAGTAGCTCCACCATAAGCTATATCCACGTGGTTGAGCACCACCTCCTCGGAATTATAGCCGCAGATGATGCCGCCCCAGTCCTCAGGCTTCTTGGTATCGGAAGTGAAAGTGACTGGATTTTCCTCCGTTCCCAAACAGTAGAGATTGCCGAGAACGACGATTTCCACAGGTACCTGAACGGCTGACTTACAGGTCACGGTAACGCCTGGGGCGATATAGAGCGAAGTGCCCACCGGTATCTCCACACTTTCACTAAGGGTGGTGTCCTTGGTCCAGATGATTGAACCTGCAATGGTTTTATTTTCACCATTGCTATAATCGTATGGATTGATATTGTCGTTCTCACAAGAAGTGCAGAAGACGGTTGTCGCAGCTGCCATCAGCA
>DKCU01000054.1 GCA_002451555.1 Candidatus Segatella albertsiae
TTCAGCCCGATTTATGACACACTCTCTTTTTGCTTATTCCCTCCTCAACGTCCATCTCCCAACCCCTAACTCCCAACCCCTAACTCCTAACTTAAAAATCTCCTAACTTACAAACTATTACTTTTAGCCAAATAATATTTCGAAATTATAAAAATAAGCACAAAACTAGATTTTTGTGCAAGTTTTTCTTTGCTGTTTACCACATTTTTCGTACCTTTGAGGTCAAGAAACCTAAGAATAACACTTTAACGTTAGAAGCGTATGAAGAAATTGGGAATTATATTTAGTATGCTCGTCATCACCTCCTTATCCACTTGGGCACAAGGGGCGAAAAGCATCCGAATAACGGAGGTAATGACAAACAACCAAAACAGCATCGTGGATGAATACGGTGCACACAAAGCATGGGTGGAACTTTCCAACACCTCGTTTACAACCTACAATGTCCGTGACATGTTCTTGACGACAGATCGTCGAGTGCTCGACAAGAACATGTCACCAGAGGAACGTCGAAAGTTGATGTGCCCTCTGCCCAATAATGAGCCAAGGACAACAATAGCAGGCAAGAAGAGCATCGTCATCTATGACCGATATTTTTGGCAGGACAGCAAGTACTGCGACGATTGCCCTAAGGGGATTGACAAAGTACGAAAACTCGCCAATGGCACAGGTCCTTTTCAGTTGCAACTGAGCCTCTGCCCTACCAAGGCGTCTGCCATGCCGTATCGCAAAGGAATCAATTGGATAGCCCTCTATGACGGCAATGCTGTCGATCTGATTGACTCTATCAGCATACCATGGCTGTTAGAAGACCAATCCTATGCCTTGAGCGATGATTTCAAGACTTGGAAAATCTGCAATATAGAAGATGCAACCCCAGGCTACCTCCCACAGCCTAATGGTCTTAGCAAACCACAGTTGCTCAAGAAACAAGACCCTCATGGTTTCGGCATCGCCATCCTCTCCATGGGTATCGTATTCTCTTGCCTCGCCCTCTTATTTATTTTCTTCTGGGCTTTCGGCGCTTACATGAAACACAAGCAACGCATCGCAAGAGCTACTGAGAAACACGCCACCTTATTATATAAGACAGGCAAAAAGACCATCGAGGTGACTTCGGAGTTAAGCCACAAGACCAACGTTATGCTGAAAGATGGTCTGAAGACCAAGGGCATCGACAAGGAAATCTACATGGCAGTCATCTCGCTCGCACTCCAGGAATACCTGGAAGATGTACACGACATCGAACCAGGCATCATCACCATCAAGCCTAAGCAAACGAGATGGAACGCTCCAAGGTTTAATAATAAGTGAAGAACGAAGAGTGAAGAATTCAATTGCTCTGCTTATCTATAATTTTAATATTCAAGATTTAAAACTATGGCAAAATATCAATATACAGTCAAGGGTGTCGATTATGAGGTCGAAATCCAAGATATAGAAGGCAACATCGCCAACGTGACCGTGAATGGAATCCCATTCGAAGTGGAAATGAAGCAACCAGTCAAGGCTGGCAAGCAGAAAGTGAAATTAAATGAGGAACGAAGAGTGGAGGGAAGTGAAGAACGAAGAGTGAAGAGTGAAGAATCCAATAGTTCTTCTATTGGAGCTCCATCTCCTTCAGCAAATCAAGCTGTCCCTACAGGAGGCGGCAAACCTGTGGTAGCCCCACTTCCTGGCACCATCAACGACATCAAGGTGAAGGTAGGAGACAAGGTAAACGCCGGCGATACCGTCGTTATCCTCGAAGCCATGAAGATGCAGAACAACATCGAGGCTGAGACTTCGGGCACCATCGCCAGCATCAACGTGGGCAAGGGCGATGCGGTGATGGAAGGCGACACTTTAGTAACCATCGCTTAGTTTGCGTCAATTTAACTCTTAACATTTAACACTTAACATTCATAAATTGAACGCTTATGGACTTTATCATACAGAATTTCCAAGAGTTCCTGACCTATACGGGCTTCGCTAACGCCACGGCAGGAAACCTCATCATGATATTGGTGGGAGCCATCTTCATCTGGCTCGCCATCAAGAAAGACTTCGAGCCGTTGCTTCTCGTTCCTATCGGACTGGGCATCATTCTTGGCAACATCCCGTTCCGTGCTGACGCAGGACTGGAAATCGGTCTTTACGAAGACAACTCAGTGCTCAACATCTTCTACCAAGGAGTAAAACAAGGTTGGTATCCCCCACTTGTCTTTCTCGGTATCGGAGCCATGACTGACTTCTCGGCCTTGATTTCCAACCCAAAGCTGATACTCATCGGAGCAGCCGCCCAGTTTGGTATTTTCGGCGCATACATGATAGCCTTGGCGCTTGGCTTTGAGCCAAACCAAGCAGCAGGTATCGCCATCATCGGTGGTGCCGACGGTCCTACCGCCATCTTCCTGAGCAGCAAGTTGAGTCCAAACCTCATGGGAGCCATCGCCGTCTGCGCTTACTCCTATATGGCGTTGGTGCCAGTGATCCAGCCACCGTTGATGCGTCTCCTCACCACCAAGAAAGAACGTGTCATCAAGATGAAGCCGGCTCGTCAAGTATCGCAAACAGAGAAGATACTCTTCCCTATCATCGGCTTACTCCTGACCACCTTCATCGTACCAAGTGGTTTGCCTTTGCTAGGCATGCTCTTCTTCGGAAACCTCTTGAAGGAAAGCGGAAAGACAACACGCTTGGCTAAGACAGCAGGAAGTAGCCTGAACGACATCGTGGTGATGCTCCTTGGTTTGACCGTAGGTTGTTCTACCCAGGCATCAGAATTTCTGACAATGAACACCATCAAGATATTCGCCCTTGGAGCCTTGGCATTCATTATCGCATCTGCCAGCGGCATTCTCTTCGTGAAGTTGATGAACCTCTTCTTGCCTAAGGGAAAGAAACTCAACCCACTGATTGGCAACGCCGGCGTAAGTGCCGTACCGATGAGTGCCCGCATCTCCAACAACCTCGGTTTGGAATACGACCGCCACAACTTCCTCCTCATGCACGCCATGGGACCTAATGTGGCAGGAGTCATCGGCTCAGCCGTTGCAGCAGGAGCCTTGCTCGGATTCCTCAACTAATAAATAGAAAAGTAAAAAGAGGATGTGTCATAAATCACATCCCATGCGCCCTGAAAGGGCAAAAGCATTGATAACAAGGTGCTTTTGCCCTTTCAGGGCGACTTTGTTTATACAAACATTACCCAGGGCGTTGCCCTAGGTTTGGTGCTTTTGGTCTTTCTGCCCGACTATGGACACACTTTTTTACGATCTACCGAAGCGCAAGAACCTTTCTTTACGCCCCCGCAGAACGAATGGTCAGATGTCCAGTGAAAGACACGATGACTTCCACCTGATAACTCAACGAACTGTCAGGCTGAGGTAAGATCGCCCAATAATGAATGCCAGAATCATCAATCTTGTAGAATATCAAGTCGCTCAATATTGCCTGTTTCAAGAAAGAAGAAGGAACTTTATTTGCAAAATCCTTCCTATGGAAATCTCGAGAGAACACCTTGTTCGCACCATGAAAGATATTTAGATTAACAATATTGTCATAATAGACATTATCTACCTCCACCCCATCATCATTGATGGAGCTCTTGAACACCTTGTATGTCGTAGGGTTCACCTGCACATACAAGTGATACTTGTTGTCTCCCTGGCTGACGATGGTATCACGCTTAATCAAAGTATTCTGATTGAGCGCAACCGTCTTTTCCTGCTCGAAAGATTTCAAATAAGACTTATCAGAAGTCTTCACCAGTTTGACCAAGTCGCCACTTTGATTTTTGAACTCAAACAAATGCGCAGCTTGCTTGACAATAGGATACTTCACCTCATTAGCACCTTTCATCACCAACGTGTCGGAATAAATGTAGAAATAAACCGACTGGCTCGTGGAATCTGGATAGTAAATCGTATCCCCCTTCACGCGAAAGGCGACATCTTCATCATCCTCGTTGAGCCACACGCCCTGAAGCAATTCCTTGGCATGAGCATCCTCCTGAGGACCGGCAGCTTGTTTCGACTTGTCGCCACAGCCCACAAAGACCGTGACTCCACACAGCAAAGCCATCAGCAACGAATGCCTTCTGAGAATGTCAAACTTTTCCAGAATATCTGTATGGTTATGATTCATTGACATGATACATTATATTTATTTTAGCTACAAAGATAATACTTTTTCATGAAATGACAAAACTTTTCTAACTATTTATCAATTGAAGTGTTTTTTTAGTTAAAATAATTGGTCATATCCTTTTTTTTCACTACCTTTGCACTCGTGATTAGACTAGAAAGACATATAGAAATCCTACTTCTGAGTAACGATTGCGTGATAGTTCCCGACTTTGGAGGCTTCATGGCTCACCACGTAGATGCACGTTATGATGGCAGAGACAGCATGTTTTTGCCACCACTGAGAACCGTTGGCTTCAATCCACAGTTGAAGATGAACGATTCCCTTTTGGCACAATCCTACGTAGAAGCATACGACATCAGTTACCCAGAAGCTATCGACCGCCTTGCAAAAGAGGTGGCCGAGATTCGTCAGTGCCTTGAGAACGAAGGCAAGTTTGAACTGAACAACATTGGTACCATATACCTCAATGAGGACGGCAATTACACTTTCGAGCCTTGCGAAGCGGGTATTCTTACTCCTAACCTATACGGTTTGGGAGGCTTCGACATGCTTCCTCTCAACGCCTTGGCTACGGAAAAAGGACAAGTTGTGGAGTCTTATCAGCAGGAGGCAAACGAGCAGGTCGGCAAACAAGCTATTGCAAGCAAGCCTATGGCTACGACCAGCCAAGCATCCAACGAAGAAAAGACTGCGAGCATATTGCCTTTGACAGGTTCCGCCAACTCAATCTTTGACGCTGAAAACAAAGAAGAAGAAAGCGAATCCGCTGAATTTATCCTCATCAAGAAGAGTTGGTTGCGCAATTTGGCGGCAGCATGCATCGCCATCATCGCATTCTTCGCCCTTTCAACACCTCTGAGGACACCGAACGTGCAGTCCAGCAAGATTGACACTGGGCTACTAACTCGTATCATGCCAAAGGAACTTGAGCAGGTTAAAGCTGACAACAAACTTCAACTGAGCATCAAGGAAAACAATTCCAACACTTTGAAACTCAATGAAGAAAGCGCAGAGGGCGAACAAGACAAAGCTGAATTGCAAAACGCAAAGCCTTATTATAGCATTGTACTCGCTAGCCGCGTGACCAAGCGTAACGCCGCCAACTATGTTGAAGAACTCCAATCCAAAGGTTTGAAGGAGGCAAAGGTTGTCATCACTGCCACCAACGTCAAAGTCGTTTATGGCGCTTACGATACAGAAAGCCAAGCACACAAGGCCTTACAAAACCTACGCAGAAACGAGATTTTTGCTGACGGATGGATAACCAAGGTCACAGACTAATCCCCCAAAGTTACAACAAGAAATAAGTTACACGAAAATATCCAAAGACCATCATGAAAAGAGTTCGCTGTCCTAAATGTGACAATTACATCACTTTCGACGAGAAGAAATACGAGGCAGGACAAAGTCTCGTATTCGTGTGTCCAAACTGCAACAAGCAATTTGGCATTCGAATGGGTGTTTCCAAACTTCGCGAAACAAGAAAAGAAGAGGTCTTGGACGAGAACGCCAACGAGAACGGTGTAGGTTCCATCGTTGTCATCGAGAACGTTTTCGCATACAAGCAGGTCATACCTCTGCAGATGGGCGACAACGTCATCGGCAGATACATGAAGAACAGTGGCATCAACTGCCCCATAGAGACAGTTGACCCAAGTGTAGATATGAACCATTGCGTCATCAACGTAAGCCGAGACAAGAAAGGCAAGTTGAAGTATGTGCTTCGAGACGGCCCTAGCTACACAGGCACATTCGTTGACAACGAAATTCTTGGCGACAAAGAACGTCGCGTCATAGAAGACGGAACCTTATTTACCATCGGCGCAACCTCCATCATCCTACGTACCGCCGACAGCAAGGAATAACGGTTTGTAGTCATATTTAGATAATAAAGACGAATATTTATACCCTTTTCGCTTACTATCTGAAAGAAATAATACATATTTTGCAATCTTTTTGCTAATATTTTCTTTTGATTGAAAGAAAATATGTATCTTTGCATCTGTAAACTAGAATTACGTTAGGTTATGGATGTAGCAATCGTAAAATACAATGCCGGAAATATCTATTCCGTAGTGAACGCCATGAAGCGTTTAGGCATCACGCCCGTACTCACCGACGATGCCGAAACACTTCAAAAGGCTGATCGTGTCCTCTTCCCTGGGCAAGGTCAGGCTAGAGAAGCCATGGAATATCTGAAAGCCCACCAACTAGATCAAATCATCAAGAATTTAAAGCAACCTGTCCTAGGCATTTGCGTTGGACAGCAATTACTTTGCCGCCATTCCGAAGAGGGCGACGTAGATTGCATGGGTGTATTTGATGTAGATGTCAAAAGATTTCAGCCCACCAAGCACGAAGACAAGGTGCCTGCCATGGGATGGAACGAGCTTCATGACTTGAAATCGGACCTATACAAAGGGTTCGATAACTTACCATACGCTTATTTCGTGCATAGCTATTATGTACCCCTCTGCAAGGAGACGATAGCGACAGCCAATTACATTCTCCCATACAGCGCATCACTGCACAAGGACAATTTCTACACTTGCCAATTCCACCCGGAGAAGAGCGGAAAGGTAGGCGAGCAGATCTTGAAAAACTTTTTGGAACTATAAATAAGAATATGATAGAATTAATACCAGCCATTGACTTGATCAATGGTCAATGCGTCCGCTTAACCAAAGGCGACTACGACCAAAAGAAAGTATATAACGACAATCCTGTCGAAGTGGCAAAAAATTTTGAGAAGCTGGGCTTCAAGCGACTCCATGTAGTAGATTTGGACGGAGCCAAGTCCAAGCACATCGTCAACGACGAGGTCCTGAAAGCCATCACATCACACACTTCGCTAGTCGTTGATTTCGGAGGTGGCATCAAGACGGAGGGGGACATCGAGAAAGCCTTCGCCGCAGGAGCCTCCATGGTCACAGTAGGAAGCATCGCCGTTACCAATCCTACCCTATTCATGGAATGGATGGATAAATATGGGGCGGAGAAGCTGATACTGGGCGCTGACGTGAGAAACGGCAAGATTTCTATCAATGGTTGGAAAGAAGACTCTTCGGAAGACCTTCTGCCCTTCCTCAAACAATACATAGACAAGGGAGTTGGCAACGTGCTTTGCACAGAAATCAGCAAGGATGGAACACTTGAGGGACCTGCCATCGAACTATACAAGGAAGTGATGCAAGCCTACCCTCAACTACATCTCATTGCTTCTGGAGGCGTGTCCAGCAACGAAGATATCCAGTCTCTCGAAAAGGCAGGAATCCCGGCTGTTGTCTTCGGAAAAGCCTTCTATGAGGGGAAGATTAAGGTAGAGGAGCTGTTTTAAAGGAAGAACGAAGAGTGAAGAATTCAATAGCTTGGGAAATTATAGCTAAGGAGAAATATGACACAACAAAATAAAAGCAAAGGTTTAGCAAAACGAATCGTTCCGTGTCTAGATGTGAAGAACGGAGAGACCGTCAAAGGAACCAACTTCGTGAACCTACGAAGTGCTGGAGACCCTGTGGAACTGGGAAAGGCTTATAGCGATGCTGGAGCCGACGAACTTGTGTTCCTCGACATCACTGCAAGTTTCGAGGGGCGCAAGACCTTCACCGACATGGTAACCCGCGTAGCTGCCGAAATCAACATACCTTTCACTGTAGGTGGTGGAATCAATGAGTTGAAAGACGTGGATAGACTGCTCAACGCTGGCGCTGACAAGGTGAGCATCAACAGTGCAGCCATTCGTCATCCGGAACTGATTGATGAAATCGCCAACCATTACGGCTCACAAGTTTGTGTATGCGCCATAGATGCACGTCTGGACAAAGACGGATGGCATTGCTATGTAAAAGGTGGCAGAGAGCGAGTAGAACTAGGATTGTTCGACTGGGCCAAGGAGGTTGCCGACAGAGGAGCGGGTGAAATCTTGTTTACTAGCATGGATCATGACGGAGTAAAACAAGGTTTTGCCAATGAAGCACTAGCCAAGTTGGCAGAGGAAGTAAGCATTCCTATCATCGCATCGGGCGGTGCAGGAAAGATGGAACACTTTCGCGATGCCTTCACCATAGGAAAAGCGGATGCGGCGTTGGCGGCCAGTGTCTTCCACTTTGGAGAAATTGCAATCCCCGACCTCAAGCAATATTTGCGAGAAGAGGGAATCAATGTGAGAATATAAACGTACTGCTGAATGCTAGGCATAACATTCAACTTATAACAACAAACATATAACAATGGAAATAGATTTTGAAAAGATGGGCGGACTTGTCCCTGCTATCATACAGGACGCTGTAACCAAAAACGTCTTGATGTTGGGATTCATGAACAAGGAAGCATTCGATAAAACCATAGAGACCAAAAAGGTAACTTTCTGGAGCCGTTCTCGCAACTGTCTTTGGACAAAAGGCGAGACTTCAGGCAACTTTCTCAATCTCGTGAGTATTCAGAACGACTGCGACAATGACACCTTATTAATAAAGGTACACCCTGACGGTCCTACTTGCCACAAAGGCACGGATACTTGTTGGGGCGAAGAAAACGAGTTGAATCCTATCCTTTTCCTCTCAGAGCTACAGGACTTCATCAACAAACGCCACGAAGAGATGCCAGAAGGTAGCTATACCACAAGTCTCTTCAAGAAAGGAGTCAACAAAATGACTCAAAAGGTTGGAGAAGAAGCAGTTGAGACTATGATAGAAGCAACAAACGGAACCAACGAGAAGCTCGTTTACGAATCTTCCGACCTTCTTTACCATCTCATCGTATTGCTCACCAGCAAGGGCTTGCGCATCGAGGATGTCGCCAAGGAACTTCAAATGCGTCACGACCCAAACTGGGACAAGAAACGCCGTGTAGCTAAGAGCAAAGGCGAGATGAAATAACTAAAATAGAAGAAAGATGTTAATAGATTACAAAAACGTCAGCATATACCAAGCCGACAAATGCGTGCTCAAAAACGTCAACTTCCATATTGACGAAGGCGAATTCACCTACCTCATCGGCAAAGTAGGCTCAGGCAAGAGTTCACTCTTGAAAACGCTTTACTGCGAACTCGACCTAGTGGAGGGCGAGACTGACAAGGCAGAAATCCTTGGTCGAGACCTCAAGACCATCAAGCGCAAGGAGATTCCTGCACTTCGTAAGGACCTGGGTATCATCTTCCAAGACTTCCAGTTGCTACACGACCGTTCGGTGCGCAAGAATTTCGATTTTGTACTGAAGGCTACAGGCTGGAAAAAGAAAGAAGATCGCAACAAGCGCATAGAGGAAGTCCTGAACGAAGTGGGCATGATAGAGAAAATCGACAAAATGCCTCACGAGCTATCAGGCGGAGAACAGCAACGTATCGCCATCGCACGAGCTTTGCTGAACAATCCGAAAGTCATCATCGCTGATGAGCCAACGGGAAATCTCGACCCCGAGACCGCCAGCAACATTGTAAGCTTGCTGAAAGACATCACCAAGCAAGGCACTGCCGTCGTGATGACCACTCACAACATTCCAATGCTCGACAAGTTCCCCGGCATCGTATATCGCTGTAAAAATGGCGAGCTACATGATGTGACAAAGGAATACAATCACATCGACTTGACGGAGGACGGAGAAGAGAGCTAAATGAAGAATGAAGAGTGAAGAGTGAAGAAATCAATGCTCTTACCCAATACTCAACTATGCTCTTATCAAGCACTCAAAATAAACATTGAAAATTTAACATTAAAAATAATTACGACTATGAAGGTAATGAAATTCGGAGGTACTTCAGTAGGTTCGCCAGAACGCATGAAGGGAGTAGCCTCTTTGATTACAGAATCAGGTGAGCCAACATTCGTTGTGCTCTCTGCCATGAGCGGTACAACCAACTCTCTCGTTGAAATCTCAGATTATCTCTACAAGAAAAATCCAGAGGGTGCCAACGAGGTAATCAACAACTTGGAGAAGAAATACATGCAACATGTGGAAGACCTCTACTCTACAGAGGAGATGAAGAAAACCACACGTGAATTCTTGCATGGCGAGTTCGACTATCTCCGCTCATTCACCAAGGACCTCTTTACTTCATTCGAAGAAAAGAGCATCGTGGCACAGGGCGAAATCATGAGCACCAACATGGTTGTAAATTACTTGAAGGAACAAGGCATAAAGGCTATATTGCTCAGTGCTTTAGACTTCATGCGCACAGACAAGAACGCAGAGCCTGACCCACAGTACATCAAGGAGAAGCTTGCTGCCATCATGGAGCAGAACCAGGGGTATCAGATTTACATTACCCAAGGTTTCATCTGCCGCAATGCTTACGGCGAGGTAGATAACCTGCAGCGTGGCGGTAGCGACTATACAGCCTCTCTCATAGGCGCAGCTCTCCCTGCAGACGAGATTCAGATCTGGACAGACATCGATGGTATGCACAACAACGACCCTCGTGTCGTAGAACATACAGAAGCCGTGCGCCAATTGAACTTCGAGGAAGCAGCTGAGTTGGCTTACTTTGGAGCCAAGATTCTCCACCCTACTTGTGTTCAACCAGCTAAGTACGCCGGTATCCCTGTTCGATTAAAGAACACCATGGATCCAAAGGCAGACGGTACCATCATCGACAATGTCATCGTTCGTGGAAAGATCAAGGCAGTGGCTGCAAAAGACAACATTACAGCCATCAAAATCAAGAGTAGCCGTATGCTCCTCGCCACAGGTTTCTTGCGTAAAGTATTCGAAATCTTCGAGAGCTACCAGACTCCTATCGACATGATTGCCACTTCCGAGGTCGGCGTAAGCATGAGCATCGACAACGACTCACACATCAACGACATCGTAAACGAGCTGAAGAAGTATGGCACTGTCACCGTCGATTCAGATATGTGCATCATTTGCGTTGTAGGCGACTTGGATTGGAGCAATGTAGGTTTCGAGACTCTCGCTACCGATGCCATGAAGAATATCCCTGTACGTATGATTTCTTATGGTGGTAGTAACTACAACATCTCTTTCCTCATCAAGGAAAAAGACAAGAAGCAAGCTTTGCAGAACTTGAGCAACGTGTTGTTCAAGGACTAAAGACAAGTGAAGAACGAAGAGTGAAGAGTGAAGTTTTCTAATGCCATGAATCTTCTTCGTCACTCTTCGGATATTTCTGATTCAAAGATTCGAATATTTCTAATTCCAATATTCAGACATTTCCGATTCAAAGATTCAGACATTTCTAATTTAACTATAACAAAGATTAAAATTAAGGTTTAAGCGAAATGAAAGGTACATTTCCGATAGATAAGTTTCAGGAGACACAGACTCCATTCTACTATTACGATACAGCCATCTTGCGCCAAACATTGAAGACTATCAATGAGGAGGCTGGCAAGCACCAAGGCTTCGAGGTGCACTACGCTGTCAAGGCTAATGCCAATCCCAAAGTGCTCAACATCATCTGTCAAGCAGGCTTGGGCGCCGACTGTGTAAGTGGAGGCGAAATCCAAGCAGCCATCAACGCAGGTTTCCCTGCCAACAAAATCGTGTACGCGGGCGTCGGCAAGAGCGACTGGGAAATCAACCTCGGACTGGAGAAAGGCATCTTCTGCTTCAATGTGGAAAGCATCCCAGAGTTGGAGGTCATCAACGAACTTGCAGAGAAGCAAAACAAGATAGCACAAGTTTGCTTCCGCATCAATCCTGACGTTGGCGCACATACTCATGCTAACATCACGACAGGACTGGCAGAGAACAAGTTTGGTATCGCGATGCGTGACATGGAGTCTGTCATCGAGGAAGCAGCACAGATGAAGAACATCAAGTTCTTAGGATTGCACTTCCACATTGGCAGTCAGATACTTGACATGGGTGACTTCGAGGCTCTCTGCAACCGTGTCAACGAATTACAAAACCAGTTGGAAAGCCATCATATCGAGGTAAAGAACATCAACGTAGGTGGTGGTCTCGGCATTGACTACAATCATCCAAACCGTGTGCCAATCCCAGACTTCAAGGCATACTTTGATACATACGCCAAGCACTTGAAGTTGCGCGACGGTCAGAAGTTGCACTTTGAGCTAGGTCGTGCAGTAGTTGGTCAGATGGGTAGCCTCATTACCAAGACCCTCTACATCAAGCAGGGCACAGCCAAGCAGTTTGCCATCGTCGATGCAGGCATGACCGACTTGATTCGCCCTGCCCTCTACCAAGCTTACCACAAGATAGAGAACATCTCCAGCGATGAGCCAGAGGAAACCTACGACGTGGTAGGCCCTATCTGTGAATCAAGTGATGTTTTCGCCAAGGCCATCGATTTGAACAAGACTCACCGCGGCGACCTCCTTGCTCTTCGTTCCGCTGGAGCATACGGTGAGATTATGGCGAGCCAATACAATTGCCGCCAGTTGCCAAAAGGCTATATCACAGAAGACTTTTAAAAATGATAACAATTAGTTTAACAACTATCATCGCAGGCGCAGCAGTGGTGATATTGGCAATCCTCGGATCGCTGATAAATCCATTCCTGCGCTCGTTGCGCTTTCCAAAGGAAGCGCTTTCAACAGAATCCGCAGAGGAAAAGAAGCCTGTGCCCCCTATCACGGTGCTCATCACAGCCCATGACAACGAGGAGGAACTGAAGAGAAATCTTCCAATGTTTCTCCGGCAGCAATATGCAGCAGACTATCAAGTGATTGTTGTTTGCCAAAGCACAGATGGCGACACGATCGACTACCTGAAGCGAACGGCTACCGAGAACCCACACCTCTATTACACATACATCCCTGAGAGTTCTCGATACATGAGCCGCAAGAAGTTGCAGATTACACTGGGCGTAAAAGCAGCCAAGTACGAATGGATTATCCTGACAGAGCCAACGTGTAAACCAGAGAACGACAAGTGGTTGGCAACCATGGCTCACCAATGCCAAGAACCCAACCATCTCGTGCTAGGATATGTAACATTCGACGAAGAGACCAAGGGAGTACGCAGATTCGAAAGCATCCGCAAGGCGTTCTACCTATTGCGCCGTGCCCAACACTCGTATGGCTATCGTACCCATATGCCAAATGTAGCTTTTCGTAAGAGCGACTTCATGCGTGAACAAGGCTACCAAGGTAACTTGGAATATGTGCGCGGAGAGTACGACTTCTTGGTCAACAAGTATGCTGAATATGGCGATACAGCTGTAGAACTAGATTGCGACGCTTGGCTTGTACATGACGAGCCTTCCAGCAAATCATGGCACAATGCCCACCTCTACCTACAGGCTTCCCGCAACAGCCTCGCTAGAGCGATGTCCATGCGCATCTTGATGTTCTTCGACCATCTGCTACCACATCTCAGCCTCATCGCCTCGATAGCTGCATTGATCTATTCCATCATCATGCAAGACTGGATATTAGTAGGTTGCGCTGCCTTTGCCCTACTTCTTCTTTTCATCCTTCGCATGATCATCGCCAACAAGGCCATCAAGCATTTCGATGACGGCATCGCCATGCTGAAATTGCCATTTTACGAATATGGCATCATCTGGCGAAACCTTGCCACCAAATTGAGATATTGGCGTGCAGACAAGAATGACTTCACTAGCCATAAGCTATAAACAAGCAAAGGACTATAGTTATAAAACTCAAACAACCAAAACGATGAAAGTATATTTGTTCATTTCCAAGCAAAAGAAGTTGCTGAAAATGTATCTACCATACATAGAGACACTAAACCTGAAGCTCGACATCACCGATAACTTGGTCGATGCCGACATTGTATTGATAGTGGGAGCATGGACAATTTCGGGTGCCCAACTTGCCAGGAAGTCACGCAAGATGGGCATTCCATACATCGTTTGCCCATTGGGCGACATATCCGAACGGAATCGCAAGAATCCTTATATCAAGCGAAGCCTTCAAATGTACATGTACCAAAGAGATATGTACCAGAAGGCAAGTCTCATCATTGCCACGACACCGATGGAAAAAGATTATCTTTCGCAACTGAAATGGAATGAGAACATCAACTTGATACGCTATTTCGGCTATAGCCACCTCACAAGCCAACAATCCATGCAGGGAGACTGGGAACATACCAACACCTCCACCCTATCAACATTCGAAAAAATCAAGGCTGAAGCCATAGCTGAGCAAACCAAAGATGCCATCATCGCACAAATCTTGCAAATCAAGAGCCGTATGCCGCACAAGAACATCCCACAAAAATACATGGACGACTTACACACCTTGCTGTATGCAGACGATTACGACGAAGACGCCATCCATGAAGAGCTGAACAAACTCAAGATTACCGACTACGCAGCCTCAGTTTTTCAGGCTATGACAGAGAATACTGGACTTACAGAAGGATTCATGCCTGTACCTGCCAAAAAAGGGAGAAAGAGCAAAGAGATACAGCATTACATCAAATAAGCACAAACAGAAAACGTCACAGAAAGTATTTTTCTCTGTGACGTTTATTATTATATTTACACCTTATTATTATAGATTATATATGATTATAGATATATTATATGATTATATATATGCTAGCCCACACCCAACAGTTCTACCTCGAATATCAAGGTAGAGCCTCCAGGTATTCCTGGCTGTGAAAATTTGCCATATCCCATCTCAGCGGGAATATAAAGTTCCCATTGATCGCCCACGTGCATCTGCTGCATGGCGACAATCCAACCATCTATCAAGTCGGAGAGCCTCATCGCAAAAGGTGTTCCACCACGGCTAGAATCAAACTTCTTGCCATTGATAGTCCATCCTGTATAGTGAGCTGTAACGATACTGCGCTTGGTAGGTTGAGGACCTTTAGGGTTTCCTGATTTCAACACCTTATAATATATACCACGAGGGAGAGCCAAAACACCCTCCTCCTTTGCCTTTTCCTCCAGCCAACGCTTGTTGGCCTCCACATATTCTCTTTTAGCCATAATGAATTACATTTTATATCTTCTGCAAAATTATAAAGAAAAAATGAGCATATCAACTTTTTAAATACTATTTCACAAAAAAATAGTCATATACGAAGAATATATTGTTTGACTTACATCAATCCCTAGTAGCCTTTTCCTTGACACAAGTCAAAAAACGCCTTACTTTCTTCATTTTGTCATGCCATTGTGACAGAAATTCCAAAAATAGGCATTACCTTTGCAAACGAAAAGGTGAGATTGTAATAAGGATAATGTTAAACAAGAAGGCTTCTCTAAGCAAGCCTTCATTAAATTGAAATGAATTATGATGACAACAGTAATGATTCTTGCAGTGGTAGCAATCATGATTGCTAAGGCTGTAAATGTAAACAACAGAATGGAAATGGGTAAGTAATTATCCTCCATAAATGAAAATGGGCAAGCAATTGCCCCAGTATTAACTAAGGTAAAAAAAGAAAGGATAACAATTATGAAAACAATGTTCGAAAACATCAAGAAAGTCTTTAAGACTTTGGTCGAAAACTACATTTACGCCATGAACATGTATGGCGAAGCATTGAACAGAAGTCGTGGTTGCGGTTGCTGCGCATAAGCGACAAAAAATACGAGAAGAAGCGTGTTGGTAGTGATGCCAACACGCTTTTTTTATAAAATGCATTTTAATCTAAAAGTAAACAAACTTAACACATTCCCAAGAAGATGAGGTTGTAGGTAATGGCTTTTAGAGGTACTTTATACAAAAGAAAGGGTGCGTCATGGACTTATGACACACCCTCTCCTTTTTGATGTAAACAATTTTTTTTCACCAAAGGTTGTTGCTATGTAGGCTAAAAAGACAGCCCCCAAAAAATCCTTATTTCACGGGCAACTTATTAAAATCCATTCCCCAACGCTTGGCTAACTTTTTAGCCTCAGCCTTGGTGAGATGCACCACAGCTCCATGCTTCGGTTGGTCGAAATTGGTGGAGAACATGATACCTTCGTTGAAGTGCTTGAGTTGCTTGAAGCTGACGAAGTCACTCGTCTCCTCGAAGCCGAAATTATGTTTCTTCAAACCATAGTTGTCGTACATCAACACCCATTTATCCTCGCCAATACGCTTCCATACGGTAGGAGCCTCGCATGCCTTTGGCTCCTCGTCTATCCAACGAGGATCATATTGGTAGTCGCCATTAATTTTGTCAGAAGTCGCCTGCTTGATGCCTGGCGTACCCTCGTGTGAAACGAAGAAGAGATGATACTTGCCCTTGGCATAGCAAATGTCGCCGTCGATGGCTGTGACTCCCTTGTTTGGATGCTCGAAGAGTAACTTTGGCTCGGACTCTATCTTATTGAAATCATTGTTCACGTACATATAATAAAGACGGTTGGGCTCGTTTCGGAATCGCATGGTGAAGTAAATCATCAGCTTGCCCTCCTTCTCGTCGTAGATGGTCTCGGGCGCCCAAGCGCAACCAATCTCGGCAAACTTAGGTGAGAGGTCTGTGATGTTGACAATCTTGTGGGTCCAGTGAATCAAATCAAAAGACTTCATCAGCACCAAGCCCTTGTTGTTGCCCCATCCATAGGTCTTTCCATCGCGCTCCCACTCCGTGCTACGCTTACCTTCTCTCTGAGCGAAGATATGAAGGTCGGTCATGGCAAGATAGAATGCACCGTCTGGTCCACGATAGATATGCGGATCACGAATGCCCCTTTGGTTAGCGATGGTGTCGCCAGCGATAACAGGATGCGCATCATTGAGCGCAGTAAAATGATAACCATCGCGACTCAAAGCCATATAGAGTCCATGTGTATCATCACGATGAAACACCATCAGATAAGCCGCCATGTCTTTCTCCTTGGGTGTTTTCTGCCTCTTGGCTTGGACAGTGAAAGGAATGGCAGAGGCCAACAGCAAGAACAGGGCCAGGAAAAGATTGCTTTTTGTCTTCATACTTTCTATTTTGAATTGTTATTAGTGTAAAATCTACCATTTTTTATTTGATGGTGCAAAACTACACATTTTTCTTGAAATAGCCAAAGAAAACAACTAAGAAAAGTAGCAATCCTTTTATATTTCTATCACTTCCAAATCATCCGGGACAAAGATTCTACCCTTGAAGTTCTCTGCCGCCTCCTTCGCATAGGTTTCCCGACGAGTGGCAAGCGTCTTCTCCTCCGTATGATAGAGGATGAGATTCTTCACATCCAACTCTGCCGCCAACTTGCCTGCGTCAAGCGCAGTACTGTGACACTTCTCATACGGTTTGAACGTATCACGGTCGGCATAGAGACAAAATGCCTCACACATCATCCAGTCGGCATGCTCGACATACTGGCGATTGAGCGGATTGTAAGGCTCGTCGCCCAAGCAAGCCAACACCAAAGGCTTGTTTGCACCGCTCTTTGCAGAATCGGAATGAGCATCGGTAGAAACTTTTACCAACGCAGGAAACTCGGCCCTGAATCCGAATTGTTTCTCCTTGGTGGAATGGATGTCGAAGCATTGCAGGTGAATGTCTCCGACTTCGAAACGGTCGCCATCCTCCAGTTCATGAAACTCCACACGCTCAGCCACTTTTGCCAACTGCTTCTTGGCAAGAATCATGTCGATGATGGTCTTGACCACCTTCATTACCTTATCGTGACTATACACGTGCAACTTTCCCTCGTATCCCTTGCATTGCGCCACCATGCGAATTACCCAAATCACACCCAACACATGGTCGGTATGAGCATGCGTGACGAAGAGATGATGAATGTCAGAGATTGGCACATTCACCTTGCGCAGTTGCGAGAGGATTCCGTTTCCGCCACCTGCATCGACGAGGAGCTTCGTGGTGGAAGTCTCCAAGATAAAACACGTATTATAAATTTGGGCAACTGTCGCATTGCCCGTACCTAGCATTGTAATCTTATTCATCTTATTATCCATCTTATCATTAGCTATATTATTATTCACACCAGCTCCATTACTAATTCAAAATTTTCTTATTTGCTTTTGCAAAACTACTCATTTTTTAGGAAAAAACAAAAGATTACTTCGTGTTTTTTTAATATTCACGCTAACTTTGCAGTCTGATAAAAACTATTACGAAAATGAAGACTAAGAAAGGTAAACATAAAGAGATGCTTGCCAAGGATTGTTGAAAGCCATCGTTGAAGGGTAAAAAGAGAAAAGGAGGAAAAGAGAAAAAATGGTTGTTAGCGATGATGTTGCCAACAACCATTTTTTATATTATCAATTTATTAGAATCTAACCTTAACTTAAATTCCTAAAATCTAACCTTCACTCCACCCATCACTGTGAAACCAGGCATTTCATAGCCCTTGTTAATCTGATATTTCGCATCGGTCAGATTATCGAAGTGAGCGAAGATGTCGAGATACTTCACAGGCTTGTAGGTCAGGCGAAGTTCGAGCAAGGCATAGTTCTGGTGCTTCACATCATCGGCTACGTACAAGCCGCCAATGCCTTTCAATTCCGCATCCACAGCTAACTGTTTCAAGGCTTGCCAACCGACGCCCAGGAAATATTGGTTCTTCGGTGCAGCCGTGAGATTATCGAGCGAGGTGAGCAGGTAACTGTAGCTTGCCCTCAGGGAGAGCACGTCGAGCGGATGGCTCTGAGCAGAGACCTCTACACCTTTATTAATAAAGGAGCCTGTATTCATGTTGCGCTGCGTAGAGCCTCCACCATTGCCCTGTCCTCCGCCACCTGTTCCTGCATTTCCCGTATGAACACTTGTCGTCTGAATCATATTGCTTCCTTCAGAGAAATAGCCCGTCACATCCATCGAGAAATAGCGAGAGAAACGCTTGCCGATGGTCAGCTCATAGTTCATCATACTCTCTGGGGCGAGGTCAGGATTTGCCACCGCATAGAGATACATCTCTCGGAACGAAGGATTGCGATAGCCCTTGGCGAGGGAAGCCTTGATGCTCCAGTCATCGTCCGGACGAACGGTGAAACCTACCTGCGGCAACCAATGGGTACCAAACTTATCGCTGTTGGCCATTCTCAATCCGCCGTTCAGCGTCAGCACGCCATTCAGGAGCACCTGTTGCAAGGTGACGTAAGGCGAATATTCCGTAATGCTCTTGCGAGAGATGGTCTGCATTTGGGCAGGCATACTGCCATCGCCGTAAGCATGGCCTCCCGACATCGGAATTTTGCCTGTATAGGTATTGAAGTCGAAGCCTACAGTAGCCGTCGCCATCTTCCAAGGATTGAAGTTCTGATAAGCCAAGATGCCGAAACGGTCGTCGAGGCTATGGAAGTGGTTCGGGTCATCGATAAAGTGATTACCATAGCTATAATAGATGCGCACGGCTCCATTGGTGTTCGATGTCGAGCCAATGCCTGAGGCAGAATAAGCCGCAGCATCGCCATAATGATTGCTCAGCGTGAGAGAAGCCTCGCCACGAGTGATGTTCTGATGATAAACGTCCGTGGCATCGGGATTGTTCGCCTTGAGTTTAGCGTAGATAGGGTCGTTGCCTATGAAATTCATGAGCGAGTAATCGGCAGAGAGATTCCAGTTGCGGGTGAAGTCATAGCCCACCTTCGCATAGACGCTCGACTGCTTGAAGTCGAAATGATCCTGCAATCCGTCGGTTCGGTCGTAACCGAGCGAAACCATCGACGAGAACTTGCCCTTGCGCACCATGTTGGTGAGCGAATTCTGCCAAGTATTATAACTACCATATTGCGAGGTGAGCACGGTCTGCTCGCCATCCCGCTGCGCCCGCTTGGTGATGACATTGATGACACCGCCCATTGCATTAGAACCGTAGAGCACGGAGCCTGGGCCACGAAGCACCTCTACATGATCAACATATTCCGTCTCATAAAAATCGGCTACGGGATGGGAATACAAACCAGCGAATTGAGGCTGTCCATCCACCATCATCAAAATGGAATTGGTAGGCGAACCTCCCACGCCACGTATCTTGATGCCGCCGCTGCCACCATTGCTCACGCCAAATCCGAAGATGTTGCGCTGCGATACGAAGAGGCTTGGCACTTCACCTGAAAGAGCCGCCAAGAGTTGTGTCTTGCCCGTGGCTTCCAACTGCTGGTTGTTGACGATGGATACGGTATAAGGAAGGAGATTGCGAGAAGTGGCTTGGTTGCTACCTGTTACCACCACGTCGCCCAGTCCGTGTACCTGGGTAGTATCGGAAAGGGAAGGCTTCTTTGCGTATTCCCCGTTCGATGCAGCCATCAAAGCCGAGGAGAAAAGCATCCCCATTCCGAAAGTCATCATTCTTTTATTGTTCATCTTTCTTATTTTTTTATATTTTATGTTCGTTTGTTATAACTCAGTTTCGATTTCGGGTGCAAAAGTACAAACTTTCAGCAAATATCCCAATAGATAGATTACCGAATCTCTTATCAATATTACAGAAACAGAAATCTCTTATTGACATTACAGAATTATAAACACAATAATCCCACAGATCTTGGGGTACGACCTGTGGGATTTTAAAAAAAATATTTGATCTAAATTATTTGATCTTGACCAATTTGTACTTTCTGCTTCCCAACCCAATCTTCTCAGCATAAACCGTGATGTAAGTTCCGTGCTGGCGGTTGATGCGTTCGATGAGCGGTTTCTCGTCATCGCCAGGTTGAGCCACGTGGGTAAATACGAGGTCGAGACAAGCTTGGTCGAGTGCCACAGGGTCGGTGCTGGCAAGGATGCCCATGTCCTTGAGCTTCGGGTCGGCAGGATGGCTGTCGCAGTCGCAATCCACGCTCATATTGTTCATCACATTAATATAGATGATGTTCTTGCCATGGTTGAAGTATTCGTGGACGCCTTGCGCAGCTGCCGCCATACTCTCCAAGAAATCATCCTGCTGAGGAAGATTCTGCCACAATTGCGAAGCATCATGCACCTTACCTGCCGTATGAATGTAAGCCTTGCCATCGGTAGAGGCAACGCCGATGCTCTGGTTCTTCAAGACTCCTCCGAATCCACCCATCGCATGGCCCTTGAAGTGGGCGAGATTGATCATGAATTCGTAGTTGGCGAGATGGTCGCCCACGATGTCGTACTTGATGTGCTTCTTGTCCTTCACCGGGATGCGCATCTGTCCGTACTCATCCATCAAATCGACGGCGGCGATGGAGTCGAAGCCATGGGCATGGATGGTTTCCCAGTGCTTGCCCTTGTCCTGTCGGCTACCACCATAAGCGGTGCAACACTCCACGAGCGTTCCATCCACCTCATCCACGAGGTTTCGAATCAAGGTAGGCTTCAGATAGTTGTTGCCTCCCATCTCGCCCGAACTAATCTTGATGGCTACACGTCCGTGGGCAGGCACCCCCAATGCCTTATAGATACGAACCAGAGCCTCAGGGCTGATTTCCTTGGTCATATAGACCTTCGACTGGGCATGGAGCATCATCGTGCTCATCAAAACCACAGCAATTACCAATAGTTTCTTCACCTTCATTTTTATTCTATATTTCACGTTTCGGATGCAAAATTACAAATAAAATCTGAAACTACCATTACCCAAATTACGGATATTTAGACTTGCGCCTCCAACTCATCCCTCGAAATCGTGGTGCTCCACAAGCCCACCTTCTCATCCTCCTCATGCTTATTGATGCCAGCATAGGTGAGACTGCTGTCCTCGTATCGTTTGAATTTGAAGACGGCATCGTTCATCAGAGCCTCATTGAACACACCGAGGTTCACCAAGAGTTCGAAATCCTTCTTGGTCAATCCCGTCACCTTCGAGAAGAGACCTGACTCCAACTGCATAATGACATTGCGAAGGCTGCGCTCTCGATAGTCGGTGAGGTACATAAAGATAGGAATGCGAGTGGCAAACTTGATGAGCTTTTCCTGTATCATCTTACGCTTTCCCTTGATTTCCTTCTCCTCTTCCGAAAGTTCCTTCTTCTCCTTTTTCGAGAGCCCATCGGCAGAGTCAGACTTTTCATTCTTCGTTTTCTTGATGTGGTCAGTCTTGGTGATGATGGTCTGGATGTCCTCGTTCAGGCTTCGGAATCCCTCAATACTCATAAGGAACCGTCACGGTTGGCGATGGTCAACGGAAGCGGTGATCGCCCTCGCCATCTGCCAAGAAGAAGGTATTCAAGTCGAACTCATCAAACTCTCCTTCGCTAGCCACCGATGCAATGGACGGAGGAAACTGGTAAGTCATCAAGACCATTCTAGGGAGAGAGGCGTAAGGAATGGAAGCATGCTCTTTCTCCCAATTCTCCTTGGCTCGCTGCTCGTCGGAGTAAGTCCAGTTGTAGATTTCATCCTCAATGAAGTCGCCTGAGGCTAAAGCTCGGAATGGTGTGCCTGATAGATAGAGGTAATGGCGAGCGGTAATCGGCATCAAGTCCTCGTCGAAGTAATCAGGATTTTCCACCTCTTGATTAAGTTCCTTCTCTGTTTCTTTCTGTGTTTTTAGGAAGGCTTTCAAATCCTTCTTCTGCTCTTTCATGTCCTCGTGAGAGCCGATAAGTTCCTGCGCATCCTCTCGCCATGCACCGAAATGGTATTCGTCGAGCACCACGCAGTCCCAGTTGAAGCCACGTGTCCACTCATGCTTGGCTTTCATGCCGCCACTCTTGCTCTTGCCCAAGAAGTCTTGGAACGAGCCGAAGCACACGAAAGGTTTGTTTGGGTCGATGTCTTGGTCGGTTTGAGTCTTGGAGTTAATGAATTGCCAGCCTTCGAAGTCACGGTGGCGCATCAAGTCTTCCTCCCATGCTTGCGCCACGGCTGGCTTAAAGGTGAGCACCAACAATCTGCGCCACTTCATGCGCAGGGCAAGCTGATAAGTAGTAAAGGTCTTGCCGAAGCGCATCTTGCAGTTCCAAAGAAAGTGAGGGGTATGATCTGGATCGTCCTTGTATCGCTCGAAATAGGCAGCAGTTTGCTCCACTGCCTTGGCTTGTTCAGGGCGCATCAGGAAAGTCTCGGTTCTATCGTAGATGGTCTCTTGTCGGTCTCTCACGGCAAGCCAAGCTTTCTTCACATCCTCCACCTCGCAACGGAACCACTCGCCCTTAACTTTAGGGCAGCCATTGCGAACGAGCATGCGATGCACCTCCTTGTCGGTAAAGACGGAGCCATCCTGGCGCATTGCCGTCTCTTCAAAGAGGATGCGCACGGGATCGTCGCCAGGTTTCTCAATCTGGTGCTGCTGATGAATACGAGTGATGGTATCTTGGGTGGTGTAGCCCACCTTGAGCAATCCTTTCAAGTCAGGATTGTACTATTCTTGATAAGCATAGATTTTAGGTTGCGATTCCGATTTTTCGGGAAATAAAGTCTGCGTCATAATCGTTTATGTTTTTATGGCGCTGCTTTGGTATTTCGGGGGAATTTTCATGCAATCATTTCAACCAAGGATGCCTCTTATGCAAACGTTCATTTACTTCTTCCCAAGTAGACCACCTAGAGACATCCTTGCGAAGTTTTTCAAATTGAGCACAATGTTCACTTACTTGCCGTAAGGAACGTCCTAAAGAATAATCATTATTTTTCATCATACCATATAATTAGATATTGCAACTTATCGTCAAAGAGCTTTCTTGTTCCTACTTGAGCCATGGGAAATCCTCCATAAGTTGTGCCTCCACCTTTTCCCAAGGAATCCATAGAGAAGCATCATCTTTTTTTTCTATAAAATCATCTATACTCTTCTGAACTTCTTCATACGAGAATAGTTTAGAAATCGGATAATCATCTTCATCATTCAATGCTGCACTGGAAACAAAATGGTGCGCCATTGGTTCTGCGACAGCATCACGGTAGGCAACAACCGATTCATTCACCATGTCACCTGAGAGCTTCGACTCATCTATATGGTATCTATTTTCTTTCATAATCTTGCGAATTATCGTTCTTTTTATCTTGCGAATTGACGCTTATTGTTCTTTAATTCGGCAAAAATACGAAAAATAATAATAGCATGCAAATTTTTCTTCCCCAAAATGTCAAAGAGCGCTGAAATTTAACTATTTATATATAAGCACCTACTCCATCATTCCATCGGACGAATCATCGACTCGATGAAGGCTATTTCATCCGAGGAGAGATTATACTTGCGATAGAGCATCTCGTCAGTCCAAGGATGGGAGAAGTCTTGGAGGGGGACGAAAGTATAGCTTGCCTTTGAGATGTTCTGGGAATTTTTTACCAAAGACATCATAAAACGGAAAAATCGATAATTCGACAAAAGGAAAGGCAATATGCTAGTTCACGCCTCGTTTTTATGAAATAAATCTCGGAAATTGCAAAAAAACAAGCTGTAAGATAGGAATAGTTCTTCCCGGATGTGTCAATAGTACGGCTGGAAATTCCCCGACGCTTTTAGGGAAAATCATACGCTAGTTTATGGTTTTCCCCTTGCCCAACTCGTTCTATCATCGTATCTTTGCACTGTGTTCGAAGAAAGGCTGCACTCGGCAAAGTCCAAGCAAGCTTGGCTCTGCTCTCGTTTGCACTTTCTTTGCACCATCAAAAATAGTAATAACCCTTTAAAAAGAGAAGATTATGAAACGTACATTATTAGCTATAGTAGCAACCCTGATGATGTTTACATCAGCAAACGCTCAGAGATTGACCGACATACAGGCAGAGGCTCGCTTCATCACCGACAAGATGGTAGTGGAACTGGGATTGAGCAACGTTCAGCG
>DKCU01000101.1:0-44413 GCA_002451555.1 Candidatus Segatella albertsiae
AGCGAAGTGGTGAAGTAGATACCTGCCAAGAGTACCGTAGGTCCCATCGAACCGAGACTATCCACCAAGGTCTGTGAGACCAAGGCTGAAGCTCCCGTCTTCTCCAAGGCGGTGGACATCGGCATCATGGCAGCTATGAGCACGATACTCTCCCAGTTGATGGTCTTGTAAGCCGCCTCCACATTGCGGAAACAACCTGCGAAAACCGTGAGCAAACCTGCCACTATCACTGCCGTAACAGGAGCCACGGGGATGAAGTCGAACACCATCATCGCTATCATCAGGAGCATGATGAGGGCGGCAACAGGGGCCTTGTAGTCCAAGAGCACCTTGTCGGCTACCTTCTCGGGCTGTCCGAGCACCACCCAGTTGACGATGTCGGCTGATAGATGTGAGAGGTTGGTCCATTCACCCTGCACCAGGAGTACATCGCCCACATGGAGCTTTCTGTCTATCAGGTTCTCAGTAATGTATTTATTATCTCTCTTGATGCCCAAGACATTGATGCCAAATCGCTTTCTGAGGTTGGCTTCGCCGATATGCAAGCCCACGAAGTTGGAAGTCGGCATCACGACGATTTCCGTCAGTCCGAGGTCATAGAAGTCTATCTTCACGTTCTTTATCTTCCGCAACCCATAGTCCTTGGCGAAGACTTTTATCTTCTCGTCATCACCTATTATATATAAGGTGTCTCCCTCGCTGATGACGCTGTTGCTCTTCGCCATGTTCTGATTAATGTCCTTCATCAGTCCGAGGCGCAATTTCTTCTCGTTTCTAATTTCGATGATACTCACGCCGTATCGCTTTTGAATGCTGAGTTCCTTGAGCGTCTTTCCTACGATGTTCGCTGAGACATCCATGGAAGAAGCACTTGAAGCTGAAACGTCAGCGGCAGGAACATCAGCGGCAGAAGCACGCTTTTTCGGCACGATATAGCGATGCAGATTATCGAGCAGACGATATTCATCCACGAGGTCGTCGAGCGACTTTGCCTTTTTCTTTTTCTTACCATTCTGTTTCTTGCTGAGGAAAAGGCGACTCAGAGGCATGAGCACGATAATGCCGATGGCTATGACAATGATACCCACAGGGAAGAAAGAAAAGAAAGCGAGCGGTTCGAAGCCCGCATCCGTCAATACTTCATCGATGACAAGGTTAGGCGGCGTTCCTATCAGGGTAAGCATTCCGCCCAAACTTCCTGCGAAAGCCAACGGCATGAGTAACCTACTCGACTGCATACCCGAAGCCGAGGCAAGGCTCATGATGATGGGCATCATCAGTGCCACCGTACCCGTATTGCTCACGAAGGCTCCAATAAAGGAGGTAACGAGCATCACCAGCAGAAAAGTGATGGTCTCATTACCATGCGAGAGAGCCATGAGCTTATTGCCGGTCAACTTGGCGAGTCCGGTCTGCATGATGGCTCCACCCACCACAAAGAGTCCTATCATCATGATGACGATGGGCGACGAGAAACCAGCCAAGGCCTCTGCGGGGGTAAGAATTCCACAAACAAGGAGTGCCGCCAATGCAGTGAGCGCCACGATGTCTGCCCTCACCCTGCCCCAGATAAACATGGCAACAGTCACAATTAGTATGATAAGGGTTATTGTCATGTGATAATTACTATTTGATGATAAATATTTGATTAAAAATATGCGATTTAAATACAAAAATACACATTTATCCCCTAACTACCAAAATCTTTGGTGAGATTTAACATTTGAATCGAAGGTGACAACCTCCTCTTTTTATCTCAATTGTGCGGCAGCATGTCAGGTGCGTCAGGTAGAATCTTTAAATCCCTATGCGTGGCGAGAAAAACATTTTCTTATTATTAAAACGATATCAGAAATTATATAAAGAGTTTAGAAAACTACTTGCCACACCAGCCACCTGCCGCAGCAATTAAGCCAAAAATTAGGAGTGGCTTATCGGGAACTCGCCAGAGACTATCCCAAACTTCTCCGTGACTAACAGAGAAATCTCTGTGACTTACTGAGAATATAAATCACAATAGAATGTTATAAGTTAAAACAGCTAACATTAATGTATAAAGCTTTGGCGGTTTCGAATATTAATAGTAAATTTGCAGCAAATATTTAGAAATATATTAAATTTTTAATGATCGGAGATACAAACTAAAGACTTAATAGGAAAAATTAGATACAATGGACAGTACAGAAGAAATTATTGTTAGACAATTAAAAGAAGGAAAAGAGAAAGCATACAAATTTCTGTATGATTATCATTATCCAACGCTATGCTATATCGCAGAGCAATATGTACATGATACATTTTTGTCCGAGACGATTGTTAGCGATGTCATTTTCCATCTTTGGGAAATCAGAGAAACTGTGAACATCTCTACATCCATACGTAGTTATCTGGCGCAAAGTGTGCGCAATCGTTGCCTTAATTATCTCAACTCACAAGTGCAACAACATGAATCCGTACTTT
Organism: Candidatus Segatella albertsiae; assembly: GCA_002451555.1. Taxonomy (GTDB): domain Bacteria; phylum Bacteroidota; class Bacteroidia; order Bacteroidales; family Bacteroidaceae; genus Prevotella; species Prevotella albertsiae. Next base: position 2,461 of record DKCU01000101.1, read on the forward strand.
CTGGATATAATCTCATAGATATTCCATTCATGAGATATATCAAGAGCGACGATTACCCTTTAGGCAGATTGTTGGCAGACGAGTTGGAAGACAAAATATCAGAAGCCATTGGCAATTTACCAGAAGAATGCAAGCGAGTGTTCAAACTAAGTAGATTCGAAGGCAAGAAAAATCAAGAAATTGCGGAAGCACTTTGCATTTCCATCAATACGGTAAAATACCATATAAAACATGCCTTGGCACTATTGCATGAGAACTTACATCAATACCTCATGGATTTTTTTCTTTTTTTTATTGTTTTTTGACTACCCCACATTCATTTTTTATTGTCACATTTATATAAGCACGCTATATGAAACAAACAAACGAACACATAGACGACTTGATCGTTCAATTGCTCTGCGGAGAATTGAGTGATTGTTCGCTCGCAGAATTGCGAGCGTGGATTGCCAAGTCTTCAGAAAACATGAAGTATTTTCAAGAGAAACAAGAAATTTGGTTTTCTGCTGTAGAAACTTCCCTATTAGACAAATACAACAAGGAAGAAGCCTACGCAGTATTCATGCAGAATATGGCGCAAGCACAAGAAGCACAAACTGATTCTCTGCACGACCATCCAACCATCTGGAAAAAACGGATGAGCTATGCTGCCATAGTCACAGTGATAATTGCAACCACCTTTTTTGCTTATCAATGGGGAGGACACGATGTGAGAGACACCTTTGCTGACATCCAAATGGAAGCTCCTTATGGTTCACGTACCAAAGTATTGCTGCCAGATGGAACGATAGTATGGCTGAACTCTGGTTCTAAACTAACCTATTCGCAAGGATATGGTCTAAACGACCGAAAGGTTAGAATCACAGGTGAAGGATATTTTTCTGTCAAACATAACGAGAAATTACCATTCAGTGTCAGTTCACAAGACTTGACCGTACGTGTATTAGGTACGAAATTCAATTTTCGTGACTATCCGGAAGACAAGGAAGCAGAAGTCATGCTGGAACAAGGAAGCGTGAAGCTTGACAGCAAGCTACCAAAAGCTCAGCAATCACAAATCATGATTCCAGGACAAAAAGTAACACTTGACAAGAAAACCGGCAAGTTGATTACAGAAAGTTGTGATGTGAAAGCCATCTGTCAATGGTCGAATGGCTTAATCATCTTCAACGACGCTACAATGGAAGAAATCGCCAAACGCATAGAGCGCAGCTACAATGTAAAAGTGCAAATCAGCAGCAAATCGATGAAGAAGTACCGCTTCAATGGAGATTTCTTAAGACAAGAGCAAAGTCTGAAAGAAGTATTGGACGCTTTAGCTGCAACAGACAAACTGCACTATCGGATACAAGATAGAGTAGTAACCATCTATTAAAAATAAAAAACTATCAATACCTTCAATTAATAAACTAAACTTAGATGAAAATGAAAAAGAACAGAACGCCCCATTAAGACAATTCTATGGAACGAAGACAAAAAAAGGCAGAAAGATAGCCTACACCTTTCCGCCTAAGACATCCTTGTTTCATAAACGTCACCAAACGCAACAAATCGAGGATTTTGCAAAGTTACAGCATTATCCTCAGATTGACAACAACCCCAAAGCTTAATAACATTAATTATCATTTATTATGAACTTTAAAAAAGCTATCCTTTTGCCATTGGCATTGTCGGCCAATCTGATTCTGTTTGCCCAATCGGTAAACGTCAACATACAGAATGTACCGATGAAGAAAGCAATGAGCCTCTTTAAACAACAGAGCGGATACTCTTTTGTTTACGTCTCTTCAGACTTAAACCTCTCAAAAACAGTTAGCGTAAAAGCCACCAACCTAGCTCAAGCTATTGAGCAAATCCTCGTTGGTCAAAATGTGAAATTCGAGATAATGGGTAAAAACATCGTATTATCTCATAAAACATCCTCACAGGGAAGCAATGACATGAGAACAGCCCCTAAATCACAGAAGCACCACATCTCCGGACGCATTCTTGATGCTGCCGGAGAGCCTATCATTGGTGCCACCATCAAGGAGAAAGGACATTCCAATGGGACCATTACCGATTTGGACGGCAACTTTGCGTTAGATATCTTGCAAAATTCCGAATTAGAAGTTTCCTACATCGGTTACAACACACAGGTAATCAAGCCTAATCTATCCAAGCCAATGACCATCAATCTGAAAGAAGACGTAGAGACTTTATCAGAGGTGGTAGTCGTGGGATATGGCACCATGAAGAAATCAGACCTGACTGGCTCTGTAGCCAGTGCCAACTTGAAAGACTTCGAGAATGCGCCAAACACTAACATCGCCCAGGTTCTACAAGGAACAGTACCTGGACTGAATATCGGACAGAGCACAACCACCGGAGCTACACCAGACATTTCTATTCGAGGCGAGAACACTATTTCAGGTAACAATAGCGTCTTGATTGTATTAGACGGCATCATATATACCAGCTCCTTATCTTCCATCAATCCCAACGACATTGCGTCCATTGATGTATTAAAGGACGCAAGCGCAACAGCCGTATATGGTGCGCAAGCTGCCAACGGCGTACTTTTGATTACGACAAAAAAAGGTAAAGAAGGGAAAACTCGCCTCAACTTCTCTTCCTCCTATACGTTCTCAAATCCTACCAAGAATCTTCACCCTATGAACAGAGCTGAGTATCTTCAGTTCACTAAAGATTTCTGGTACGACAAGGCATATATGGGTCCAGATTACACCACGCCAAATCCAGATTTCAACGTGGCTGACTACTTGCCCGACACGCCTATGCTTGACAGTTCTCAACCCGACGGCATATCTGCTACAGATTACGACTGGTGGGACGCTGGCACGCAAACTGGACATATCTTCGAGAACCGACTAAGTGCATCAGGAGGAAACGGCAAGATGGCGTATCTGCTCTCTTACGAGAACACAAACCAGGCTGGATTTATCAAGAATGATGATTTCAAGCGCAATAGCATTCGCATCAACTTGGACATAACTCCGAACACATGGTTGAAATTTGGCATGCAATCCTTTGCCTCATTTGTAAACCAAGATGGTGCAGAACCAAGTATCTTTGGACTGATGACAGAATCTCCACTCATTTCACCTTACGACGAGAATGGCGACATCAAACCTTATCCTTTCCAAACATTAGACGAAAACCCTTTGATGGGATCAAATGTATCGGACAAGGAACGGCACAATTATTTCTTCGCCAATGTATATGCTGAAGTCAAGCTACCAATCAAAGGATTGACTTATCGCATCAACTATGGCAACAACTATCGCATTGACAATCATTACTATGCAAGTGTATATGGTGCGAGCTTGACTGGAGACGCCTACAAGAACCATACCGAATATTATGACTATACGGTAGATAACATCCTCAACTACAAGCAAGAATTTGGTAAACATAGCGTAGGAGCCACCTTACTTTACGGAGTCAGTGAGCGAAAGTACGATACCACCAAAGCCGATGCCCAAAATTTCTCCAGACTGACATTAGGATACAACAATCTAAGCTTAGGTACGAACCAATATACCACTTCGGGAGCCTGGGATGAGGCGCTGCTCTATCAGATGGGACGAATTAATTACAAGTACGACAACCGCTACTTGTTCACAGCCACTGTGCGTAGAGATGGCTATTCAGGATTTGCCAAGAACAACAAGTTTGCCATCTTCCCATCCGTAGCCTTGGCTTGGAATGTAAACCAAGAAAAGTTCTTCCATGCAAAATGGATAGACCAACTGAAAGTAAGAGCAGGCTGGGGTATCAGCGGCAACCAGACTACCAGATACAAGTCTTTGTCCAAAGTCTCCACGTCTTCGTCGTATGTTTTTGGAGACGGTGGACAAACTGAAATAGGTCAAAAAGTTTCAACCATGGCCAACAGCGACTTGAAATGGGAGAAGACAGAAGGTATCAACTTCGGCTTGGACTTCGCTGTACTCAACAGCCGTATCAATGGTACATTGGATGTCTATTTCAATACCACCCGCGACCTCTTATACGACTTGGCCATCCCTACCATTACAGGTTTCAGTAAAGTGAGCACAAACATCGGCAAGTTGCGCAACAAGGGTATAGAATTTACCATTACCTCACGCAACATCATAAGCAAGAACTTTGAATGGAGCACCACCTTCAACATTTCATCCAACTCCAATAAGATCATATCGCTCACAGGAGAAGATAATGACGGTGACGGCAAAGAGGATGACTTGGTGGCCAGCAACCTGTTCATTGGCAAAAGTTTGCAGTCTATCTACAACTACAAGTTGAATGGCATTTGGCAGCTATCCGATGACATACCTACAGGCTATCACCCAGGCAACTATCGTATCGTCGATACCGATGACGATGGAGAAATCACCGTGAACGACCGCGTGATCTTAGGAAAGAAGACACCTGCCTATCGTTTCGGTATATTGAATACATTCAGGTATAAGTCATTCAACTTGAGTTTCTTCATCAACTCCATACAAGGTGGACACAATGGCTACTTACAAGCCAACAATGAAACACTTGTAAGAGGAGACACCAACGCTCGCCGATGGAACAGGATGAGCGAACTGTCAAAAGACTATTGGTCACCTAACAATCCAAACGCAACCTATTCCCGTTCTATCCAAGGCGGAACAATAGGAGGTACCCTATACCAAAGTCGAAGCTTCGTACGTTTGCAAGACGTCTTGCTGAGCTACACGCTTCCTAAGGCATGTATAAATGCCATTGGCTTGGAGAACCTGAATTTCTTTTTCAGCGGCAAAAACCTCATCACCATCACCAAATGGAAGGGATGGGATCCTGAGGCAGGAAGTGGCTATGGTGGCCGCCCCGTATTGAGAAGTTTTTCATTAGGTTTGAATTTAACTCTTTAAAATGTAATTGACAATGAAAAAGATTATATATTTATTCATGGCATTGGGATTAATCTCTTGCAATGAGAGCAAATTCCTCGAAGAGACACCAAAAGATTTCATGAGTTCTGAAAACTCATTCAAGACTGAGACCGATTTCAACATGACGGTCAACGATTTATACGACCTCATCAGAATCGAGTTTTATGGATATGACGAGAACAAGCCCATGGATTATATCTATGGTACAGATTTGGTCTATGACGGAGAACCAGGCAGTACCAATCGTCATGGCAACATGCTGGCAGCATACAATGCTACAGGAAGCATCGCTAAGCACCATTGGGATGCTCTTTACAAGATTATTTCCGAGTCAAACATTCTGATAGCTCGTTCCGCCACAGCCTCTGCCTTGACAGACGACCTAAAGACTAAGTTTGAGGCCAAGGGTAGATTCTTTAGAGGCATGGCATACCGCACGTTAGCATACCTGTATGGCGGAGTGCCTATCGAACTGAATGAGGTAGCTAGTCCAAAGAAAGACTACACACGTGCTTCCAAAGAGCAAGTACTGGCGCAGGCAGAGGAGGATGTACTCTTTGCGGCCCAAAACTTAGCAGACATCAAGGCTGTGAAAGATGGAGAAATCTCTTCTGCTGCAGCTTATCATCTCTTGGCAGAAATATACCTGGCAGAAGGAAAGAACCAAGAGGCTGCAGAGGCTGCAACCCAAGTGATAGACAACCCTGCGCTCGCACTCATGCAAAACCGCTTTGGGGCTCGAATGACAGAACCTGGCGATGTATATTGGGATCTCTTCCGAAAAAACAATCAAAATCGTGGAGCTGGTAACACTGAAGGAATTTGGGTTATCCAGTTTGAGACCAACGTTCCTGGTGGTGGCAGCTCTACCACTACGCTGAAAGTTACTGGCAACTATATGCTGGAGCGCCATTTCGTACCTATGGTAAGAGACGTAAAACTCCCCGTGAATGGCAAGAAATTATCTCCATTCAATTGGCCTATCGGGGACTATACTGGCGGACGTGGCATCGGTTGGGGCATTTCTACAACGTATTTCTCCAATAAGATTTGGGAAGATGATTTTGACGGTGACATCCGCAATTCCAACTATAATTTCGTGAGGAAGTTTCCTGTAAATAACGCTTCTTTTACTCAGGCAACTGGTATTGACACCATCAATGTCGACAATCCCCCAGTAGGGCTCATTGTAGGCCAAGGCAACAGCACACAAATACCTGGCAGATATTTGTATGCATACCAGACTAAGGCAACAACTCCATTCAACCATCCTACCGAACTGTACCAAAATGCAAGTACCTACCAACTCAAGAGCATTGCTGGTACAACTTATGTGGACCAATATATGTTCCGTTTGTCAGAAACTTACCTGCTTCGTGCCGAGGCCTATATAAAATTGGGTGACAAAACCAAGGCTGCCGCCGACATTAATGTGGTAAGATCTCGCGCACATGCCAAACCCGTCGAAGCCTCAAAGGTTGATATCGATTACCTGCTGGATGAAAGAATGCGTGAGTTGGGTATCGAGGAAAAACGTCGCTTGACACTGATGCGCATGGGTAAGCTCTATGACAGGGTGATGAAATGCAATCCATATTATGCCGACCCAAAGACTAATGGAGACGGACTTGGCATGCAGAAAACCTACGAACTCTGGCCTATTCCACAGTCAGCAATAGAGGCAAACAATGGGGCTGTCTTAGAGCAGAATCCAGGTTACAAATAAAATAATATCCAACATATAAACTATCAATAATCATGAAGATATCAAACAAGACAATAGGGTCAATGTTCCTTAGCGGAGCATTGACCGCCTTGGCAGTCATGCCCGTTAAGGCCGATGTCAAAATCGTGAGTTCAGCAGTCCATGAGGGCTTTGCTATCGCAACATTCCAGAAAGCTGTACCTGTGTATATTTCTCCATCTGAGGCTATTGTGGTAAAAAAGGTTGCAAATATGTTCACGGAAGATGTGAACAGAGTGACAGGTGTCAAGCCCAGTCTCTACATGAGTAAGAAAGTAAATAGCAAGAAAGCGATTATCATAGGCACATTGGGCAGCAACACTTACATCGACAACTTAGTGAAACAGGGAAAGCTCAATGCCAAATCCATTCGTGGAGGTTGGGAACAATATCTCATTCAGATTGTCAAGAATCCTTCCAAAAACATAGAAGAAGCTCTCATAATAGCGGGTAGCGACAAGAGAGGCACAGCTTATGGTACGCTTGCCATTTCCGAAAAAATGGGAGTGTCACCTTTCTATTGGTGGTCGGACATCCCCGTGAAACATCAGGAAGAAATCTGGATATCTGGCACTGAGACTTCAAAGGCGCCATCCATTAAGTATCGCGGTTTCTTCATCAATGACGAAGACTGGGGATTGAAGCCATGGGCATCCCATAACTTCGAGAAAGAATTGGGCGACATCGGTCCAAAGACCTATGCCAAAGTATGCGAATTGATACTTCGTCTCAAAGGCAATATGTTGGGACCAGCCATGCATGAATGCACTGGTGCGTTTTATTCGCATCCAGAAAGCAAATTAGTAGCTGATTCGTTTGGCATCGTGATAACAACTTCGCATTGTGAACCACTGCTGATTAATACAGCCTCAAAATGGGAATGGAACACAAAACGTGATGGTGAGTGGAATTATGCAGTGAACGCAAAGGGAGTACAAAAAAAATGGAATGACCGTCTGAAAATAGCATCTCCATACGATAACATCTACACCATGGGAATGCGTGGGTTGCACGACGCTGGATTGAGAGGAAACTTACCCATTGACAAACAAACGAACTTGATGAATCAAATCATCAAAGACCAACGGTCTCTTCTAACCCAAAACATCAAAAAGAACATCAAGGATATTCCTCAGATATACGTACCTTACAAGGAGGCGATGGATGTCTATGAAAATGGCTTGGAAGTTCCTGATGACATCACCTTGGTATGGGTGGATGACAACTACGGATACATGAAACGAGTAAGCAATCCCGAAGAGCAAAAGCGGAAAGGGCATTCTGGTGTTTACTATCACCTCTCGTATTTGGGAGCTCCACACGATTATCTTTGGCTCAACACGACTCCGCCTGTACTCATGTACGAGGAGCTGATGAAAGCCTACAATACGGGGGCCGATCGTTATTGGCTGCTCAATGTGGGTGACATCAAGCCTATGGAATTGGGAATCAAGACTTTTTTTGATTTGGCATGGAACGTCAAAGACTACAATATCCAAACCATCAACCATCATCAAAGTCAGTATCTTGGACAAATTTTTGGTCAAGCCTATACCCCTCGATTCCAAAGTATTCTTGACACATATTATCGTCTTGCATGGAGTCGCAAGCCAGAATTCATGGGTTGGGAACGAGAATGGGACAGCAAGGAATTTACGGGATTGAAAGACACAGAATTTTCATTCCAAAACTATACTGAAGCCCAAAGACGTCTTAGGGAATATGAGTTGCTATCAAATGACGTGAAATCATTGATGGACGAACTGCCAAAAGTTAGCCGTGATGCCTTCTTTGAAATTTTGGGTCATCCCGTTATGGCTTCTTACCAAATGAACCGCAAGTTCTTGATGGCTCAGCTTAATCACGAACAATTCAAAAAAGGCTACATCAAGCAAGCTAACTGGGCGGCACGCCAGTCACAGGCAGCATTTGATAGTATCGCATCCCTCAACAAACAATACAATTCTACAGCCAACGGCAAATGGAATGGTATGATGAACATGGCTCCAGCCTGGTGCTCTTTGTCACACAAAATGCCCAATCTAAATGTTTTAAATGAAGTCGGAGAATCCCCCATAGATTTGAGCGTGAAGGATGAGAACTTGGACAAATGCTATATAATAGACCTAAACCAATATAGTAAAAAAGTCGAGAAAAACGGCAACCCCATCCAACTGGTAGAAGGATTAGGTTATAATTGGAAGGTTGTTCAACTTGGCGTTCCAACAAGCAAAGGTGATGATGCGTCCAATATCAATAGTGATCGCATAGAATACAAGCTTCCTGCCATAGATGCAGACCAAGTGGAACTAATCATCAACACAGTACCTTTCTTCCCTATTTACAAGGGAAAGTCCACAAAAATTGGTATATCAATTGATGGCTGTCAACCGCAGATATTCGACAACAAATTTAAGGAATATGGCAAGTCATGGAAAAACCAGGTGTTAAGAAATGGAGCTATAGCACATTTTAAATTCGCTATTGACAAGTCAAAACCGTCCCATACTTTGTCGCTTATATGTGGCGACGCAGGCATGATGATCCAGAAAGTCATTGTTAATTGGGGAGGATTAAAATCGTCTTATCTTGGTCCTTCCTAAAAAATGCGTTAATAATATAAATTCTTGAAAAGCCCCAGCTGGCAAGACATACAGTATCTATCCAGTTGGGGCTTTTCTTTTCAAACTTTTTTTTACAATACTACCTGACGGTCTCCCCAGATTATAAACTCTTATTCTTTCTTCAATGCTCGCATGGCATTGAGCACAGCCAATACCGTTACACCGACATCAGCAAACACCGCCATCCACATGGTGCCAAGACCTATCGCAGCAAGGACGAGGACTGCCACTTTCACGCCGATGGCGAAGGTTACGTTCTCATGGGCGATATGGATGGTGCGACGAGCTATCTTGATGGCGAGTGCAATCTTCCTTGGCTCATCATCCATCAGTACTACATCAGCTGCCTCGATGGCAGCGTCACTGCCCAAGCCTCCCATGGCGATGCCGACATCGGCACGTTTCAACACAGGAGCATCGTTGATACCATCACCCACGTAAGCGAGAGACTTCCCATCGGACTTTTCTTTTAGCAATCTCTCCACTTCCGATACCTTATCCGTAGGCAGCAGTTCGGTGCTACATTCATCCAAGCCCAACTTACGAGCCACATCCTCGCCCACTTCACGGCGATCGCCTGTCAGCATCACAGTCTTCTCTACGCCTAAGTCCTTGAGCTGGGAGATAATCTCAACACTGCCTTCCTTAATTCTATCGTTGATGACGATATGCCCCGCATACTTGCCGTCTATCGCTACATGGATGATGGTACCCACTTGGTTACAATCATGCCACTTGATGCCGATGCTCTCCATCATCTTCTTATTGCCCACACAAACCATCTTACCGTTTACCCTGGCACGGATGCCGTGGCCAGCAATCTCCTCTACATCAGTTACCTCGCAACCATCCGTCGCCTCATTAGGGAAAGCTTGTCGAAGTGCCGCACCTATCGGATGAGTGGTGAAGTGCTCTGCATGGGCTGCCAAATGCAAAAGAATCTTTTCCTTGTCAGAATACTCGCCTTCATGAATCTTGCATTCTTCTGCATCATGATGGTTTTCTGCTTCCGCCCTACAGTCGTCGCCTACATGCACAGCCTCAACAGCAAACTCACCATGGGTGAGAGTTCCTGTCTTGTCGAACACCACGGTGCCTACCTTGGCAAGTGCATCCATATAATTACTTCCCTTGACGAGGATACCGCTGCGAGAAGCACCACCGATACCGCCAAAGAACGTCAGCGGCACACTGATGACCAAGGCACAAGGACAAGACACCACCAAGAATATCAAGGCTCTGTTCAACCACAATGGGAAATTATCAACAAAGCTACCAGTACCCAACAATGATGTGGCAACACCAAGGGTGCCCAACAATGGTGGGATGACAGCCAAGGCGATGGCGGCAAAGACTACGATAGGAGTATAGACACGAGCGAAACGAGTGATGAAAGCCTCGCTCTTCGACTTGTTTTCGTCGGCGCTCTCCACCAAGCCGATAATCTTCGACACAGTACTGTCTCCGAAACTCTTGGTAGTACGTACCTTGATGACACCTGTCAGGTTGATGCAACCCGAGATGACCTCATCGCCCTCATTCAAATCACGAGGCACACTCTCGCCCGTCAACGCCAAGGTGTTCAATGCCGAGCTACCTTCTACTACCACACCATCGAGCGGTACTTTCTCACCAGGTTTTACCAAGATGGTCTCGCCCACTTCTACGGTATCAGGAGAAACCACCTCCACCTTGCCTTCTCGCTCTACGTTAGCTACATCCGGGCGGATGTTCATCAGATGCGAGATACTGTCTCGGCTCTTTCCCTCTGCGTATCCCTCGAAGAGTTCACCCACTTGAAAGAAAAGCATCACGAAAACCGCCTCAGAAAATTCGGTGTCAGCCCCTGGAAAGAACCCAATGCAAAGAGCACCGATGGTAGCGATCGCCATCAAGAAGTCCTCATTGAACACGTCACCTTTGACTATACCCTCTACAGCCTCGCCCAAAGTCTCATGACCTATTAATAAATAAGGTATAAGATAGACGAGGAGCAACTGCCAGGTGGCTAAGTTGTAATTCTTCTCTACGAAGACTGCAGCTATCAACAATACGATGGTTACGGCGATGAGGAAAAGCTTTGATTTCAATCCTCCCTCCTCATGCTCATGTTCGTGATGGCATCCACAACCGCATCCATGATGCTCATGATGATGCTCATGATGATGCTCTTCCGTAGAACAGCAACAACCATGATGATGTTTCATTTCTTCCATAATTTTGCAATACTTTTAGTTTATATTCTTTTTCGACTGCAAAATTACAAAAAGGCTTCTGCAACTTGGTTGCAAAAGCCTTTCAACTTTCTTTTCCCATATCGACACTTATCTGCAATCCGGGCAAATTCCCTTGATGACGAAAGACACGGAATGAGGAAAGAATCCTTCGGGCAAGCTGAAGCTCGGAATATGAATGTCTTCCATACAAAACGAACGATGGCACGACTCGCAATAGAAGTGTATGTGACCGTCGTGGTGATCGCACTTGCCTTCCTCCTCGCATACCTCATAATTGAGCACGCCCCGTCCATCCTCAAAGGAATGAACCACATCGTGCTCCAAGAAAAGCGTGAGGGTTCGGAAGATGCTCGACTTATCCATCGACACCATTTTCCGTTCTAGGTCTTTCAGGCTCTGCGGATTCGCCTCCCCTTCCAAAGTCTTCAAGACAAGGATGCGGTTGGCAGTAGGCTTGATACCCTTCGACTCCAATTTATTAATGACATCTTGCGTTTTCATTCTTGATTTTTCCTTCTTAGTCGAAACATTCTTCTAACATTAATTATCCGCCTCTTCCTTTATTTCGCTCCATCCAAGACCTTGGTTCCCTTCACTAAGTTCTGAATGTCATCCATGCCGATGTGACCTTCTACCTGAATCATCGTACACTTGTCGTAGTCTGCCTTCACAAGCACAACCTCCGATAGGGTGTCCCCCTCCGATTTCACCAAGACACGGAAGCCATCGTAGGTACCATCCTTCATCACCAAAGGCTGATACTCCTCCTCATCGAAGTTGTTCACTTCCTTGTTGAATTTCTTCTTCACCTTGGTCTTGCAAGCATCAAGCGTGAGGATACGAACACTCGTCACCTTGTCAACCACCTTGCCCACTTCCTTGTCATACTTGGCAGCAGCCATCTTGGCAATCATCATCATAGCCGGAGAGACATAGGTATATTCCGCCTTGTCTTTGTCCTTATACTCATTGATCAAGTCTTTCGCCGACCTGGCCGAGAGGGTTTGCACCGCAAACACCATCATCAGCATCAACATCATTGCAATTTTCTTCATATCATTATTTTTAAATTTTGATATATTCCTATGTTTCAAATATATAGTCCAGAATTACACTGTAATTTCACCAGAACCATAACAGCGATGGTGATTCTCATCATATACCACGCAGAATTGTCCAGGAGCTACCCCATGAATTGCTTCCTCAGAATGAATCATCCACCTGCCGTTCTCCATTTTTTCGATAGTTGCCGGATGATACTCAGGGGTATGACGAATCTTAAATGTCACCTTCCGCATAGGAATTTCCTTGGTCAAGAAATGGAAGTCTTGAAGAGGAAAGTCTTTTTTATAGGCGGTCTGAGGGTCATACCCATGACTGACATAGAGGATATTATTCTCTACATCCTTTTTGATGACAAACCAAGGTCCGCCGCCAAAACCCAGTCCCTTGCGCTGACCGATGGTATGGAACCACAATCCTTTGTGCTCACCGATTCGCTTACCAGTCTCAAGTTCTATCACATCACCAGGATTCTCACCCAAATAGCGGCGGATATAATCATTATAGTTGATTTGTCCCAAGAAACAGATGCCCTGGCTGTCCTTTCGCTTGGCATTGACGAGATGCTCCTCGTCGGCAATCTCCCGCACCTCGTTCTTGATATGGTGCCCAATTGGGAAAACGGCCTTCTTCAACTGCCAGCTCTCTATCTGCGCCAAGAAGTCGGTCTGGTCTTTCACTGGGTCAGGACTTGTAACAAGCCATTTGTCGCCATTCTCATCCGTCTCTGTCTGAGCATAGTGACCAGTGGCGATAAGGTCATAGTTGTACCCCATCTTCTCATCGAAGGCACCGAACTTAATCAGACGATTGCACATCACATCAGGATTAGGCGTAAACCCAGCCTTCACCTTGTCCATCGTATAGCGAGTCACCTCGCTCCAATATTCCTTGTGACAGTCAATGACCTGCAACTTGCAGCCATACTTACGGGCTACAGCTGTCGCCATCTCCAAGTCTTCTTCGGAAGAGCAATCCCATTCCTCCTTCTCCTCAGGTCCAATCTTAATGTAGAAGCAGTCAGGATGCAAACCCAGACGAGCAAATTCCCAGACCACCACCGAACTATCGACACCGCCAGAAAGCAGCACGGCAATTCTCTTGTTCTTGACCTCAGCCAAAAACGCCATCTCATTTTTCTCCAACTCTTTTTCTCTTGGAGTATCTATCTCATTATACATCATTTTACACCTCTTTTTATATATTATATCCTATCAAAAATCAAATTCTTGCGTGCAAAAATACAAAAAAAGCATGAGACAGCCACCATAATCGGAAAAAAGTTACTACCTTTGCACCCGAAATTTCAAAATTACTAGTAGTTATGGATATCTTAAGAAACCTATTTTACGGCTTTCCCGATCTATGGGGAGGCGGTGTAGCCCATTCCGTAATGATTTTAGCGTTAGTGATTACATTGGGCTTGAGTCTAGGCAAAATCAAAGTAAAAGGAGTTTCCCTCGGATTAGCGTGGATACTCTTCATCGGCCTCATCTTTGGCCATTTTTCTCTCAATCTCGACGAGCATTTGCTCCACTTCCTCAAGGAGTTTGGCTTGATTCTCTTCGTATATTCCATCGGTTTGGAAGTAGGACCAAGTTTCTTCTCCTCTTTCAAGAATGGTGGCAAGAGCCTCAACCTGCTCAGCATCATCGTCATTGCCCTGAGTATCATCACAACTCTCGGCATTTACTCCATCTCAGGTACTTCCATTACTTCGATGGCAGGTATTCTCTCTGGTGCTGTAACCAACACCCCGGGACTGGGTGCTGCCCAACAAGCATTCAGTGACCTTCGTCATATCGATGCTCCATCCATTGCCGCCGGCTATGCCATCGCCTATCCAATGGGTGTGCTGGGCGTCATACTTTCCTTCGTCATCTTAAGATTCGCTCTCCGTATTGACAAGAGCGAGGAGGAAGCACAAGCAAAACGTGGATTCGGACACTTGGAACAGATGACCCTCAACACGTTCTCTGTCAAGATCACCAACAAGATGATTTTTGGAGATACCGTCAAGGAAGTGCGCCACATCTTGAATCGTGACTTCATGATCTCGCAAATCCATCGCGCTGAAGGAAATAGCCAAAAGGAGATGGTCAATGGACAGACTATACTCAACGAGGGAGATGTCGTATATGTGGTAGCACATCCATCTGTACAGGAACCTCTCATCGCCCTCTTCGGCGAGAAGGTTGATATGGCGTGGGAGGAATTCGGCAACGAGCTTATCACCCGACGAATCCTTGTCACCAAGCCCGGCATCAACGGCAAGACCATCTCTCAGATGCAAATCCGTTCTAACCTTGGCACCAACATCACCCGCGTCAACCGTGCCGGTGTCGATTTGATTGCCACTCCTGATTTGAAACTTCAGTTGGGCGACCGTGTCACAGTAGTGGGCACAGAACTTGCCATCAGCCATACTGAGAAGGTATTGGGTAACCAGATGAAACGCCTCAACTACCCTAATTTGATACCAATTTTCTTAGGCATCATGCTAGGTTGTATCGTGGCAAACATACCTTTCTTCATCCCAGGCATCAACGAGAACTTACGTCTCGGATTGACAGGTGGTCCTTTGGTTGTAGCCATCCTCATCGGTTACTTTGGTCCTAAGCACAACCTCGTCACCTATAACACCATTTCAGCCAACCTCATGTTAAGAGAAATAGGCATCTGCATTTTCTTGGCATGTGTTGGATTGGGAACAGGAGAGCAGTTCATCGAGACCGTGGCTACCGAAAAAGGAATGATTTGGATACTCTACGGTATCGCCATCACCATGGTGCCAATTATCTTGGGTGGCATCATCGGTAGATTTGCCTTCCACATTAATTACTTCACGTTGCTCGGTGTATTGGCAGGTGCCAACACCAATCCATCAGCCTTAGCCTATGTAAGAGACCAGACATCGGCTGATGCACCTACAGTAGGTTACGCAAACGTCTATCCATTCGCCATGTTCCTACGCATCGTGACCATACAGATTATTATTTTCGTATTTGGATAAGACTATATAAAATATTAAAAGATTATTTAAGGATAAAACAAAAACATTATTCATGGAAAAGGAGAATGAATTAGGGGCAATCTTAGCCAATTCTGAAGAAAGCAAAACTTGCAAGTGCGGCAACGACCAGGACAACAGCAAGTGCCAAGAGATTTCCGAGAAAGAACTTCGCCGAAAGCTCGACTTGCTGCTCCGTACGGGCTGCATTCTCATGGAGAGCGCAGCCGACACTTCTCGTATCATGCGAACGATGAAGCGTGCAGCGGCATACCTCGGACTCGACGAGAAATACTTACACCTGTTTGTCAACTGGAATGTCTTGATGGTAAACTATAGCGACGAGGAACATTCGTTCTCTAAGTTTCAGCGTTGCGAGAAGCACGGCATCAACCTCACCAGCATCTCCATGGTCAGCAAACTGACTTGGCGTGCCATCAAGGAAGACTACACGCTCGACCAATACGAGGAGGCACTCAACACCGTAGTAAAGACCCCACGTAGTTTCACTCCATGGCAGGTAGCCATCGGCGGTGGTTTTGCCTGCGGCGGATTCTGCATTCAGTTCGGTTGCGACTGGCCTGCGTTCTTCTTCTGTTCATTGGCAGCCATTCTGGGTTTCCGCCTTCGCATGTATTTGCCAACAAAGGGTTGCAACAACTATATCGCCATCGGCATCTCGGCCTTCGTCGCCACATTGATTGCCTGGCTGACCTCCTTCCTGTCACTCGACCCTTCGATTGCATCAGCATTGCCAGCCTTCATGCATTCCGATACCCCTTGGCATCCATTGATGGCTTGCGCCCTATTCATTGTGCCAGGAGTTCCACTGATTAACTTCGTGAGTGATATGCTCGACGGATATATCGAGGTGGGAATGGTTCGTGCGCTGAATACCCTGTTGATGATCATAGCCATGGCATTCGGTATCGCCTTCGCCATCCAGATTTGTCATATCGACAACTTCGTGACGGACCTCACCATGACTCCACACCACGAATACTGGGAGTTTGCCATCGCTGCAGCCGTATCTGCCATGGGTTTCTCCACCATTTTCAGCATTCCTCGCAGATTGTTGCCAGCAGTAGCTGTAGGTGGTATCATCGCCGTATGCTTCCGCAATTTCGTGAATCTCGGTCCATCCAACGGCAACATTGGCTTGGATATGGGATTGAGCATCGGTTCCTTGGCAGGTTCCGCCTTGATTAGCATCATTGTCATCAAGGCTCGCCACTGGTTCCACACTCCTCATCAGTGCATCACCATTCCGAGTGTCATCCCTATGGTACCTGGAGTATTGATGTATCGTGCCCTCTTCGCCTTCATCGACATGCACGGCGTGGTGGGTGAAGTGACTGTCGGAATGAACAACATGATCAAGGCCTCCCTCGCCATCATCTGCATCGCCTTGGGTGTAGCCATACCAAATGTGTTCTTCCGCCGTTTCATTGCAGACAACCGCAAGAAGAAGCTCTTCACCATGCTGGTGGAAAGAAAGAAAAAGAATGGCGAGTTTGTCGATTTGCACGAAGTGGAAATCAAGTAATATGACCTTAGTCAGCAGCTCTGCCGAGCCTAGTCAGCAAGTCTGCCGACTATAGTCAGCAGAGCTGCTGAGCGTAGTGGTCAAACTCTATACATCCACAATTTCAACCTTTATAGTTGCGCAACATGATACTGTCATGTTGCGCATTTATGTACTCTATAGTTGCACAACATGGAAGTATATAACCGTGCAACATCAATCGTGATACTGTACAACTATAATAAGGAATAAAGATTAGTCCAAACCATTAATCTCCCTACAGAAGAATATTCCTATCCAATCATCCCATAGCCTTCATCGCTTGCACCTTTTCATCAATGAAGGCTCTTTCCTTTTCTGACAAGTGATATTTGTCGTAAAGAAGAGAGTTTATCTCATCTATAGAAAGCGACCAATCAATATCCGATTGGTCCGAAAAGTCTTGCTGAGGCACAAACTTCCATTTTTCAGGAGTTATATCTTGCGTAGTTTTCAATGCCCCAAGTAATGCTCTAGCAAACTTTGTCGCTATATACTTGCAAAGAGCCTCAGCCTCACCTATCGTTGCGAACTTACCTATACTGATAAAAGTCTCGGTATTTCCAACACCAGGATTCCCGACAATAGGAGGAGTCAATGTTTCTCCTAATTCGCCAGTACCATTGGCCTTAGACAAGAACACCTTATAATCATCCAAATTCTCAACCACTCTAATATAATCGCGTCTTACATATTTTAGCACACGAGCATTGTCCATTCGCCCAAGGATTCTGATATAATCATTGCCATCATCTGGTTTTTCGTCAAAGAAAACCTGTGGCAAACGCTCAAAGATATTTGTCGAAACATCATACGGATGACCATTGCTTAACTGGGCTAGAGCCTCTGGGTGGTCCTCGTGCATTTTGTTAGTAAAGCGGTAAGCCGTTCTTGACACCACAATATCACTCATCGACTTAAAGTCCTTTCGATTGATGACAGTCTGAATAATAGTGTTCAGTTCTTGATAGGGAGTAAACAGACCGATAGGTCCTTTATGCACGGCATCATCCCTCACACTGATGGCAAGACCACCTTTGATTTCAGTATTGTCAAATATACTTTTCCCCCAAAATTTTAGAATCGCAAGATGTGGGTCACCCAACATTTTCTTGTTCCACTCTTTTGGCGTACTGCCGGCATTCGTCAGGAATCGAGCAGGATGTATCATCTCGACAAAGCCAGCCATTTCGTATGCAGAGTCCAAGAATTTATTATACAGAGGACCATTGTAGGTCTTCTGTTCTCCCACCGCATTGTCTTGATAAGGTGGGTTTCCTATTACTATACTAAAATCTAGTTCCTTCAAACTATTCATCAATATCTCTTTCTTTTTATTATTCAACAAATCGTATGTATTGAAATTCTCTATCACATGACTGACAGGCATCCCCAACAAAGCATAAACCTTTCGAGTAAACTCGTAAGTCAAAGGTGAAGTAGGCAAGGAATAGACCGACTTCTTAACCTTGTCGCCGTATGCTTTGAAGAGCGCATTGGCAAACTCGCCTTGCTTGGCAGCGATGTCCAATATCTTTGTTCCCTTCTTTATCTTATCTTTAGGCAAATAACTGACCATCAGGTCTGCTACCCAAACTGGCGTAACTATCTCCGAAGTAGATAGTCTTCCGAATTTCTTCATGGCCCTATCCACTCTCTCTACGACAGGTATGGACTTGTCATGAGCCAACCGATTCATGTGTGAGATTTTATAATCCAAGTCGCTCAACACAAAAGGATTCATCAAGGAACGTATCGTTTGCAAGATGTCCTGAGTCAACCCTACATTCTTAGCAATACGAACATTGTCCTTCACATCAAGTATCTTAATCACATCGTCCAGAGAGGCGACCTTGCTATCAGTCAGGAAAGCAAAGAACAATATCAGCGAATAGAATGTAGAAAGCTTCTTCTGAAGTTCTTTAGCCTCGTCAACACTCTCTTCGCTTTGCTTATCAGGATTTCCTTTTTCTTTTCCTTCGCCACTTTCACCTGAAGTCTCACCCGTATCAAACTCATCGCCCTCACCTTCATTGGCTTTCATTCTAATACCTTTCTTGGCATCTATCGGATACAAGGATTTCAAAGCTTCAAATATGTCCTCGTTGGAGAGCAACTCCGTATCCACAGGAATATCCGTAGCTTCATCCATGATACTCTTGTTGGCAGAATAGGCATTGACCGCTTCAAGTATGTCATTTGGCTCCACTTCCCTCATCTTGTCTTTATTGACCATGATGATAGGAGATATTCTGAGCTCTTCGGCTATACGGTCGCTCAGTTTAGCATTTCCCTTCTTGTCAGTATTGACATTGTATATCTGAGCCTTCGCCTCTTGCATCCGGAACATTCTTCCTGGTTCAAAATCCACAAGGAGCGTCTGAGGTTTCATATTATATTTGATGATATGACCATCTTTGTCCTTGTATTCACGAATATATTGGTTTTGCAAACGAAAGATGGCTTGGTCATATTCCTGAGGCGAAGCCGTATCTTTCAGATAAATCATGGTGTCCCATTGCTCCACGGTCGTACCTGTCAGCATACGGTTCACAGTCAAGGTAATTGTTTTCTTACCTTGTCTGTCCAAGTCATCAATCTTGTCCTTCACATCACGCACATCACGATACAAACCTTCATTCTCTACACCCGTGATATTCAGTATCTCGTATTGGGCAAGATTTTTGAAATCAGCCAAATGCTCCATGATAAGCGACTCCATGGCATCGCATGAAGCACGATAAGGAAGCACACATACGATATGATGACAGAGCTTTCCTTTCTTGATTCTTTCATCATCAAGGAAACCTAGAAGATTACTATCCTCCTTACTTCCATCTATAGCCATGAACAAGTCTAATACTTCCTTTTCATAGACAAATTTCCGATGCAAGCCATTGGGGTCCTTTATCGTTGACTTCGGTCTCAGCAATTCATTAAGGGCATATTCCACCTTGTTTTTCTTCATCTCTTCCAGTCGTTTCATGGAAGATTCATTGACCTGAAAGGCAAAGCGAATCATCTGAGGAAATCCGTAATAAGGATTGTCCCATTCATTATACTCGTCTTTATCAAGATATTCGGCATCCCATTTCTCCTTGTCTTTGACAATATCCGAGAACTGGTAGAAAGCGATGATGTCCTCTTTTTGGAACTCACTGCCCATCAAGATGCGATAAGGAGTACCCGAAAGATGAATACGAACTTGAGCTTGCAATATCTTCAACTCCTCATTGTTCTCATAATCATCTGAGGAATCCGTATATTTCATCTCTCCTTTCAATTCCTTCTTGCTTCCACGCAACACCTTTCCGTATTCCTCGGCACGAGCACCATAATGGGTCTCGTCTATTATCAGCATATCCCATCGGCGGGAGAATATATCTTGATGCTTTACTTTCATCTTCTCTCCACTCAAATCTTGAAGGGTGAGGAAAACGACAGGGCGACGTCCTTTCTTCAAGGCATCGCTGACCGCTTGAGGATTTCTCGCCAACATGAGACTATCTATGAAGTCGAAGCCCTCGAAGTTCTTGATTCCCTCCACGGTCTTCTTCCATTCCATCTTGACATCTGCCTTACCTGAAACAACAAGGATGGTCTTATACTTATTACAAGACGACGCACAGCTCAAGGCTGTAAACGTCTTGCCAAAACGCATCACGGCATACATCAAGAGATTGCCTCTTCCCTTTTTTACTGCCTTCGTAAAATTAGCAACCGTTTCCTTTTGGTTAGGGCGCAACTCAAGCAGTTGATTGCCTCGCTTGTAAGTGAAGGTCATCTTCGTAGGACGCTCCTTGAAAGTATAGAATTGATATTTACCCTGATTACTCTCAAAATCTTCCTTGATGTCACGGATTGCTTCAGCCACGTCCTTGCCTGTGGCATACTCAAAGAATTCCTTGGAGTAATAAGGCAAGTTCTTGATGTCTGTAGGGAGCAAACGATGGTAATGTCTCTCATGCTCCAAGAAGTAATGAACGGCGAAGTCACGGAAGTAGATTTCATCATCAACCTTTGATATGGCAGCATATTGCTTTTCCAAGTCAGGAAAATATTTGCGCCATTCGGTCAGACGTTGATCTATAGGACGATACGTATCGCCCACTTTCAGGTAATTAGGCACAGTGCCTGTCGTAAAGGCATATATCTGAGGCTCTACACGCCCTATGATATATTGGTCAAGAATCGTATCGTCCATATTATTTTTTGTGTAATGTATAAAGTATTTCGAAAGGATGATGGAGACCGTCTTCCCAGTCTTTCAACAAGGCGGGTATTCCGTTGTGACCAGTTCTTTTATCCTTTTTGCACCCAGGGCAAGGATGAGTCTCGATATTTCCATACAAATCTTTCGTCACCACATCATGACAAGTATTGGGTACCACACTCTTCAAACCGTCCATCTGAAAAACATTCCAAGAGATGACGTCGGCAATTTCCCTCACCTGTTCTACTGTAGGTCGTGTGCCAAATTTATATTCATAATTATCAACGAAAGTGTAAAGCAAGTTCTCCCTTGCCAAGAACAAACTGTCGCCTTGCCATTCATAAGCACGTACAGACTGGTAAGCATGAAGTGCATATTTTAACCAAGTCTCCAAAGTGTCTGTATTCTCATTGACAATACGAAGCTTGCGATCCAAGAAACCAATTCTATCAGCCAAGGGAATAGCGACACCTGTAGTAGAATCATATCGGCTCACCATGAATGGAGCCTCGCCACAAGTAATTTCAAGCCAAGTCTTCTCCACATAGTCTTGCCAAGTCTTCCCCTTAGGAAAGGTGATTTTCTTACGCACCGTTCGCCATTCTCTTCCATCCTCGCCAAGTTCCTCATTGAAGACAATTCTTCTTCCAAAGAATTTTTCATCCACGTTGTTGACCATATAATTGCAAACCCAAGACGGCGTGAAGATCTCGGCCTTCTTCTTCACCCTCTTTTTTTGGACCTCCTTCTTCTTCAGCACACGAGGCATGATGACATCAGAATGCTCACCCGTGATGAGTTCACGAGCGATTTCGTCATAGTAAGAGTACCCCTCCCCCAACTGTTCGTAGTCGTGGGTGGCCCAAAAGATATGATGAACTTGCCCATCTTGCTTGTATTCCGTCACGGAATGATCGGTGAGCAAGATGTCAAAAACTTCCTGACCAAAATCCTCCAACAGATTGTTCTCTATGATATCTACCTCGTTTGACATTATATGTTTTTATGTGAATAATGATGCAAAGGTAATGAAAAGATATGAATATGCCAAAAGTTTTTTTGCCATTCCTTGGGCGATTTTGATATTTTTTGTATTTATGCCCATAAACTAATAACAAAACAAACTGAAAAATGCTCCTTGCGCAGAGAAAAATTCCTATCTGCCCAGGGAGAAATTTTTCTCTGCCCAGGTAAAAATAAAAGTGGTACTAGGTAAGCTATAAAAGTTCCACAGGAAAAGACATATCATATCTGCCTATATGTAAATATAATTCAAAAGACTTTTGAGCATATTACATTTTATTAATGATTTTTTCTATGTTTTCTCTTCTTATTTCAAGAATTTGTTGTACCTTTGCGATAAAACTAGACCAAAGAAAGGAATTAAGACTATGAACATAGAACATTTCATTGAAAGAATCGAAAAGTCCGACGGTCTTTCCAAGACCCTCGGTATGCACTTTATATCGACACCAGAGCCTGATACTTTACAGGCCAGCATGAAAGTAGATGAACGAAACAAGCAACCTTTTGGTTTCCTTAGCGGTGGAGCTTCACTCGCCTTGGCAGAAAACTTGGCAGGTGTAGGTTCGCTGGCTACCTGTCCTGGACAAATCGCAGTTGGCATCAACGTCAGTGGAACTCACGTGCTCGCTGTTTCTGAAGGAGATACCGTCACAGCCTATGGCAAACTCGTGCATAAAGGAAGGACCTTGCATACTTGGCAAGTCGAGATAAGAAACAGTGCCGGCGATTTAATCTGCACCGTACAAGTTACCAACTATGTTTTTACTCCTAAAAAAGATAACAAGAAAGTTAATCTTCAGGAAGCAGAAGACACCCCTTTGAACAAAGAAAATTAAAAGACATGGCAGCATTCGCATTTTATCGTTTACCCTATAAGCAAAACTATACCCTGGTGATGCAAAATGACGATGACCCCGAAAAACTTTACTCCATTGACGAACTCAACGGCAAGTCAGGATTTGTCATCGCTCCATTCGCACCATCAGAAACTTGCCCTATCCTCTTGATGCGCCCTGATGTTGTCAAGACTTTCAAAATCAAGCCTTCTGAAGTCCAAAATATCAAAATACCCAACCAGACTTCAGAGCCAACGCAACAATATGCCGATGACTTCGACTATTTCCATGAGCAACTAACCAACGGCAACTTCGACAAGATAGTCCTTGCCAGATGCTCCAGATTAGAAGCTCCAACAGCCTATCGTCTGAAAGCTGAAGACCTCTTCAAGAAAGCTTGCCAAATGTACCCACGCCTTTTCATCGCATTGGTATCAACCACCCAATCGGGAACTTGGCTAATGGCCACCCCTGAGATTCTGCTCTGCGGAAACGGGAGCGAATACAAGACTATGGCATTGGCTGGCACACAACCCGCTCCGGCATCATCCATCGTTAGCGACCAACCTGTTGAAGGGGTGGAATGGGACAAAAAGGACCAAGATGAACAGCAATACGTAAGTGATTACATCGAGGACATCATCTCTGAATTCACGGAACATTATAGCAAAAAAGGACCATTCACAACGATGGCCGCCCAACTTTACCATCTACGCACCGACTTTGTCTTCCGTCTTGATGATACAGATTGCTTGGGTGACGTGTTGGACGAGCTCTTCCCTACTCCAGCCATCTGCGGCATCCCGAAAGAAGAAACCCGACAGTTTATCATTGACAACGAAAGCATTGAACGAAAATACTACAGTGGTTTCATAGGACCATTGATTCCTTCTGGCGAGACTCACCTATATGTCTCTTTACGCTGCATGAACATCCATCAAGGGGGCAAATTTGACCTCTATGCAGGTGGAGGACTACTCGAAGAGAGTGACATGAAAAAAGAATGGGAAGAAACTGAGGCAAAAATGAACACGATGAGAGCCGTCATTAAGAGTGATGAGTGAAGAGTGATGAGTGAAGAGTGATGAGTGAAGAGTGAAGAGTGAAGAGTGAAGAGTGAAGAAAATCGGCAACCGAAGGGAAGCCTACAAAAGAAAGAAAAAACGATATGTTTAGCAATATTGAAAACGTCAATATCTTGACCAGTGTGCTAAAAAGCCATGGCGTCAGAAGAGTCGTAGTTTGTCCTGGCAGCAGAAACGCTCCCATTGTTCATAATCTGAACGAGCTGGAGGATGTCACTTGCTATCCTGTGACAGACGAACGAAGTGCTGGATTCATCGCCATAGGCTTAGCCTTGGGCAACCCCTATCCATGTCCTGAACCTGTGGCAGTTTGCGTCACTTCGGGTTCAGCATTGGTCAATCTGTACCCTGCCGTCGTAGAGGCTTATTACCAAAAGCTTCCTGTCATCTTCATCTCCGCCGATCGCCCAGAGGCTTGGATTGGACAACAAGACGGACAAACCATGCCACAAGCCAACATCTTTGGCAACCTGGTCAACAGAAGCGTAAACCTTCCTATCATTACACCTTATTATAATATAGAAGAGCAAAATCGCCTTCACGACGAGCAAGCATGGCATTGCGAGCGATTGGTCCATGAAGCCATCATCGACTGTGTACATCGGAAAATAGGTCCTGTGCATATCAACATACCTATTCAAGAACCACTCTACGAGTTCAACTGCAAGCAACTTCCCGCCACCCATTGGGTGGATTATGTTAAAACTTCACTCTACGGAGGGGAGTTCCACTATGGCGACTTGCTCGATTTCCTCAATGCCAAGAAACCGATGATTGTCATCGGTCAAGATTACCCATCCTCCATGCTGTATGGCATCAAGAAGTTAGACTCTTGGGCTGTCATTCTGGCCGAGCCTACAGCCTTGGGAACTAGCAGTCCAGACCCTGCCAACCACAAAGTCTCATACGAATTGACCATGCCTTATTTCGAGCAAGTGCTTAGTGTCGTCGGAGACCATGAGGAATATATGCCAGATTTCATCCTTTATGTAGGAGGAAATATCGTAAGCAAGCGGCTGAAACTATTCCTAAGGAAAGCGGCAACGCACGCTAAGATTTGGCGCGCAAGTAAAGACGGAGACTTGATTGACACTTTCATGCACACAGACCGCATTTTCCAATGTGATCCCAACCAACTGGGCGAAGCCATGACCGACTTCGACTGCACCCACAAAGAGGAAGTACACGACTTCATAGACCTTTGGGAAGAAGCCTTGTTGGCTGCCAAGCACCAAACTTTCGATTACGCCCCTGCCTTCAGCAGTTTGGCTGCAGTAAAATACTTCGAGACTGAATTTCATGCCAACTCTTTAGGTGATACCCGAAATAGCCGAGTGTTCTATGGCAATAGCATGGCCATCAGGCTCGGTTGCCTCTTCGCTCGCCAGTTTGTTCATTGCAATCGAGGAGTCAACGGCATCGAGGGTACCTTGTCAACAGCGGCAGGCTTGTCTATCTATCTGTCAGAACAGTTGAAGTTAGGCAAAGAGGCACAACAAAAAGTGTTCTGTCTCTTAGGCGACCTGAGTTTCTTCTACGACCAGAACGCCCTATGGAACCAGAATCTCAATGGCAGCCTTCGCATCATCGTGCTCAACAATGGTGGCGGTGCCATCTTCGGAAAATTCAAAGGACTGAAGGAAAGCAAGGCAAGAGAAAAATTGGTGATGGCAAAGCACCAGACTTCCGCCGTCAACGTTTGCCAAGCCAACGATATCATCTATTTAGGAGCAGACAACATGAAGACCATGCAATATGGCATCGACCAGCTCATCCATACAGAGTCTGACCGTCCGATGCTCCTCGAAGTTTTCACTGACGTAGAGAGCGACAACCAAGAAGTAAAAGACTTTTTCGCAAGTCTGCATTAAGGTCTCCATACATGTTCATCAAAAGTAAAATACACATTCATAGAAAAAAATAAAATGAGAAATTGGAAGAAAATAGAAGGATTCGATTTCAAGGAAATCATCTTCGAAGAATACAACCACATCGCCAAGATTACCATCAACCGCGAGCGTTATCGCAACGCCTTCACCCCACTCACCACATGGGAAATGTCACAGGCATTCAGCTATTGCCGTGAATGTCAGGACATCCGAGTCGTGATATTGACTGGTGCTGGCGACAAGGCGTTCTGCTCAGGAGGCGACATGCACGTCAAGGGGCGAGGTGGTTATGTCGGTACAGACGGGGTTCCTCGTCTCAACGTGCTCGATGTACAAATGCAAATCCGCCGCTTGCCAAAACCTGTCATCGCCATGGTGAATGGCTATGCCATCGGTGGAGGCCATGTACTCCATGTCATGTGTGACCTGACCATTGCCTCCGAAAATGCAATCTTTGGTCAGACTGGTCCAAAGGTTGGAAGTTTCGACGCAGGATTCGGCGCATCCTACTTAGCACGAATGGTAGGTCAGAAGAAAGCACGAGAAATCTGGTTCCTTTGCAAGCAATACACGGCAAAGGAAGCCGAGGAAATGGGCATGGTCAACAAGGTCGTTCCTTTCGACAAGCTCGAAGATACGTGCGTGGAATGGGCTGAAATCATGATGGAGCGTTCACCACTCGCCTTGCGTATGATCAAGGCAGGATTGAATGCAGAGCTCGATGGCCAGGCCGGCATCCAAGAGTTGGCTGGCGATGCCACCATGCTCTACTACACCATGGACGAAGCGCAAGAAGGCGGCAAGGCGTTTCTTGAAAAGCGAAAGCCAAACTTCGATGACTACCCTAAGTTCCCTTAAATTCATAAAAAAAACAAATATTATTTAATATGGGACAATTTTTGTCCCATATTACCACAGAAAACTCAGAATACGAAAATATTTTCCTAACTTTGCACACGAAATAGATTAGCAATAAAAGTTACAGTAATGAAGTTAAAAGGATTAGCATTAGCTATGGCACTCGGCTCAACCATAACGATGGGAGCACAGGGTGCGGGAAAATTCGTTCCATTCAAGTATGGAAACATGGACAGTTGGATAACAAGAAGCATCAAAGAATCTGGTATCATTGGTGGAAATCAAAAGACTCTCTACGAGGTGGGACCTTCCATGTCTCTCTCCGGCAATACACCATACACCAACAAGGGAGGCTCACCTTGGGGAACATCCAACGTGTTGGCTCATGTTTCAGGCATCTACAAGACCAATTGTTCCGTCTATCGAGACACCCACGCAGGGCATGGTCACTGCGCCAAGCTCGTTACCCACATAGAAAAAGTAAAGGTACTCGGCCTCATCAACATCAAGGTTCTTGCGGCAGGTTCCCTCTTCCTGGGTGATGTACGCGAACCTATCACGGGCACCAAGGATGGTCCTAAGGCCATCAACTGGGGTATTCCTTTCACCGCACGTCCTAAGGCATTGAGATATGACTACAAAACCCAGCTCAGCACAAGTCCTACCCGCATCAAACAGACTGGGTTCAGCAGTGCATCTACAGTACAGGGGCATGACTACGCTGTCACGATACTCTATCTCCAAAAACGTTCGGAAGATGCCAAAGGCAACATCACAGCCAAGCGTGTTGGCACGGTCGTTGTAAAATATGGCAAGAGCACCAATGGCTGGGTTGAAGGTGCTACTTACGAAATCCACTATGGCGACATTCGCCACATGGCAGGCTACGATGCCTTGCTCATGGGATTGCGCTCTACAGACTATGCTCGCAACAAAAAGGGCAAGAGCGTACCTGTCAAGGAAATCGGATGGGCTTCAGCCAACGAGACTCCTACCCACCTCGTGCTCCAGTTCTCCTCTTCACATGGCGGAGCCTACATCGGAACTCCAGGCAACACATTCTGGATTGACAATGTAGGTCTTGTCTATTAAAGAATATTGTGTTACATGGCATCCTATTGAAATCATGAGACATTGGATTATCAGCCTTATGGGATTATTTTCTGTTCTATCCATCTCTGCACAAGAGATGGATAGAAGTGACTCCGTCCCCCAAAATGTGGTCAAGAAACAATCCCTCGTCACCAAATTTCTCAATTATTTCAACGATGCCAACAAGAACAAGAAGCACAAGAAATTCGATTTCAGCATCATTGGAGGTCCACATTATAGCACAGACACCAAATTGGGCATCGGACTGGTGGCTGCAGGTCTTTACCGCACAAATCCCAACGACACCCTGCTTCCCCCATCCAATGTTTCCTTGTTTGGCGATGTGAGCACGGTGGGCTTCTACATGCTGGGAATCAGAGGCACCCATATTTTTCCACAAGATAAGTATCGAGCCGACTATACCGTCTATTTCTATTCATTCCCAAGTGACTTCTGGGGCATTGGATACGAGATGGGAAACGACGACAACAACAAAAGCGAAATGAAACGATGGCAAGCTCGCATCAAGGGAAGTTTTCTTTTTCACTTGGGCGACAATTTCTACATCGGTCCTATGATGAGTTACGATTACGTCATCGGCAAACATATAGAACGTCCAGAGTTGCTCAATGGCATGGACAGGCATACCTGGAACATCGGTGTTGGCTTCTCTGCCGTTTATGACTCCAGAGATGTCCTTACTTATCCACACAAAGGCATCTATTTGAATCTCAGCCAATGCTTCAGACCTAAGTTTCTTGGCAATGACTATGCGTTCAGCACTACAGAATTTCAATTTGATGCCTACCAACAAGTTTGGAAAGGTGCCATACTCGCCGAAGACTTCCGCACCATGCTCAACTTTGGCAATCCCTCCTGGGGCATGATGGCATTGCTTGGCAACAGTTACTCCATGCGAGGATATTACGAGGGACGTTATCGCGACAAGCACAAGATGGAAGCCCAGGTCGAATTACGCCAACACATTTGGAAGCGCAACAGTCTCACCGCATGGGTGGGAGCAGGCACTGTATTCAATAAATTCAGCAATATCAGAAGCAAAAAAGTCCTGCCCAATTACGGCATCGGCTATCGTTGGGAATTCAAGAAGAATGTCAACGTACGACTTGACTATGGATTTGGGAAGTCTGGGCAATCGGGCTTTCTTTTCAGCATCAACGAGGCTTTTTAAGCATTTTACCCCTATACATTATTATATATATAAACTTTTACTACATAATTAAATGAGCAAAGATTACATTCAAAAGCAATTTAACCACTACCTTTATTATTATGCAGTTGCAGCACTCATGTTGCCCAACATAGCCCTCTGCATCACAGAGCACTTATCCCTATGGGCTAGTGCCGCAAACCTGTTCTTGCCATTAGGCATCTATATGTGGCTGCTATCATTATGCAAAAAGACCGGCAAAATGATTTGGGGATGTTTTATCCTTATCTTCTTTGCCGCCTTCCAACTCGTATTACTATATCTCTTTGGAAAAGGAGTGATAGCTGTCGATATGTTCCTCAACCTTGTCACCACCAACCCTGGTGAGGCAATGGAACTTCTCGACAATCTCGTACCAGCAGTGGCAGGAGTATTCATCGTCTATCTACCGTTACTCATCCTCGGCATAGTATCCATCCGTGGCAAACAAGATGGTCTCAACCCGACTTGGATTCACAAGTTTAGAAAATGGGGTACATCATTTGGCATCATAGGCATACTGTGTATGCTCAACGCTTACCTATACACAGGAAAATATCAGATACAAGACCAATTTTACCCTATCAATGTCTTCTACAATCTCGGGCTTGCCATCGAACGGAACAATGCCTCCGAAAATTACCAAGAAGCCAGCAAAAACTTCCGATTTCATGCTAAGCCAACTCATGAGAAAGACTCAACAGAAGTCTATATCATGGTAATCGGTGAGACCGCCAGAGCACACAACTTCAGCCTATATGGCTACCACAGAGACACCAACCCATTGCTCAGCAAGACCAATGGATTATTGGCTTTCGACAAGGTAACAACTCAGTCAAACACCACACACAAGAGTGTGCCCATGCTCCTCTCAGCCGCATCCGCCTCAGACTTCGAACGACTCTTCCACGAGAAGGGAATACTCGCAGCTTACAAGGAGGCTGGATTTCATACGATATTCGTCAGCAACCAGCTCCCCAACCACTCGTTCATCGACTTCTTGGGAGAGCAAGCAGATGAATGGGCATTCATCAAGACAGGAGACTGCAACAAAGCTTTTGAGCATTCCTATGGGAATACCACCCAGTGGGTGAAACCCGACGAAAAAGGCAACATCTACGATGCAGAGTTACTCCCGATGCTTGACAAAATCTTGA
This sequence comes from Candidatus Segatella albertsiae, assembly GCA_002451555.1. Classification (GTDB taxonomy): domain Bacteria; phylum Bacteroidota; class Bacteroidia; order Bacteroidales; family Bacteroidaceae; genus Prevotella; species Prevotella albertsiae. Next base: position 32,975 of record DKCU01000101.1, read on the forward strand.
GCAAAAGGCATCAGAAACTCTTTATCGTACTCCATACATACGGTTCACATTTCAACTATATGGAACGTTACCCTCGCTCAATGGCTTTCTTCAAACCTGACACCAAGAGCGACGCCAAGCCAGAAAATCGCAAAGATTTGCTGAACGCTTATGACAACACCATCCGCTATACCGACTATGTATTGCATGGAATCATTGAGCGACTGCAGCATCAAAGAGGCATGAGCGCCATGCTCTATACGAGCGACCATGGAGAAAACATCTTCGACGACAATCGCAAGCTCTTCCTCCATGCCTCCCCTCGGGCTTCCCACTACGAGCTGGAAGTACCTTTCTTGGTCTGGACTTCAAAGAGCTATGACAAGAACCAACCGCAGATAAAAACTGCTCTTGAAAAGAATCTCCATAAAGAAGTGCAAAGCAGTCGTTCTGCCTTCCATACCATGCTCTACCTTGGAGGAATTGCTACTCGCTATCGCACGGATGAATATTCTGTAGCCAGTCCTAATTATCATGCAGGGGCACTCCTTTACCTCAACGACCATGACGAGGAGATACCACAAGCCGACTGTGGATTTGACAAATAAATCCACAGTATTCATCGGTAATATTTCGAGATAAAACAAAATTCCACATAATTATGTGGCTTTTACGAAAAAAAGTCGTACCTTTGCCCTTGAAAGCATCTTTATGATACTTTCAAGGGCTATTTCATTCCTTCAAGAACAGAAATCAAGAAGTTACAAAAACTATAATAACAAAAGACAAACAAACTATGGAACAGATTAAGAACGACCAGCTCACACTTGAGATTTCATCTCTCGGAGCAGAACTACAGAGCATCAAGGATGCCAATGGTAATGAATATCTTTGGGATGGTGACGAGAGATATTGGAATCGTCACTCACCGATTCTATTCCCTATCGTATGCGGTTTGTGGAAAGACACCTATCGCATTGACGGAAAAGAATACACACTTCCACGCCATGGTTTTGCTCGTGACACGGAGTTCAAGCTCGTAGGTAAGACGGCAGACCGCTTGACTTTCGCCCTCATCGACAATGAGGAAACACAGAAAAACTACCCTTACCATTTCAACCTCGCCATTTCCTACCGATTGGAAGGCAATGAAATCCATGTCATCTGGCACGTGGAAAACACAGACGACAAGGAGATTTTCTTCCAAATAGGCGGTCACCCTGCCTTCATGGTTCCTGGTTGCAAGAAAGGCGAGGAAATGAAAGCCACCTTGAAACTCGACAACGAAGCTCCGGTTCGTCTCTTCGGCAATGTAGGTGGCTGCATAGACCGCCAAGCCAAAGAGACCGTAAAGACCGACAATGGCATCTGGGAGGTAAGTGAAGAAACTTTTGCCGATGACGCAGTCATCTTCGACAAGAGCCAAGTGAAACAAGTGAGCATCCTCAACGAGAAGGGCGAGCCTCACGTAACGCTCGAATTCAAAACTCCTGCAGTAGGTATTTGGAACCCAACAGGCAAACATGCGCCTTTCATCTGCATCGAACCATGGTATGGTATCCATGACTGGGCAGAGTACGACGGTGAGTTCAAGGACAAATATTTGATGAACCGTCTCCAACCAGGTGCAAGCTTTATGAGTGAGTACATCATCAGAATCGAGAGGTAAGATAATCGAATTTTATATCGACTCCTCGCACTATCTTGGGCGAGGAGCCTTTTTTATAGATAACAAAACAATCACAAAATGGAAAATAACGAAAAAGAAAACTTGCAGCTCCCCGAAAATGCCTTCCGTGAGTTGAAGGACGGTGAAGAGTACAAGCCTCTGATGTCGCCTGACAAAGTTTACCCCGAGGTAAACGGTTGGTCAGTGACCTGGGGTATCGTGATGGCAATCATCTTCTCTGCCGCCGCAGCTTATTTAGGTCTGAAGGTGGGACAGGTGTTTGAGGCAGCCATTCCTATCGCTATCATCGCCGTGGGTGTAAGTACAGCCACCAAACGCAACAAGGCGCTCGGCGAGAATGTCATTATCCAGAGTATCGGTGCTTGTTCTGGTGCCGTAGTAGCTGGTGCGATCTTTACCTTGCCAGCCATCTACATTTTGCAAGCGAAGTATCCAGAGATGGGAACTTCCTTCCTCAAAATATTCATGGCATCGGCATTGGGCGGTGTGTTGGGCATCTTATTCTTGATACCTTTCCGCAAGTATTTCGTAAAAGACATGCACGGCAAATATCCTTTCCCTGAGGCTACGGCGACCACCCAGGTCTTGGTTTCGGGGGCCAAAGGCGGCGACCAAGCCAAGCCTTTGCTCATCGCTGGCCTGGTTGGTGGTCTATACGACTTCATCGTGGCAAGTCTTGGATGGTGGAATGAGAATTTCACAAGCCGTGTCGTTAGTCTCGGTTGCGACCTTGCCGACAAGGCTAAACTTGTTTTCAAGGTGAACACGGGTGCGGCTGTATTAGGCTTGGGTTATATCATCGGCTTGAAATATGCCTTCATTACCTGCTTGGGTTCACTCGTGGTATGGTGGTTGATAGTACCTGGCATGAGCGTCATCTTCCATGACAGCGTACTCAACGCATGGGATCCCAGCATCACAGCTACGGTAGGGGCAATGAGCCCTGAGGAAATCTTCAAGGCTTATGCTCGTAGTATCGGCATCGGAGGTATCGCCATGGCGGGTATCATCGGCATCATCAAGAGTTGGGGTATCATCAAGAGTGCCGTTGGACTTGCCGCCAAGGAACTAAAAGGCAAGAGCGATGCCGACGAGAACGTGAAGCGTACACAGCGCGACATCTCCTTCAAGATTATCGCCATCGGATCGCTTGTCACCATCCTTATCACCTTCCTTTTCTTCTGGTTTGGCGTAATGGATGGCAATCTCTTGTTTGCCGTCATTGCCATCTTACTGGTGGCTGCCATTGCCTTTCTCTTTACCACTGTGGCTGCAAATGCCATCGCCATCGTGGGTAGCAACCCTGTATCAGGAATGACCTTGATGACACTCATCTTTGCATCTGTCGTGATGGTGGCTGTAGGTCTGAAAGGTCCTGGCGGAATGTTGGCAGCACTGATTATGGGCGGTGTCGTCTGCACAGCCTTGTCTGTAGCAGGTTCCTTTATCACCGATCTTAAGATTGGATATTGGTTAGGCACTACCCCAAAGAAGCAGGAGGGATGGAAATTCCTTGGTACACTTGTCAGCGCAGCTACTGTGGGTGGTGTGATGATGCTTCTGAACGAGACCTATGGCTTTGCCTCTGGTTCACTCGCCGCTCCACAAGCCAATGCGATGGCTGCCGTCATCGACCCATTGATGAATGGTGTGGGCGCCCCTTGGGTACTCTATGCCATTGGTGCCGTGATAGCCATCGTGCTTACCTATTTCAAGATTCCTGCCTTGGCTTTCGCCTTGGGTATGTTCATCCCATTGGAACTGAACGTACCATTGCTTGTCGGCGGTGCCATCAACTGGTATGTTACCTCTCGTAGCAAAGACACCAAGGTAAACAGCGAACGTGGCGAAAAGGGTACGTTGATTGCCAGTGGCTTTATTGCTGGCGGAGCCTTGATGGGCGTAGTCAGCGCCCTGCTCAAGTTTGGTGGCATTGAAGCCAGCATCGCCGACAGTTGGTGGACGAATCCAATGTCTGAAGTCTGCTCACTCATCGCCTACATTTGCTTGATAGTATTCTTCGTCAGAGCGACTAAAAAATAACGTTACCCGAACGACTAGAAATAAAAGAACTTGCAAAAACTTGCAGTTTTGGGGATAAAAGACAAGTTTATCATACAAAAAGAAAAAGTTTTTGCCAAAATATTTGGAGATTTCAAGAATTCGCTATATCTTTGCATCCCAATCCGATAGAAAACGTTCTTTTGGATTGGGATGTTTTGGTATCACCATCGAAACAAAAAGATTCGGGGTTGACTGGATTTGACGGCGAGATGAGATGGTACGTAAGCACGCGGAGGCTCGTTGGCTACCTCCTAAATCTTAGTGAACAAAAAATTAATTGGCGAAAGAAATTACGCTCTCGCTGCCTAGTCGAAGTATAGTAAACTGGCATTATTCCGTCACTAGGTGATGGAACGAGACATCGCTCAACGGATGTTGTTCCGAATCTTGTTGGTCAAGCGGTGCAGGTAAATCGGAAATAGTCAGTGTAAGCCTCGATGCTCTGATGAAACTTTAGAGGATAAGGGTATGGTTGGTGGTCCAGGTCTTGCCATACCTCGAAAACCGAAGGCTGGAATAAGCGTGTAGAAAGCGTATGGTTTCCTTGTGCGGACGAGGGTTCGATTCCCTCCAGCTCCACCCAGAAATTTTAAAAAAGGTCGCAGCTCTTTTCGAGTTGCGACCTTTTCTTGTTTTATTGACTTTCCACAAAAGCTTCATGCAAGAAGCTCATATCTAAAAAAACTTAGTTACTATATGCACTCTCGCCATGCTCATAGATATCGAGACCTTCCTCCTCTACTCGCTTATCTACTCGAATACCTACCATCTTATCCACCACCTTATATAATATAAAGGTGACAATGGCACTAAAGATGATGCTCACCACGGTGGCTACGACCTGAATCCACAACTGATGCCAGTCGCCATACAAGGCTCCCTCTACACCATCTGCACCGGTAACATACTTGGTAGCAAAGACACCCGTAAGAATAGAACCTAAGATACCACCCATGCCATGCACGCCGAAGGCATCGAGGGCATCGTCGTAACGGAACTTCGACTTCACGACCGCTACCATGAAGAAGCAGACACAAGTGCTGATGATTCCGATGCAGAAAGCACCGAAAATATCGGTACTACCTGCCGCAGGGGTGATAGCAACCAGTCCGGCAACAGCACCCGTACAAGCACCTACGGTAGTTGGCTTCTTGTTGACCACCCAGTCGATAATCATCCAGGTAGTAGCTGCAGCGGCCGTTGCAATATGAGTCACAAGAAAGGCATTGGCAGCCAAGCCATCGGCAGCCAAGCCGCTACCAGCATTGAATCCGAACCATCCTAACCAGAGGAACGACATTCCCATGAACACGAAGGTGATGTTATGAGGTGTGATAGGATGACCGGCACGGTAATCATCGCGCTTGCCCACCATCAAAGCCATCACCAAGGCTGCGACACCGGCATTGATATGTACTACGGTACCACCGGCGAAGTCGATGGCTCCCATCTCCTGAAGGAATCCGCCACCCCATACCCAATGCGCCATTGGCAAGTAGGCGATAATCACCCAAAGAACGGTGAAGAGCACATAACCGCTAAACTTGACACGCTCGGCGAAAGCACCGAGTATCAAGGCTGGAGTAATGAGGGCGAACATACACTGGAACATCACGAAGGTAAGTTCAGGAATGCCCGTCGGCATCACGGCATCCAGTCCGATGCCATGGAGGAAACATTTGTCGAAACCTCCCATCACACATGCCAACGGATTGCCCTCGTCGGCAAACTGAGTGGAGAAAGCCCAAGAGTAACCGAATGCCACCCAAATGATGCTGACCACTGCCACAATGAACATCGTCTGCATCAAGATGCTCAATATGTTTTTCTGGCGAACCAAACCGCCATAGAATAATGCGATACCTGGGATTGACATCAAGAGCACCAAGATGGTTGCCATGATCATCCACGCCGTGTTACCCGTGTCGAGTGTTGTCAAAAATAAACTGCTCATAAATATCTTATTATTAAATTAGAATACAATACTTATCGTTAATTTAGAATACCTATTATGTATGCACTACTTTTCTTGCTCTGCATTATAGAGTGCGATGTCGCCTCGCTCACCCGTTCGGATGCGGATGGTGTCAAGCACAGGGATAACGAAGATTCTGCCATCTCCTATCTCGCCCGTCTGGGCTGCACCCTGAATAGCGGCGATGGTTGGCTCCACGTTCTTGTCGCGTACCACGATGTTGAGCAACACACGCTCAATGCTACTGGTATCGTACATCACACCACGATAGATGCGAGCTTGACGCATCTTTCCCTCGCCCCTTACATTATAATAAGAGAACCACTCGATGTCGGCTGCCAAAAGCGCCTTCTTGACTTCCTCAAACTTTGACTTACGGATAATTGCCTCAATCTTCTTCATAATCCTTTAATAATTAATAATGTGTTAATACTTTTATTGATTGTCTCTATGCCAAAAACAAACTTTCAGCCATATTGTCCTTTCTAAAATAAACTTTCATTGATTGTCATTCAAAACAAACATATATTTTACATTATGCTCATTTTCGGCTGCAAAATTAATACATTTTGTTAGCATTTTCAAGAATTTATAAACATTTAGTTTCTTCTTTTTTATTAATATTTTAAATTTATCATCCTATATATCTCTAATCTTACAATTTGTAAGCTATAACACCTTTTTGTATTACAAATTGAAAGAATAAGAAATTCACCTATCATTTAATGCACCATTTTCCTTTGCTATATCAACAAATAGTCGTACCTTTGCAACCGAAATCAAACAAATAGTCATCGAAACATTCGAAAGACTATCAAAACGTCAAAGCATCAAAAGGCATAAAAAACAAGAAAGCCGTAAGATGCAAGACAAGAAAGAATGAATGAAGAGTATTATCAAACTTAACAACACATTGAAGATATGAAAGAAACAGTTCATTTCACCAAGATGCACGGGGCTGGTAATGACTACATCTATGTAGATACCCAGATATACGACATCCCCGATCCAGAGAAAGCCGCCATCGCATGGAGTGCTTACCACACAGGCATCGGCAGCGACGGACTGGTTCTCATCGGCAAGCCACACGATGGCAGAAGAGCAGACTATTCGATGCGCATCTTCAACGCCGATGGCTCAGAAGCGATGATGTGCGGCAACGCAAGCCGATGCATCGGAAAATATTTATATGAAAAGGGATTGACCCGAAAGGACACCATCCGACTGGAGACTTTATCGGGTATCAAGATATTGAAATTGCATATTCAGGACGACAAAAAGAAAGTAGAATCGGTAACGGTCGATATGCTCAAGCCTAGACTCGAAAACAAGGAGCAATTCATTGCTCCAACAACCGATTCAAATCCCCATCCTGAATCAGAAGAAACGCCACAGGCTGCGATACTGGAAGCCGACGGCAGAAAGTTTGAAGGCACTTACGTTTGCATGGGCAACCCCCACTTCGTGACCTTTGTGGATGACATCGACACCATCGACATCGCCCACTATGGCAAGATTCTGGAGCACGACAAGGCGTTTCCTCAGCGTTGCAACATCGAGTTCGCACAAGTTACAGACATTGACATAATTAGAACACGAGTTTGGGAAAGGGGAAGCGGTATTACAATGGCTTGCGGAACAGGAGCCTGTGCCACAGCCGTAGCCGCAGCCCTGACCAAGCGAGCTTCTCGCAAGAGCAGCATCGTGATGGATGGTGGAACGCTCCACATCGAATACCGAGAGGATGACGGACATGTCTATATGACGGGACCTGCGGCATTCGCATTCGAAGGAGAAATCGAATTACCAGAATAAGAGCAAACTTAAATATACATAATAAAAGGAGAACAATAATATGGCATTAGTTAATGAACATTTCCTGAAGTTGGCTAACAATTACCTGTTTGCCGACATCGCAAAGAAGGTGAACGCCTACAAGATTGCCCACCCTAAGCAGCGAGTTATCAGCTTGGGTATCGGCGACGTTACACAACCTCTCTGCCCTGCCGTCATCAAGGCAATGCACAAGGCAGTGGATGAGATGTCGGTACAGGCATCGTTCCGTGGCTACGGTCCTGAGCGAGGCTACGACTTCCTCCGTGAGGCCATCATCAAGAACGACTTCCTGCCTCGTGGCATCCACCTCGATCCTAACGAGGTATTCGTGAACGACGGAGCGAAGAGCGACACAGGAAATATCCAGGAGATTTTGAGATGGGACAACAACATCGGTGTCACCGACCCGATTTATCCAGTATATATCGACTCTAACGTGATGATAGGCAGAGCGGGAGTCTTCGAGAATGGCAAGTGGAGCAACGTGACTTACATGCCATGCGATGAGGGCAACAGCTTCACTCCTCAGATTCCAGACCATCGTGTGGATATGATTTACCTCTGTTACCCTAACAACCCAACGGGTACGGTCATCACCAAGGAGGAGCTTCGCAAGTGGGTGAACTACGCTATCAAGAACGAGAGCATCATCCTCTACGACGCTGCCTACGAGGCATACATCCAGGATCCAGAGATTCCACATTCCATCTACGAGATTCGTGGAGCGAGAAAGGTGGCAATCGAGTTCCACAGCTATTCCAAGACCGCAGGCTTCACCGGTGTACGATGTGGTTACACCATCGTACCAAAGGATTTGAAGGCAAAGACTTTAAGCGGTGAGGAAGTGGCACTGAACCCAATCTGGGACCGCCGCCAGTGTACCAAGTTTAATGGTACCAGCTACATCAGCCAGCGTGCCGCCGAGGCGATTTACACCCCAGAAGGCAAGGAGCAAGTGAAGGCAACCATCGCTTACTATATGGAGAACGCCCGCGTGATGAGAGAGAAACTTCAAGAACTCGGCTTGCGAGTATATGGTGGCGAGAATGCACCATACCTCTGGGTAAAGACTCCAAACAATACGCCTAGCTGGAAATTCTTCGAGGAGATGCTCTACGGAGCCAGCGTAGTCTGCACCCCAGGTGTAGGTTTCGGTCCATCGGGCGAAGGCTACATCCGACTGACCGCCTTCGGCGAGCATGAGGACTGCATCGAGGCGATGGATAGAATCGCCAAATGGCTAGGAAAATAATCTCTCGCAGATTTCGCAGATAACGCAGATTTTTATTCCGCAGAGCAAATAAGACTTAAGCAAGGTATAAGCAAAGCGGTTTACACCGCATAAAAAACCGCCGATTAGGCGTAAAACAATCGCAACTCTGTTGCGTAAGAAACCATCGCAAGCCCCGTAGGGGCAAAGGCTCCGCTTGCGATACCAAAACTCTGGCGAAGCTATAGCGTAGCCAGCTACATCCCCGCTCTCCTGAGGAGAGAGGGGCTTGGGGAAAGAGGTGGAGCCCTCCTTATGAAGGAGGGACGGGGTGGTTGGAAAAAAATTGATTAAAATAACATTTTAAAATATTAAGGTATGAGCAACTTAAGATTTGAAGCTGTTTCAGAGGCTTCCAAGAGAAAGCCTGTTGAAGTGACCGCTCCAAGCGAGCGACCAAGCGAATTCTTTGGTAAAAAGGTATTCAACCGCCAGAAGATGTACAAGTATCTTCCAGCAGACGTTTACGAGAAACTCGTTGACGTAATCGACAATGGCGCACGTCTCGACCGCAACATCGCCGACGCTGTAGCCAAGGGCATCAAGCAGTGGGCTGATGAGAATGGCGTAACCCACTACACACACTGGTTCCAGCCATTGACTGAGGGTACTGCCGAGAAGCACGATGCCTTCATCGAGCACGACGGCAAGGGCGGTATGATTGAGGAATTTTCAGGTAAGTTGCTCGTACAGCAGGAGCCTGATGCCTCTTCTTTCCCATCAGGTGGTATCCGCTCTACTTTCGAGGCACGTGGTTACTCAGCTTGGGATCCAACATCTCCTGTATTCATCATCGACGATACACTCTGTATTCCTACAGTGTTCATCTCATATACAGGTGAAGCTCTCGACTACAAGGCTCCATTGCTCCGTGCATTGCATGCCGTCAACGTAGCAGCCACCGACGTTTGCCACTACTTCAACCCAGACGTGAAGAAGGTTGTTTCCAACCTCGGTTGGGAGCAGGAGTACTTCTTGGTAGATGAAAGTCTCTACGCAGCACGTCCTGACTTGATGTTGACAGGTCGCACCTTGATGGGTCACGACTCAGCCAAGAACCAGCAGATGGACGACCACTACTTCGGTGCCATCCCTGAGCGTGTACAGGCATTTATGAAGGACTTGGAGATTCAGGCTCTTGAGCTTGGCATTCCTTGCAAGACTCGCCACAACGAGGTAGCACCTAACCAGTTTGAGTTGGCACCTATCTTCGAGGAGACCAACCTCGCCGTTGACCACAACATGCTCCTCATGAGCTTGATGAAGAAGGTGGCTCGCCATCACGGATTCCGTGTACTTCTCCACGAGAAGCCATTCGCAGGCATCAACGGTTCTGGTAAGCACAACAACTGGAGTCTTTCTACCGATACAGGTATCCTGCTTCACGGTCCTGGCAAGACACCAGAGGACAACCTCCGTTTCGTAGTCTTCATCACCGAGACTTTGATGGCAGTATATAAGCACAACGGTTTGCTCAAGGCATCCATCATGAGCGCTACCAATGCTCATCGTCTTGGCGCCAACGAGGCACCTCCAGCAATCATCTCTTCATTCCTCGGCAAGCAGCTCACCGACCTCCTCGACCACATCGAGAAAGCCGACAAGAAAGACTTGTTTACTGTAGCTGGCAAGCAGGGCATGAAGTTGGACATCCCAGAGATTCCAGAGTTGATGATCGATAACACCGACCGTAACCGTACATCACCATTCGCCTTCACAGGTAACCGCTTCGAGTTCCGTGCCGTAGGTTCTGAGGCTAACTGCGCGTCAGCCATGATCGTGCTGAACACCGCCGTAGCCGAGGCTTTGACCAACTTCAAGAAGCGTGTTGACGAGCTCATCGCCAAGGGTGAGGAGAAGACATCGGCAATCATCGACATCGTTCGTCAGGACATCGTAGCTTGCAAGCCAATCCGTTTCGACGGCAATGGTTACTCAGATGAGTGGGTAGAGGAAGCAGCTAAGCGTGGCTTGGACTGCGAGAAGAGTTGTCCAAAGATCTTCGAGCGTTACTTGGACCCAGCATCTATCGAGATGTTCGAGAGCATGGGCGTGATGAAGAAGAACGAGTTGGAAGCTCGTAACGAGGTGAAATGGGAGACCTACACCAAGAAGATTCAGATTGAGGCACGTGTGATGGGCGACCTCTCCATGAACCACATCATCCCTGTGGCTACCCACTATCAGAGCCAGTTGGCTAAGAACGTGGAGAACATGATCGACATCTTCGGTGACGAGGAAGGCAAGGCATTGACTGCTCGTAACATCAAGATCATCAAGGACATCGCCGACAGAACCCAGAAGATCGAGACCGGTGTAGAGGAGTTGGTAAATGCCCGCAAGGTAGCCAACAAGATTGAGAGCGAGCATGACAAGGCCATCGCTTACCACGACACAGTGGCTCCAAAGATGGAGGAAATCCGTTATCAGATTGATAAGTTGGAGTTGACCGTAGCCGATGAGCTTTGGACATTGCCTAAGTATCGTGAACTCTTGTTCATCAGATAAGTCCCATATCATCTGAGAGGTGTAAGATTAGATAAACTAAAAAGCTCTATAAGAGCTACTCTTCATCAGATATAAAATTGAACGATCAATCTATTTCTTTTATTGGTTGTTTAAGTT
>DKCU01000101.1:44518-76093 GCA_002451555.1 Candidatus Segatella albertsiae
AACTTAAACAACCAATAAAAGAGAATTTCTATCCTTTTTCGAGAAAAAACACCTCTGGAAAGAAGAGAATTTACAGAAATCCTTTGCCAATTAAAACAAAAACTGTAACTTTGTAGCAAATTATAATTAATAATGAGCAAGGACATTTACAAGATATTTGAGACCTTACGTTTTCATCATGAGGATGAAACAGTAGAGTTCAAGAAAGCCGAGAATAATTTCGACTTCGATTTGTTGGGCAAGTATTTCTCCGCATTGAGCAACGAAGCAAATTTACATCACCATGAATTTGCTTGGTTGGTCTTTGGCGTACATGATAAAACGAGGGAGATTATAGGCACATCCTATAAAAACAGTCCTGTCAGTTTACAAAAATTGAAACAAGACTTTTCTCAACATACAACCAACAACATCACATTTAGGGACATACATTCTATCGAGATAGAAGGAAAGCGTATTCTCTTGTTTCAAATACCAGCAGCACCCTGTGGGGTTCCAGTCGCTTGGCAAGGGCATTACTATGCCCGCCGCGGCGAAAGTTTGTCTGCTCTCGATATGGGAAAGTATGATGATATTCGTTATCAAAATCATAATATAGACTGGAGTAAACAAATCGTTCAAGAAGCAACAATAGACGACTTGGACGAAGAAGCTATTGCCGTTGCTCGCAAAGGATTCAAAGAGCATTATCCTCGATATGCGAAGGAGATAAACGAATGGTCGGACGCTGTTTTTTTGGACAAAGCACGACTAACGATTAACAGCAAGATAACCAATGCTGCAATTTTGTTATTAGGAAAGCCTGAGTCAGCTCATTACTTAGACTATCTTACAGAAATCGTATGGCGTTTGGAGAGTAAAGATAATGTAGGACAAGTTTTTGGACTTCCTTTTTTGCTGACAACCACGCAAGTTCTCCACAAAATAAGGAATTATCCTTTCAAGATTTATCCACGCAATAGTCTTATTCCTACAGAAGGAATGAAATATGACGAGGAATCCATACTTGAGAGTTTACATAACTGCATCGCTCATCAGAAATATGGTCAGAACGCACGAATTATTGTTATGGAACGTGAGAATGAATTGGAATTTATCAATCGTGGAGGTTTCTACAATGGACATCCTGAGGACTATGTATTAGGCAACAAGGTGCCTGATGATTATCGCAACCCATTCTTGGTTCAAGCGATGGCTAACATCAAGATGATTGACACGGAAGGATTTGGCATTCACAAACTGTATGTCAAGCAAAAAGAACGTTATCTTCCGATGCCTGATTATGACAAAAGTGACGAAGACCATGTCGTGCTAACTTTGCCAGGAACCATCATAGATGAAGACTACAGTTTAATGTTATTAGAAAATACAGACATAGATTTGGCTACTGCCATACTTCTCGATAAAGTACAGAAGGGAAAAGGTGGACAAATAAGTGATGCTGCCTTAAAAATGTTAAGAAAGAAAAAACTTGTTGAAGGTCGCAAGCCTCATCTGTATGTTTCAAAAATGGTCGCAAAAGCAACGAATCAAGAAGTACACTATACCTTGACTAAAGGTTTTGACGACACTGAGTGCATCGAATGGGTAATCAAGGCATTAAAAGACCATGGCGTCTTGTTACGCAGACAGATAGACGAATTGCTGTGGGGCAAGTTGCCGATAGACATGAATGACGATAAGAAAAAAGAGAAAATAGGTAATATCCTTGCAAAGATGAAGAAATGCAAAAAGATTTACTTTGGAAAAGATAGAAAATGGCATTTATACGACTTGGGGTAAAATTTACGTGAGTTTACGTGAAATTTACGTGAGTTTTAAGAGAATTTTACGTGAGTTTTAAGTGGCATCTCTCTACAATTAGGCATTAATACGACTCACGACGATCTGATTTTCAGTAAGTTGCAAAACTTTTCATTTTATTTATCTTACAGAAATATTTAAGTGACTTAAAGTGAGATTTACGTGAGTTTATTCGAAAAAAAAAATAAAAATGAGAACAGCAATAGCCGACATATTAGCTTATATTACGACTTTTTTGCTATATATTATTCATAATACATTAAACAGCTTCGTTGAGTATATATTCATCCCCAACATTCCCGATAAATACATAAACGAGAATTTGTGGAGATATAAATACAATAAGTTGTTCGGCAGTAAAGAACCGTTCTCATATTACCAAAAGCACCCTACCCATTTTGGAGTAGGATGCCTTATTTACTTTCTCCTTATAGCAATCATTATATTTATTGCAGGTATCCTCTACTTAGCCTTAACCTAATCATTGCAATAAAATAAATTGAAGCTATTACCATTATTTGCTTTTTCACCGTTATCATCTCGTCATTCACGGAAATGACGTTCTTCACCTTCTTCACGTAAGTAGGAATGATGCCCTTGCCAGCCCCCCAACCCAGCAACTCAATCTATATTTTCCCTAAAGAAATCAAGCAAAGGCTTCAAGTCATCCTTGTTTAAATCCCAATAAGCCTTGTCGTCAAAAAGCCAATGCCCCTGACCTATCTTGTCTCGCTGCCTGTTACTTAATCTTTGAGAACTTATGTAAGTATGCAACTTCGCTTTGCGATTGGGAACATTATACATCAACTTTCCTTCAGAATCCTTGATACCCTTCACACACATTTCATAGTCAGTAAAGCAACCCCACCATTCCTTGTGAATATCTTTACAAGCCAAGGATTCCATCAAAGTCTCCACATCTCCATCGTTTTGATTGTCGGGATATAAGAAGAATGGAAAAGAGATACGATTAAGCTGCATGTTCTCCATCACATCCTTCTTTCTCTTGGCATATCCCCATCCTTTGTCAGGGAAATCTGCATCAAGAATTACCAATACGTTGTCGCCTTCATCCTGAGATTGACGAATCTGATTTTGTATAGACTCGCCAAACAGGTTACCAACTCCATTCATAAAAATGAAGCAGACTTCTTTATCTGGGAAATATTGAGCAAGAATAGTCTTCAGAAAATTATACTCAGAAGTCTTGTCATGTTTTGCTTCGATAAAAATCTTGTTCATACTATCTTACTTCAATTTCTTGATTCAACGAATAGTCTATGCTATCAAGGGAATAATGATAAGCCTTCAACTCCGAATCTGGAGTACTCAGGAGTTTAAAGCATGCGGCATCCTGAGCAACCTCCTTTTCGCCAATGGCAGCATCCCGAAGCCCCTTGATAGAATCAATATCATGCGTTGTCGCAAAGATTTGAACATTATTTTTACGAGCAGCGAAAATAACAGCCTTCCACAACCCTGACATGACGGAAAAATGGAAACCGTTACTTATCTCATCTATCAACACGATACCATTCTTACATTCATATAAGGTAGTGAGAATCGAAAGAATCTTACGAGCGCCATCTCCCATCATGTTGATAGGGATACGTTGACTCAAACCTATGTCAACCAACACTTCATTCTGGGAAAGTACAAAATCTTTCAATTGTGGTTCTATCATCCTCAAGGCATCTATGATAAACTTTTCGTCCTTGTTCTTGATGACATCCACCAATCCCTCGATGGAAGTGTAAAAGTCATACTTAGGATTGAGATAACGACATGTTATTTTTTCTTTGTATCGCGAATCCAGCTTTACTCTTTGCTCCAATTCGTTCTGTCCAGAATGCGACAAGATGATGGAAGCCTCATAAACCTCATCGCCTATTTTGCTTTTCAGTACCAAGCCATAATGGGCGTTAGAATCCGTAGAAGCTATATTGTTTTCATCGCCCAGCAAATCTATCTTGCTGCTTGAAGACTCAAACACGGAGATTTGCAACTCTCGTGTCTCGTGATTGGTAGCCTTGATAGAAATCGAATGAGTAACATCAAGAGAATAGAAATCCAAAGTCATATCAGAAGCCTCCAATTTCCTATAGTTGCGCAAAAGATTAATATTCAATGGCAACTTCGGATTCGAGACTCCAGATATGAGAAAAATAGCATCCAAAAAAGACGATTTTCCACAATTGTTCTTTCCGAAGAAAAGATTAATTTGCTTCAACCCTTCTATTTTGGAATGTTTAATTCCTCTAAATCTTTCTATTTCTATATCTCTAAACATAATAGTCTTCTTTTTAAGAGTGTTTATCTAACTTATACTAAGATAATGCAAAGTTACGTTTTTCCTTCGAAACCGCCAAACTTTTACTGGAAAAACTTCGTGGCTGCATCTATGGCATCTAGGCGGAGGAACCACGAGATTAAACACCTCTGTCTCTTTTTGAGAAACAAAGGTGTCCCTATAATATAATAATAATGTGTCAGAGTCGATATTTGGTATTATGCCCCATGGAAGAGGTATTCTTCCTGAATCTTCTTGGCAAGTTCCGTGAAGAGCTTGTTGACCAACTCATCCGCTACCTCGATGGCGTGCATCAATAACTTGTCGGAGAAGTCCTGCAAGAGGTCGGATGCCTTCATCGGGAAATCCTGGTAGAGTTTCAAGTATTCTGCCTCCATCTCCTTCTGGCGCTGGTCGTTCTCAACCTCCAACTTGGCGTAAGTCTCCTTGACGATTGGAGCGAAGTCGTTGTAATGGATCATGCCGAGTGTCATCACCTTGCGGAAACGCCAGTAGGCAGTATCATCGTGACATTCGCCGTTACCGATGCGGGTGTAAAGTTCAGGGAACTTCTTCACCCCCTGATAGAATGGGAGGAAGATGCTGAGGTCGCCCATACCGAGAGCCACGTAGGTGATGCAACCGATGGCTTGTGGCAACTCCTTGCGCACTTGGATGATGTGCGTCTGTGTGGTGCGGAAGATGCTGACTGGACGATAAGGCTCCTTGCCATTCTCATGCAGATAAGGGTCGTGGTCGGTAAGGTCGTAGTGGTAACGGAAAGCCGTGCGAAGGTCGGTGAGCGAAATCTTTTGCGCTGCCTGGGCAAAGACTGGGAAGGTGTTCTTGTTGACATCGTTTGGGATGGCTGGAGAGAACATCTGCTGCAACCCCCATACTCGTGGATAGTTGTAGGTGGTGTCGAGCTTCTCGTCACGAGAGTAAGCCTCGTGGAAGTCAAACTTCGCCTTTCCGTCCTTTCCTTTCTCTGCTTCGGAATCATCAGGATTGTAAAGTCCATGCTCGGTGGCAAACTCGATCAAGTCTTTTGAAGCCAAGAAGTTCTCCTTGTCATTCGGGTCGTAGTCACGGAAACGGCTCTGGTTGCCTGTCACAAAGTACTGGTCCTTGGGCATTCTGCAAGCCAACCAACGGTGACCGCAGGCATTCTCCAGATACCAAGTTTCCTTGTCGTCGATGAAACCGATGCCGAAGCCTTCGGCAGAACCATATTGCTCGATGAGCATACCCAGTCGCTCCACACCCTCACGAGCGGTATGGATGTATGGCAACACGATGTTATAGGTGCAGTTCTCGGCGAGACCATTCTCCACGTAAGGGTCGAAGCTCAAAGCCTTATCCGAAGAGAAAATAGTCTCCGTACTGCTCATGCCCACGCCAGCCGTATTGAAACCTGCGCTTCCCCACTCTCCCGGGTAGCGATAATCAGGAAGGGCGGTATAACCCAAAGCCTCATCGGGCAGAGGACAACGGAACTTGCTGTCCTTGGCTATGAATTCCTTGGGACCGTGCTTGGTATCCTCATGCACCTCCACATTAGTGGTGAGCATGGCATCGAAGTCACTGGAGCGGCACAAGTATCTTGCACCATCCACACTCTGTTCCTCGCCTACGATAATCGTAGTGCATTCTGATGGCAGTTGGCTCTTGACAGGAGCAACTGTCTGGTTGTTTTCCTTTTCCATCATTATACCTTATATTATATATAGAAATATTATTGCATTGACAAAAGTACACTTTCTTTTCGAGACACACAAATTTTTCGTGATAAACTTGCGCCATTCATTTCTTTTTTGTATTTTTGCACCATAAAAGTTTGCAAAAAGCCTACACGCCTACACAACTTCTATAAGTCACTGAACAACAAAGCTTTTACACCGTGTATGCTACCTCAAAGCCTACACTAAAAACAGAAAATATGATTACATTGATAAAACAAGAGAGGAGCGAACGAACCTATTCACTCGTTCCAGAGGAAGAAATCATCAAGTATCTTCGCCAGGAGACCTATCGTGTCATCCTCGATGACGTGAGAAGAATCGCAACCATCGAAGCAAGCGAAGGAAACACGATTTCTCCACAAAATTACTGTTTCAGACACCTTCCCCTCATCCGATTCTCAGGACAATGGAAGAAACAAAACGGACAAGTGGTCTTGAAATCCACCAACCCTTTGGTCTTGTTGGAAATCAACAACCTGGCCTCCATCGAAGAAGCTGAGGACTTACGCAAACGAGCCGCCAAGATTCCTTATACCTATATCACTTTCGTGGGAGCCACTGGCAGATCGGTGGAAATCGTTTGCCGTTTTGCCATGAAAGACGATGGCGATGTCACCCCAAAAGCACTCGAAAATGCTTACAAGCAATTCCACTATATGTACACCACCCAACTCAACATCAACGTAGAGACCTCAAAACCATCTTTCGACCAAGAGTGCTATTTGAGCATGGATTCACAAGCCTTCTTCAATGAGTATTCCATGTTGCTCTTCGTGGATGAAGAGGCGCAAAAACTTCCTGCCCCCAAAGTTGATGACAGCAAGTACATGGACGAGAACCAGATATTGGGTCTCTCCTCCTATCAAACCAACGTGGTCATCTACGAACATTGTCTGAAGAATGCTTACGAGAATGTGGGACTTCACCCAGAGGACGAGGAATTTGACGAGAAAGTACTCACTTTGCTCGCCGACAACTGTTTCCGTTCAGGACTTCCGATGGAGTTTGCCCTGCGCCATGCCTTCTTCAAGCCAGCCTTCTATCGCTTGGGCGAGCAAATCGTCAACTTGAAGTTTGAGAATGCCTACGCACAGAAGCTGCTACGCACCTTGCCTTTCGGAAAAATTCCGAAGTCAGCTTTACTCACCTACAAGACCGCATTCTTCCTCAAGGAGCATTACGAGTTTCGCCGAAACGCCATGACGGGTGCCGTACAATATCGCATCCGAAATGGCTATTGCTTCGATTTCGTAGATTTGACACCACAAGCACAGAACTCCATGACCATCAGAGCCTTGAAAGCCGGGCTAGACAGTTGGGACAAAGACTTGAAGCGTTTCATCGACTCCAACGACATCGCTCTCTACGAACCGTTGGACGACTACCTTGACTCCCTACCCAAATGGGATGGGAAAGACCGAGTCACCGAACTCACCAAGCGCATCCCGACCTCACATCCGATGTGGCAAAACTTGTTTCACATCTGGATGCTCTCGATGGTCGCCCATTGGGAAGGCAAGGATTCGATACATGGCAATGCACTCGTACCACTCATCATCGGTCACCAAGGTTGCGGCAAGTCTTCCTTCTGCCGTCTCATCCTCCCAAATGAACTGCGTGCTTACTACAACGAGAACATCAACTTCCGAAACGACAACGACATCAACCTTGCCCTCTCCACCTTGGCTTTGGTCAACATGGACGAGTTCGACAAACTCACCAAGAGCCAGCAGCCTCTCTTGAAATTTTTAGTGTCACGCAGTGATTTTCAGATGCGACCCGCTTATGGCAAGACCTTGGAGAGACGTCGCCGCTATGCCTCGTTCATCGGTTCCACCAATGCCAAGCGTCCCCTCACCGACACCACGGGCAGCCGCCGATTTCTTTGCGTGGAAGTCAACGAAGGCGCAACCATCGACTATCAAACCCCGATAGATTACGACCAACTCTACGCCCAACTGAAAGAGGAGCTAAACGACGGAATGAGATACTGGCTCACCGACGAGGAAAACGAGCGACTCTCCCATTACAACGAAAGATTCCTGCACGTCAATGACTTACAGACGATGATACTCAGCCTGTTCGAGCATCCTCAGAATGAAAACGAAGCTGAAGAGTTAAGTTTGGAAGAAATCATGAACCAGATACTCCAACATTTCCCTTACTATACTCGCACAGACAACCGCAACCAAAAGTTGGGTTTGATGATGAAACGAGAGCTGGGCTTCGCATCCAAGCGCACCAGCAAGGGAATGGTATATCTTGTCAAGAGAAGGAGCTTTGGCAATCCTGAGATAAAACATTGATATTCAATAAAATAAAGTATATTACACCTTGAATATAAACTTAATCAGTAGCACGGATTATATAATCTGTGTTACTGATTATTAAATCCATGGTTATGATTAAATAATCCAAGCTTGTGATTATCTTTATTTTTAAGGTTTACACCATTATGATCCTAATTGTGCATAGTTTTAAGAACGCATTGGGTAGTTTTTTGAGCGATATATAGGTCTTCATCCGTGTAGGCTCAGTGTAGGATTTATCTTAGCCTACATCGTGCAAAACAACGATAAACACTAAGGATTTACAGCAATTCGTGTAGAGTGTAGCTTT
Organism: Candidatus Segatella albertsiae; assembly: GCA_002451555.1. Classification (GTDB taxonomy): domain Bacteria; phylum Bacteroidota; class Bacteroidia; order Bacteroidales; family Bacteroidaceae; genus Prevotella; species Prevotella albertsiae. Next base: position 52,973 of record DKCU01000101.1, read on the forward strand.
CTTTATAAAATCTAAAGAGAAACATAAATATCATACCCCTCTGTGGAACATCTGCGAACATTTCTACATAGGATAATTTAAATTTGTCTAAATAGTTGCCTACTCATTCAAAAAGTCTTATACTTATGATGGATCATCACTAGAAAAGCTTATCTTTGTGGCAAAAATGCCTCATGATAAAAAAGATAGTGTTAGCCATACTATGGTGCATCTGCATTATATTTGGATTAAAAGCTCTTGCTCTTGCATTCTCGGAGACTGTAGGAACAGTTACAATTATTTGCATCCTGGCTATTATTGACGTTACTCAGAGATATGTCAATCGTCATAAAAGATGGTTCAGAAAAAGAGTAAATATACTGAGAACCATTTGTCCGAAATCTCCAAATGATTTTCGAATGAGTGGCGACCCTTTATACGAGCCTTTTTACTCGGACAACTTTTACATTCAGTTCAAGCCTGAAACCAAAATGCTGGTCAGCAAAGAGGAGTTTGCTGCTCACTGGGAGAAATGCAGGGGGTTGTATGAATAATAACATTGTAGCCCTCCAAAATACAAATTGAAAAATCTAAAAAGACGAAATGATCATGGATGAGAATACATTTATTTACACATTATCAGTATGTTGTCTTATATTGATATTCTTCATATTCCAAAAGAAGAAAAACAAGGGGATAATGCACTTTGCTATTTTCTCCCTTTATACCTTACTTTTGTATTATTTGATGTTTTTCAAAGGTGCAGGAGGTGCAGCTTTCACATGGTGGTTTTACTTATTTATAATCACTATTGTTCATATTCTGATTTTGGTTTTAGAAATATTCAAAATTTTACGTAAATAGCTACAAAGTATATGAATAAGAAAAGCTTACCTTTGTGGCATCAAAAAAATATTGAACAGGAGAAGGGATTATTGGCTTCCGTGGTTCAACAGACCAACATATTATTGGAATGATTAAAAACAACAAAACTAAGGAACAATTATGGGAAGAAAAATACTCGTCGCTTTAATAAACATAGCCGTTGGACTTTTTACAGCATATATGTTTTTGATATCTGAAAGAGAATCTAAGATATCAAAAACACAAAGCAATATCGGTTGCCAGATAATAGAATTGGATTTGCGAAGCAGCTCAAGACATCACCCATCAGCAGACATCATTTATCAAGGCAAAAAATACGACACACCCATTAACAAGAGTGACAGTTTGCAAGTTGGGTTTAATGATAGTACGTTCTTTTATGACAACTTGCTTGATAGGGTCTTCTGTCGTAATTCGGGTACAAAAAGAGCAAGGTGGGTATCACTCATCATATTTTTCTTGTCTTTCCTACTTTGGATAGAGGCAAATAGCGACACCAACAAAAAGAGAAACAAACATTAACGTGTAAAGATTAAGAACTTATGAAAGAGCCAAATATACAACAACTCAATACATTCAAAATCGAGAGAGAAAATACGATACAGTTTCCTATCAAAGACTTACTGAAAGATTCCATAAGCGAAGAACTCTTGTCTGACATCCAAGACAAAAGTGTGAATTTGTGGAAAAAACTGTGGTCTATCTCAAAAGTAAACAACAAGGATGACATCAAGAGGCTAAAGAGCTTTTTGAAAGATAACAAAGATAATTTAGGTTCCTTGCTTTATGATGATTTGAAATCTGAAATAAGCGAAATTAAGGATGACTTTAATTGGGTACGCAGCAAAGATGGACAAATAATTTTGGAGATTGAGGACTGGATAGGAAATGCAAGGATACGCCTCAACAATGAGTATCCCGAAGCTTATATATATATAGGACGTGGTTTTGTGAATCCCAAGGAACTAATCATTGGAGGTGTTGTCTATGATGAAGATATGCAAAAGTTTTTTGAAAACTATTTCAACAATCAAAATCCACCTGTCCCGATTCACTTTAAATTCATCATTCAAAAATAGAAAACCAACAACTGTATCCCCTAAAATTGCAATATCTAAAAAGCAAAAAAGGATAATGATTATATTTGGCTTCAAAGCCTCTCATTTTCACATAGGAAACTTTGGAGACAGCATTGGGAAAATATTCTATTCAATGATTTAGATTTTGAAATAAAAAGAAGAATAATATCTGCCAACTGTCACAACATAATTAAGCCAACTGCCACAATAAAAACACGCCAACTTCCATAACAAAATTGAGCCAACTGTCACAACGCAGCTAAAGAAATAACGACTTTTAACTATCAAATACACTTGATTTTCAACGAAATATGTTATCTTTGCAAGCAAAAAACAAAAGCATTAATATATGAACGAATATAAAGCAAGAATTGCTGATAAAATATTGGCAGATAAACTCGAAGCTATGGGGGCTGTTTTGGTAGAAGGGCCTAAGTATTGCGGAAAGACAACCTTGGCAAGCCAGCAAGCCAAGAGCATTTTGTCTATGTCTGACCCAGACTCTATGGAGCAGAACATCGCCATGGCTAATACCAACATCAAGTTGCTGCTTCGTGGCGACACCCCTCGGCTGATAGACGAATGGCAAGTAGCACCTAAGTTTTGGGATGCGGTGAGAAACGAAGTTGACAAGCGTGGCGAAGATGGGCAGTTTATTTTGACAGGCTCTGCCGTTCCACCCAACTATGATGAAATCTTCCATACCGGCACAGGTCGATTTGCATGGCTCAAACTTAGGACAATGAGCTTATGGGAATCAGGGGATTCCACAGGCGAGGTTAGCTTAGCCAAATTGTTTGCAACCGATAAGGAGAAGTATTTTGTCGAGGGAATCAATCAAATAGATATTGAGCAATTAGCTTATTTGACTTGTCGTGGAGGGTGGCCAAAAGCCTTGAATAAGAAGAGCGAAAAAGCCGCATTGCAACAAGCCATAGAATATTTTGACGCTGTGACGAGGTTTGATGTCTCTCGTGTGGATGGCGTAAAGCGAGATAGTGAATTGGCTCGTCGAATCATGCGTTCTTATGCAAGAAACCAAGGAAGTCAGGCGACCGCAGGTACGATATTAGCAGACATTGCCAACAATGAAAGTTCGGAAGTAAGCGAGAATACCATCTATTCTTACATCAAGGTATTGAAGAAGATATTTGTCATAGAGGATTCTACAGCCTGGAATCCGAACATGAGAAGTAAGTCGGCAATAAGAACTTCCGACACTCGATATTTCACAGACCCTTCGATAGCAACTGCTGCATTGGGTATAGGACCAGAAGACCTCATCAATGATTTAAATACATTTGGTCTGTTCTTCGAAACTTTATGTGTTCGAGACTTGCGAGTTTATGCTGATGCCTTGGGAGGCTCTGTGTATCATTTCCGTGACAAGACTGGATTGGAATGTGATGCGGTGGTTCACCTTCGCAATGGCAAATATGGATTGATTGAAGTGAAGCTTGGAGGCGACAAACTAATAGAGGAAGGTGCGAAAAACTTAATAAATCTGGAAGGCAAGATTGATGTCGAAAAAATGAAATCTCCTTCCTTCAAGATGGTATTGACTGGTGTTGGGCAATATGCTTATCAGCGCCCTCAAGACGGAGTGTATGTCGTGCCAATAGGCTGTTTGAAAGATTGACAATTGGGGCAACAGTATTGCCCCAAATTGTCTGAAATTATATCCACGTTTAGTCTTTCAACGAATACGTGACCGTGGTCACTACCCTTACCTTTTTAATATAAGGTGTGTTGGAATCCCTGTCCTCTATTGAGAACTGACCTTGGTCGGCATTCATGATCTTATCTATCTTGCTCTTGCTGTTCTTAGCGAACTGCGCCGCCGTCTGCTCGGCATTCTCTATCGCCTCCTGCATCATCTTCGGTTTCATCTTGCGGAAGGCGACATACTCGTACTTCACAGGATTGTCGTAGCCTCCATCCACGATGGCGATGCCCTTCTCCAACAACTCTCCCTGACGGGCGATGATGCTGCGGATGAGTTTTACGTTGTTGGAAGTCACGGTGATGACCGACGTGATGTTGTAGCGATACGGATTCTTGTTGTCGGCATAACGCTCGGCGTTGAGGTCGAGAACCACCGGGGCGTTGACGTTGATCTCGCTCGTCTTCACGCCATTCGCCATCAAGAATTGGCGAATGGTACTCGTCGTGGCATTGATTTTCTGATAAAGCTCCGGCAAGTCGTTGCCTATCTCCTTTGACACGATAGGCCACGTCACCTTGTCGGCCTCCACCTCCTTCTCTGCCAAGCCCTTCACCACGACCTTGCGATCCTTACCAGCCAAGCCTTCCAATCCTGACTTCACACAAAATCCAAGCACGATGATGCCAAAGGCTAAAACCAATGCTTGTTTGATACCTGTATTCACGTTCATAATGAGTCCTCCATAATTTATAAATTATATATACAATTTCTTTAGTATATCATTATCTTACATTGATCAATAGGGCAAATTTAGACTTAATTCTAATATGTATTGTCATTTTATCAGAATTTTTGTTTGATTTTATCAGTTTTTACCATTTTTATTCTTTCATTTAGGATATTCTTTATATTTTTGTACCCTTAACAAAGGCTCTTTTCCTCAAAAGAAAGAACCCTGTGAATAGTTATTAAGAATATATTTTAACAAAAATGAAAATAATAATAATAAATACATTGTTTCTACTTGCACCTTTGGCAATATCAGCCCAAAACGAAGCAGAGAATTACCAACATGCCCAATATTGCCTTTCTTTCGCCGACTACCAAGCCAGCAACTGGATTGATGCAGATAGCATAACTAAGATTTACAGAACAGATAGCCAAATCATGTGGAGCGGCGGAACTGCCATTAGGTTTAAAGGCATTGACAATGAAACAACCAAGATTCTGAAGAACAAGGCATTCGCCGTCAACATGAATGATACGATATACGTCAATCTCCATAGTCTGAAAAACGCTGGAGCCAGATGGGGAAATGGATATTCCATCGCTTACCCCTATGACAACAATAAACACCTACTTTTTTAGAAAGATATGTGAGTCGTGGACAGAACATGAAGTTTGCCTTGGGAGGAGCCGTTGGCGGAATGGTTGGTGGTTTCATTGCAGCAGGAACTGTTGATTGGACAGGAAAAGTATGTTACCTTATCAATCATGATGATAGCAAAGTAACATGCATAGATGGAAATGAAATGCAACTAATCCTCAAAGACAAGCCCGAACTATTAGAAGACTACAACAGGGTAAGTCCCAAGAAAGAGAGACGTGCCGCCACTTATGTCATGCCATTCTTAAAGAAAGCTGGATTGGTAAATTACTAAAAATAATAGCAAGATATGGACTACAACATGATAGGCACCGCATGGTCGCTGCTTCCTCCCATCGTCGCCATCGCCTTGGCACTGAAGACGAAGGAGGTATATTCTTCCCTCTTCATCGGCATCGTACTGGGTGCAGTGCAATACTGCATCTCCATGGGTACAGGGTTTGATGGATTCTTGGTGCATCTCACCAACCATACCATAGGCGAAGGTGCCGACACCAAGTCGTATGGCATGATTCACTGTCTCTCCGACCCATGGAACGTGGGTATTCTCGTATTCCTGGTGGTACTTGGCAGCATAGTGTCGCTGATGAACAAAGCGGGCGGTTCGGCGGCTTTCGGTCGCTGGGCTTCCAAGCACGTGAAATCGAAGGTTGGAGTACAGATAGCCACCATCTTATTGGGCATCTTGATTTTCATCGACGATTACTTCAACTGTCTCACCGTGGGTTCGGTGATGCGCCCTATCGCCGTGCGCAATGGCGTGACCAAGGAGAAACTGGCTTATCTCATCGACTCCACTGCAGCCCCAGTCTGCATCATCTCCCCAATCTCCAGCTGGGCAGCAGCCGTTTCGGGCTTCGTTTCGGGTGGCGAGAATGGTCTTGCCCTGTTCTGCAAGGCAATACCCTTCAACTTCTATGCCTTCTTCACCATCATCTTCATGTTTGGCATCGTGTTGCTCGGCTTCGACTTCAAGGCAATGAGCAAGTACGACGCAAGACTGAAGGAATGGTACGAGCGCACCAATGGCGGCAAGCTCGACGAGGTGAGTGACACCAAGCTACACGTGGTAGAACATGGCGTGGGAGCCAAGTCATCCGAAGACAGCAACAAGAGTAAAGGTTCCGTGAGCGACCTTGTGATACCTATCGTGATGCTCATCATCTTCTGTATGGCGGGCATGGTATATTCAGGTGGCTTCTTCGATGCAAACCACAAGAACTACATGGATTTCATCAACGCCTTCGCAGAAAGCAATGCCTCTGTAGGACTGGTCATCGGCTCGCTAGCCTCATTCATCCTCACGGTCATCTTGTTTGTTTCTCGCAAGACATTGCCATTCAATGATGCCATGAGTAGCCTCATCAAGGGATTCGAGGCGATGGTGCCAGCCATCCTCATTTTGACCTTGGCGTGGACGTTGAAGAGCATGACAGATTCCTTGGGAGCAGCAGAATACGTTTCAGGAGTAGTGGCAAGTAGTGCGTCAGAACTACAACAACTCCTGCCTGCCATCATCTTCGTCGTGGCAGCTTTTCTTGCCTTTGCCACAGGCACGTCGTGGGGCACATTCGGCATTCTGATACCTATCTGCATCGCAGTATTCCCGGCAGCCGACCCTTTGCGCATCATCTCCATCTCGGCTTGTATGGCAGGAGCCGTATGTGGCGACCATATCTCTCCCATCAGCGACACCACTATTATGGCGAGTGCTGGAGCCGAGTGCAAGCATGTACACCATGTATCCTCCCAGTTGCCTTACGCCCTGACTGTTGCCATGGTATCATGCCTCACCTTCGTAGTGGCAGGTTTCACCCATCAGTTGGGGATGGTCACCAGTGCCGTCATCTCCTGGATAACAGGTATAGGATTGCTGTCAGGAGCCTTGATGATACTGAAGAAAAAGAAAGGATGAAAAATAGAAGTCGCCCTGAAAGGGCAAAAGCATTGATAACAAGTTGCTTTTGCCCTTTCAGGGCGACTTATGACACACCCTCTTTTTTATATACATTCACTACTTATATCAAAATAGTTATTTACAAACAATCCTATTTATCCAAAACACTCAAGTTCTGGTAGAACCACACATTCATTTGGTTAGCGCCACGATGATTCCAAGCATAGTAAGGAATCAAGGTAAGTTTCTGGTTCTTGACAGAAACCTTGCCATCGGCAGCTTGGTCGAGCACTTGTGCATCCTCCTGGATAGCCTTCACAGTGAAAGCTGGAGCACCCTTGGTCTCTGTATTCTGAATGCTATAGTTATCAACCAATGAGAACGTTGGCTTCTTAGGCATGACGGCACGGAGAACTGGCTCATTCTGGTTATCCACTGCCTCTGCGCAATATACCAATGGACCACGCTCCACGGCTACCTTACCCTTGTCATCAGCGACCTTATTGTTAGCCACTACTGTACGGATAGGCATATCGAAGTGGATGCGGATGACATCGCCCTTCTTGATGTTCTTCACAGGGAGATAACCCTTGTTGGCAGTCAAATCAGCCTCCACAGCCTTACCATTCACCGTCACGCTGTAAGCAGGATTCTCGGCATCACTATACTTATAGAGGTCGCTAGGAACCACCTGGTTGCGAACCCATCCTGGGATACGAACGAGCAAGTTGGCATTCTTCACGCCACTCTTCTTCACACTAATCTTGATGTCGCCATTCCAAGGATACTCGGTTGTTTCTTCGAGAACTACATCCTTGCCCTGTACCTTGATGGTGGAAGTATTGCCTGCGAAGAGGTTCACATAGATGTTGTTGTCTCTCACGCCATAGAGATAACCAGGCACGGAAGGGATGAAGCGACACAAGTTGCTAGGGCAGCAAGCACATCCGAACCAAGGTTGGCGAGTCTTGGTGTTGTCGGCATTGAAGGCATACTTGCCATCGCTTGACAATGGATTAGGATAGAAGAATCTACCACCGTCCATACTCATACCAGAGATGACGCCATTATACAAGGTACGCTCCAAGCAGTCGATATACTTGCTCTCGCCATGAAGCAAGAACATACGCTCGAAGAGATAAACCATAGAGATAGCTGCGCAAGTCTCGTTATAGGCAGTCATGTTAGGCAACTCATAGTTATCTCCGAAAGCCTCGCCCCAATGGCGGGCACCTACACCACCCGTGAGATAGTACTTTTTGCCTACGATGTTATTGAAAATACGGTCGATGACCTGCATATAGGCAGAATCCTTGGTCAAGGCAGCCACATCTGCGATACCGGCATACATATAGCCCGCACGAACAGCATGGCCTACAGCCTCTTTCTGTTCCAAGATAGGTACCTGACTCTGAGAATATGGATTGCGTATCTTGGTCTTGCCACGATAATCGAGCAGATACTTAGCCTCATCGAGATACTTCTTCTCGCCTGTCAAGGTATAGAGACGAGCCAAGGCCATCTCTGCTATCTGGTGACCAGGCACGATGGTAGCCTGTCCTTCCTTAGGACCTACTTCCTTGACAACACAATCAGCATAACGCTTGGCGATATTCAGGAATTTGGTGCTACCCGTAGCCTGATAGTGAGCACAAGCTGCATCTACCATGTGACCGAGGTTGTAAAGCTCATGGCTCAAGTCCTCGTCCTTCACCCAACGCTTATTGCCCGACCACTGATGTGGATGCTTTGGATTGATGGTGCGAGCTGTATAGAGATAGCCGTCAGGTTCCTGGGCAGCCCCCACAATATTGAGCACGCTGTCAATATAAGCCTTCAATTTCTTATCGGGATAAGTCTGGAGGATATAGCTGGCACCCTCGATGGTCTTATACACATCGGTGTCATCGAAAGAGTAGCCCATGAACTTGCTCACGTCCCACTCCTTGGTATTTAAACCTTCGTGATTAGGATGCTGCAAGGTATAAGCAGCCATCTCGAAGTTCTTGTAACGATGCTCGCTCTGGCACTTACTGAAAGCCAATGGCACGGTTACCTCTCGGGCAGCCTTCAAGCGGGCACCCCAGAATGTATTCTGTGAAATCTTCACACTAGTGAACGGAACCTGAGTGAATGGATAGCCATTGCTCAAGGTCTTTGCACTTTTTTGCGCCATGGTTGGAACCACCATCATAGCGGAAAGTAACATTGCTGAGAAAATTCTTTTCTTCATAAATTAAATAGGTATTATTATATGTTAGTTATTCGTTGTTTCTATCGAGTTAGTTCTTATTGACTACAAAGATACATAAAAGTTTTCAAAATAGTGTCAGATTAACAATAATATTTGCGAAGAATAGGAAGAAAATGACAAAAATTCACCATTATTGCACGATTTATACCTATAAATATCAATTTAGACCTATCCTTGATATTAAAAAAAGAAGGAAAAAATATCCAAACACAAAAAAAGAAAAAAGAGATCACTATCACAGTGTTCTCTTCTTCCTTTTACTAATTCTACCTAAATAAACCTAAAACCTTAAAAACTAAACCTAAAACCTAAATAAACCTAAAACCTAAATAAACCTAAAACCTAATTGATTATATAACTTTTTTGTTTTCACGCTGCAAAGTTAATGAGATTTTCTTAATTATGTGTAGTATTATTATTCAAATAATGGAGCAAATCGTTCAGACATACAAAATGAACGATAATTTGCATTCATTTGTCGATTTTTTGACACAAGAGAACGCTGTTTTTGCTCTGACAACCGACATTTACATACTAATCGGATATAAAAAGAAGGCGGTCTCTTCTTATGAGAGCCGCCTTCAGAACTAGAGATATGTATGTAACTTTAAAATATTTGAAGAGCATGATAACTTATAATAACAGCTCTTCTTACCTAATTGAAGATTTGGAGCTTATTCCCATCCTGGATTTTGCTCAATTTTGTTTCCTGTATTACTGTCTATCACGTTTTGTGGAATTGGAAAGAGTGTCCACTTGGTAATTGGTGAAACACTTGGCTTAAAATAACCACCCCAATAAGGCTGATCCACCATGTACATGGCGTGGGCATTGATGCTCTTGATGCCATCTTCACCCATGCGAAGCAAGGTGTTCCAACGACGCTCCTCACCAAACAGCTCTCTTGCACGCTCATCAAGGATGTACTGCAAGTTCATATCGGAAGCCTGTGCCTTCACCTTGCACTGAGCACGGTCGCGCAGGATGTTGACATCGGCTGCGGCGCCTTCCTTATCTCCCATTCTCAACTTAGCCTCAGCTCTGAGAAGCAAAGTCTCGGCAGAACGATTGGCATACTGGTCACAATACATATTGGAACGTTTTCCACCATCCTTGAGGTCATCATACCCCCAGTCATCGATAGGAGCCAATTTGGTCCAGATAGGGAAATACTCGGTAATCTTCTGCGTAGAGAAGTCAAGCATACTCATCGGAACCTCCTTGCCATACATGGAATGTTTCTTGTCGATACACTTAAAAGTACGGCGGATATTACATGCCGAATTACGGATGTCTCCTTCATCATTTTTCCAAATATCAGTGATAACATAATCCGTAGGTGTCATAGCCGCGATGCCACGGCCACCAACGTATGCACAAGTATTACCTCCTGGATATTCAGCTGCATCAATGTTGGAACCTGTCCAAGGACCATCAGCGGCACCATTGTCTGTCTCTTTGTATTCGTCCTTCCACTGCACATCACGCAATACTGGACTCATTTGGGCTGGTGTGTTGACATAATTATCACCACCATACTTATGATACACGGTATAATCATTCTCAAGAGTCCACAGAGCCTCGGTGTTTCCCTCACAATAATCGTAGTTGCCTTCCTGGAACAAGTCGAAGAAAACATTGCCATCTGCATAGTAGGCAGCCACGCCATTCTTTTCTTCACCTGCACCTTGGGTAGCACGAGTGCCGAAGCGTTGGGTCATCAATGGATGCAACTCCATTACCTTGTTGGCATACTCGACTGATTTCTGCAACAACGTTTTGTCATTTGCCTTGATGGTAGCCAACGCCACGTAAGCTTCTGAGAGGAAGTGATATGCAACACCCTTGCCCACCTTACCTGCCTCGGAAGGATAATCCGGCAGATTCTCGATGGCAGACTCCAAGTCCTTGATGGCAAAGTTGTAGGTTTCCTCACGACTGGAGCGAACGAAGTCGAGTTTCAAGTCCTTGTTGAATTTATCAACCAATGGCACTCCACCAAACAATTCACCCAAGGAAAGATAGGCATATCCACGGAAGAACATGGCCTCGCCATACATTTCTTTCTTCTTATCAGCATTGGTCCATGTCAAAGTAGGGACATTCAACCCCTCCAAAGTCTGGTTAGAATAGTTGACCAACATATACATGGCTTCATATACCTTGTTGGAAGAGTTGGAGGTAGAAGACCATTTGGCGAAGTTACAAGAGCCACCCGAAGAATTACGAAAATAAGGAGTGTCGAGGATGTCAGAACCCTCTCCCTTCAAAAACTTATCTACCTGATACCAATAGCGGATATGTTGGTACATATTGGTAGCCATGGCTACCACCTGGTCGGTCGTATTGTACGCATCATCGGTAGTAAAGATAGTCTTTGGCTTCTCTGTCAAGAAATCACCGTCATTACAGGACGTCATTCCTAAGGACGCAGCAGCCAAAGCCAAAAGCAATATATTATTTGTTTTCATCATTAATGCTTTTTAGTATAAATACTTTTTAGAACAATACTCTCAAGAACTAAAATGTAAGATTCAAACCTACAGATATGGTTCTTGACAATGGATAATCGTATGAGTAACCTGTACCCAAGGTCTGCTTGACCTCTGGGTCGCCACCATCCCAGCCCGTGAGGGTGAAGAGGTTCTGGGCGGTCACATACAACTTGAGATTGTTGATCATCGCCTTCTTCAACCATGCCTGACGGAAAGTGTAAGAGAGACTCAAACTCTGCAGACGAATGAAAGCGTAGCTCTGCAATGGACGATATCTACCATCGTTGTAGTCGATGCGTGGATACTTGTTGCTCTTGTTCTCCGCTGTCCACCAACCATGATTCAAGTTGTTATCATCAGCATTATCAGAATTCGTCTGGTAAGCATAGAGATTGACAGCCTTGGCGTAGCCACCACCACCAAAGAGACCTGTGAAGAGGAAGTAAAGCTCGAAATCCTTGTACTTCAACGTATTGCCCAAGCTCATGGTAAAGTTAGGCTTATTATATCCCAAGATAGTACGGTCTTCAGCCGTAATCACACCGTCCTCGCTGCCATCCAAATTAGCAAATTTCACATCACCAGGCTTGGCACCATTGGCTTCTGCATAAGCCTTGTCTGCATCGCAAACTTGCAGATGACCATTGACATCATAGAGTGGTTTTCCATCTTCACCGTAAGCCGCCTGTACAATACCCACAGGCTTGTAGCCATAGATGGCACCGAGCGACTTGCCAAGGAACAAAGAGTTACTGATGTCATCCTTACCATCGCCATAAAGTTCTTTCAACTTGTTGCGGTTCAAATAGAAGTTGAGCGCACTCTCCCAAGAGAAATCCTTGGTCACGATGTTCTTGGTGTTGACATTGATTTCAATACCCCAGTTATCAACACGTCCCATCGTGGCTTTCATGGAAGAAAGACCATTGATCATCACAGGGATGGTACGGTTGAATATCTGGTTGGTGGTCTTAGAGTTGTAGGCATCCAACTGGATGTTGATACGATCCTTCAAGAGTCCGAGTTCAAAACCATAGTTGATGGACTCCGTGGATTCCCATCCCAAGTTAGGGTTACCCATGGAAGTGATACGCTGCGCCCAGGTCACCTCGGAGAGATTGCCGAAAGGATAGCTGAAGCCTCCTGGCTGTCCGAGGGTGATTTTCTGCAATGTTTCGTATGGACTGAGCGACTGGTTACCGTTCTTACCCCAAGAAGCCTTCAACTTCAAATAAGAGATTGGCTTGATAGCCTGGATGAACTTTTCGTTGCTTGCCGTCCATGCCAAGCCCACTGCAGGGAAGTTGCCCCACTTATGGTTGGCACCAAACACAGAGGAGCCATCCCGACGTAAGGAGGCACTGATATGATAAGTATCCTTGTAGTTATAGTTGACACGCCACAAATAGCCCACATCGTTCTTTTTGGTATAACCCGTATTGCTGATTTTCTGCGTAGCAGCATAGCTCAAACCGTATGCGCCAAACAAAGTGTTGCCCAATGCAGAGAAGTCTGAGCCTGTCATGCCACGATAGTCATACATCTTGGAGTCACGAGTATATACGAAAGTAGCATCTACATAGTGGTCACCAAACTGATGGTTGTAATTGAGGATGTTATCCCAAACCCAATAAGTATTCTTGGTACGAGCATTACTACCATTGGCCTTTGCCAAGAATCCAGAGATAGTTGCCTGGGAGTAGCGGTCATCGGAAGAGCCCTCCTGCACATAATATCCCTCATGAGTGAACTGGTCACGCTCCACATTCTCTATGGAATAAGTTCCATTCATGCGGAAGGTAAGGCCATCCAACCATGGACAGGTAAGCAATACATGTCCTTTGAGGTCCAATGTATTATAGGTATCATGGTCATCCTTGGTGCCACTCAACACATCCCACATGGGGTTGACACGATATTGTCCCTCCGTCATAGGAAACTTCTCCAAGCCTCCGCCATCGGCACGCTCCGCACGTCCGTAAGGACTCAATCGAACAGCCTGGTAGAGGTTATAGACCGTAGGGCCTGAATAATCTCGGTAAGTATAAGCTGCCTGGCCTCCTATCTGCAACCACTTGGTGATGTCGCTCTGCAAGCGCATATTAAGAGAGGTACGAGAATAGTCATCGCCCTTGACCACACCCTGTTGGTCGGCATAGCTGCCAGAGAAATAATAGTTGACTTTTTCTGTGGCTCCAGAAACAGAAGCCGCATAGTTCTGCATCAAGCCCGTGCGAGTACAGTAATCAAACCAGTCAATGGTCTTCCCCGCCTTGTAGTTTTCATACTCAAAAGAGTGCATCCAGGTAGGGTCTGCATCCTCCGCAAGACCATTGAGGGTATTCACCTTCTTGATATAGTCTTGTGGACTGAGCACATCAGGTTTCGATGCAGCAGTCGAGAACGACCAGGAAGAGTTGACATTGATGACAGGCTTTCCCAGCACGCCCTTCTTGGTAGTAACCATGATGACACCATTGGCAGCCTGGGAGCCATACGCTGCCAAAGAAGTAGCATCTTTCAGCACGCTCACGCTCTGAATGGTGTTAGGATCAATATCAGAATAAGGTCCCATATATATAACACCATCAACAACAATCAATGGGGATGAACCACCATTGACAGACTTCTGTCCACGAACTTGGACAGATGGATTCTGACCAGCACCTTGCTCCTGCGACATGGTAATACCCGTCACAGTACCACGCAATACATTCAATGCACTGGCTGTAGGAATGTTGGCAACAGGCGAGTTGGCAACGTTCACAGTAGAAACAGAACCCGTGAAGTTTTTGCGCTGCACGGTACCATAACCAACGACAACCACCTCATTCAAAGTCTTTCCTTCTTCCTCCAACTTAATGTTGAGTTCCTTTCCTGCCTCGACCTTGACTTCTTGTGTTTTATAACCGATGTATGAGATTTCCAAATCCGCGCCAACAGGAGCATTGAAACTGAAGTTTCCGTCAATGTCGGAAACGGCTCCATTGGAAGTACCTTTTTCCTTAATGGTGGCACCAATGACAGGTTCACCCTTGTCATCCACAACTTTTCCCTTCACGAGATTGTCTTGCTGTGCCTCCAGAACCATACGGGCAGCCATCATCGTCTGGCTTGTAGTTCCCATTAGGACCAAGGCAGATGCAAACATCAACCTACGTGACGATGTCAACAAATGCACTTTTTTCATTACTGTTTTAATGTTTTAATTTTGTCTTAATGTTTTAAATTGTCAAGTTGTTTAAATTATATCGCTTTCATTTTCTGTGTCTATCTTTCACGTATGAAACACGCTGCAAAATTATATTCATTTTTTCAAACCAACATGAAACTTTCGTGATATTTCCGACATCACTTCCAAGGCTCTAAAAATATCACAATAGACGTACAAAAATCATTAATATTCGTACAAAAATAATTATTTATCAACCTAGCTATCATAATTTTAACAAAATCATGCAACAGTTTCATCTAAAACTTTGTATCTTTGCAAACAGGTCAAAACAAAGACATATATATATCAAAAAGCAAAACAAATAAAAACAGTTCATAAAGCATATAGAATCATGAAGTATCGAGAAAAAAGATTTTTCAACTCAAATTTTACCAATGCTCGCAACCACATGATAGTTGGTTTTATTCTTATCATATTAGTCGGCCATCTGCATGCAGCCTCCATCCCTTTCGAAGTTCGCAATGTAGTATTTCCTGCGGCATCAGAGGAACAGAAATGCTTTCTCATCGACAAGCAAGGATTGATTTGGATAGGCTCAGACAATGGTATCAAGACTTACGATGGATACCTTTTCAAATCCTTTCGCAACCACTCCAAGGCTCCAAGGCTCCTGCCAAGCAACAGCATCCGTTGCATGACTGAAGACCATGACGATGGCATTTGGATCGGAACAGAGGGGGGATTGGCTCGGCTGGACAAGACCACCAGTCGCTTTACCATCTATCAACTACCTATCAAGACATCAGGAAAGAGTGTGTTTCCACTTTTCACCGCCAGCAACGGAGATGTATGGATGGGATACGACAACATATTGGTAAGATACATCAGAAAAAGCAAGAAATTCCAATACTTTCACAAAGGCAACACTCAAGTGATAGAGGCAAATGGAAAAAAATGCCAACTCACCTTTTCCGATGTCCAGAGCTTTGCCGAAGACAGGAATGGCTATATCTACATAGGCACATGGAGTCATGGTATATACCGCATCGACAAGCAAGGTCGCACCCTGCGCCAACTAAACCTTCCTGAAGAAAAGAACGTGGCAGCGCACACCATGACATTTGACAGAAAAGGACGGCTCTGGATAGGAACTTGGGGTGCAGGAATCTCTTGCCTCACCACCCCTTGGAATATCAACAACCCAGGATATACCAACTACAACAAAGGCGACAAAGACTTCTCCATCAACTATCGTTTGATAGAAGACCCTGTGTCGGAAACCATTTGGACTTGCACACGAGATGGCATTGGCATCATCGACGAGAATCATCTCGCCGAAGGCTTTACCTATATGAGAGAAATCTGTGCTCAGAAAACATACTCTGTACAGAGTACCATGGATTTGACTTCAGATGGGAAAGGTAACCTCTGGGCATTGACCCTAAATCAAGGATTGCTGCATCTCAGCACCCGGCCTTCCATCTTCCAATTGCATGATATTGACACCCACTTTCTGACCATCAACGGCATCAGTGCCATCTCCACAAACAATGGTATCCAGTTGTGGATGGCATTGGCTCCCGCCGGCATCGCCCTATACAACAAAAATACGAATACAACCCTCTATAACCAAGCTATTCCAGGACTACAAAGCATCCCCTACCAAGTAGTCAACACACATGCCAACGACATCATGCAGAAAAATGCCAACGAGACGTGGATTGCCAGCCATGGCTATGGAATCATCCACATAAAAAACGGAAGCACAAATATTTGGGACAACCATAATTGCAAGTTCGTGAAAACGAATTACGTAAAGGCACTCCTCACAACTAAGAGAGGCATCACACTCATCGGTGAAAATGGCTGGCTCAATTTCATTCTGCCATCGGGAAAGGTTTACAATCTAAAGCTAAATGCCATCGTAACCAATATGCAAGAAGATCATCTGAACAGAATCTGGGTATCAACAGAAGACAAGGGCATCATCTGCATCAGTGGAGACTTATATCATCCTAACACGCTCAAACAGAATCATTACGACCTCGTCAACCAACGGTTGGACATTCCCGATGTTACCAATTGTATCGAAGACCGCCATCATCACATCCTCGCCATATCAAAGAGCGGCGGACTGTACCGATACAATCCTAGGAAAGACAAGTTTGACTGCATCAGCGACTTGTTTCCTGGGAAACTTGATCGTGCCTTTTCTATCATCGAAGACCCAACAGGCCATATTTGGATAACTACAGACGATGCACTCACCATGCTGTCCATCAGTTCCAAGGGTAATATCATTTATAACAACTACACGAGCGAAGATGGACTGGGGAACATGTTCTTCCAAGCCAACTCCAGTTTCCAGTTTGGCGACCAAGTATATTTAGGCTCGGGCAAAGAGCTCGTCTGTGTCAATACAGCACAAGCCAAAGTTCCACAAAGTACCAAGTCACCATACAACATCATCGTGACCGATTTGTTACTCAACGACAAGCGTTTTGCCACCCTCGACTCCACCATACGCAAAGAAATATGTGAGCAGAGTCCCTCCTATATGCGTCGTATCGTATTACCACCGTCCATTTATAAGTTTGGAGTAGAATTTGCCTTGTTGTCATACAACAATGCCAAACAATGCAAGTACGCATACCTACTGGATGGGTATAATGACAAATGGCATACGGTAAGCGTAAACCTTCGTCAAGCCACCTTCGAAAATCTACCATCAGGCACTTACCACCTACGCATGAAGGCTGCCGATAGTCGTGGAAGATGGAACGAACTGCCATACAGCATCGAAATCAAGATTCTACCACCTTGGTACGCATCATGGTGGGCATACCTTATATATATATGTATCGTCATATTGGCTGTACACGCATCCATTCGTTGGTATCGTGCTCGCATTCGCACCAAGAACCGCCTACAGATGGCCAATGTGTTCACCAATATCACCCATGAATTGCTTACCCCGTTATCCATCATCTCTGCTGCTGCCGATGCTATCCGCCTCAGCAATCCAGCTTCCACACAAGAAACAGGAATCATACACAGCAACATTGATCGGCTGAATCGTATGCTACGCCAAATATTGGAAGTTAGAAAGTCGCAAGCAGGAAAGCTCAAACTACAAGTGAGCAGAGAAAATCTTGCCGTTTTCTGCCAGAAAACGATAAGCGATATGATGCCTATGTTCAAACAGAAAAATATTTTGCTAGAGACAGATATTATGGCAGACAACGATGGAGACTCCAATTCTATACAAGCCGAGGATACATGGTTTGACACTGACAAATTGGAAAAAATACTCTACAATCTATTGAGTAATTCCGCCAAATATACTCCGCAAGGCGGCAAAGTGAAATTGAGCGTCGGCATACAGGACTCTGTAGCTTGCATCATCGTGGCAGACAATGGCATAGGTATGTCTGTCAACAAATTGAAACATCTATACCAACGATTCTTGGATGGAGATTATCGACAGATGCAAACTGCGGGAACTGGATTGGGGCTTTCGCTTGTTAATGACTTAGTCAAGCTACATCACGGAACCATACATTGCGAGAGCGAAGAGGGCAAGGGCACTATCTTCACACTCCATTTTCCAATCAGCAGGGATGCCTATGATGACAACGAAATAGCCGAGAGAAAAAAGGTAACCAAGCTACAGGAAGCCATCCTGTCCATTGCAACTGAATCGACAGGAAGCAAGATACAAGAAAACTTGTTGCTGAATGAGAACGCCAACGAGAGCAACAAGGAATATTCCATCTTGCTCGTAGAGGACAACACAGAACTTCTATCGCTGATGAGCCACCTGCTTGGTGCACGCTATCATGTCTTAACTGCTAACAATGGCGAAAAAGCGCAAAAACAGATACTAAAGTATCCGCTCGACCTTGTTATAACAGATGTCATGATGCCAGTCATGAATGGCATTGAGCTGACACATTGGATCAAGAACTCCAAGGAATATGCCCAGTTGCCTGTCATCATGCTTACAGCAAAGACCCAAGGAGACGACCGCAATGAAGGATATCGCATAGGAGCCGATGACTACATGACCAAGCCTTTCCACCTCACTGATTTGCAGGTACGCATAGACAACATCATCAACAACAGAAAGCGCATCAAAGAAAGATTTCAGAAGCAGACGGACTTCATCGTAGAAGAACAACACTATAGCAATCCTGACGAAGTGTTCCTCAAAAGTGCCATAGAAAAGGTACTTGCACATATTACCGATAGCGATTACGGCAGAGACGATCTAGCCGCCGACATGTGCATCAGTGGCAGTACTTTATATAATAAATTACGTGCCATCACTGGTACTAACATCAGTAGTTTCATCAACAGCATCCGCATGAAAGAAGCTTGCAAGCTACTCAAGCAAGACCCAAACATGCGGATAGCAACCCTATCCATAAAGGTAGGTTTTGCAACAGCACGCTACTTCAGCCAATGCTTCAAGAAAGAGTTTGGCATGACCGTGAGAGAGTATGCAGACTCTATAAATAGAAAGGCTTGCCAATGATTTGGCAAGCCTTTCTATTTATTAATCAATCCTTAAAGCAAACTAAGCTTTCATTTATTTCACTCCTTCCTGTGTAGGAATCACTCGCTTGATAGTGCCATCGGCATTGAACTCCATCTTGTCGATGCAAACCTCACGGTGAACACCAGGCTGGTAGTGGATATAATCCTTGTTGATGCGATGATACACAATGTACCATTCATCCGTGCCAGGTTTCTGAATGACAGAGTTATGGGCTGTGCCATAAATCTCATGCTGAGGGTCTTGAATCAAGACGATTGGATCCTTTGCCACCTCAATAGGACCGAGCGGACTCTTTGAAGTGCCGTATGCCACATGATAATTGGCAGAACCCGTATCATCCACCGACCACATGAAGTAGTAGAGACCGTTGCGATAGAACACGTATGGGGCTTCACGGTAAGCATAATCCTTCAAACTGCCACCCTTCGGGGTCATCACGGTTACCGTCTCATCCTTGACCTTTGTCATACTAGGCTCCAACTCGGCACCAGCCATGAAACTATTACCCCAGTAGAGATAAGGTTTCTTCGACACAGGGTCGATGAATACATCCACGTCGATGAGCTGTCCGTTGCAACCAGGATGGTTCTTCGACAAGAGAGGATGACCGAGGTCAACGAATGGACCTGTAGGAGAATCGGACACAGCTACCCCCATCTGCTTTCTACCATTGTCGTTAGGACGAGCACTGAAATAGAGATAGTACTTATAGCTGCCATTCTTCTGCTTCACCTCTACTGCCGCAGGAGCCCAAAGGTTGCCATTCGCCCAAGCGATTTGGTCACTCTTGGCATCGAGAGCTACCCCCTCGTTCTTCCACTCCTTCAAATCGGAAGAGGAATAGACATAATATTTGTATCCACCCCATCCCGGTTTACCATCCGTGGTAGAATAGATGTAATACTTCTTGGTCTTGTTGGAATACAAGATTTCGGGGTCGGCATGGAAGCCTGGCAAGACAGGATTGCCCAATCCGCTCACGCCCTTGGTAGTTGGAGGAATTGGTTTGATGGTACCATCGGCATTGTAAGCCATCTGTTCGATGATGACGCTGCGATGCCCACCATCTCCATCTGGCAAGGCGCCATTGTGGGAGAAGAAGAGCCACTGGTCGTTGTAGTTGACGATGGCAGGATGCGTGGTGTTGCTATTACCTGCTATCTCGCTGATTATTCCCTTTGCGGTCCAAGTTCCCATGATGTTGTCCGCCATGGCGTAGGCGATTTTCTCTGGCCATCCCGAAGCATAACTCAGATAGTACTTGCCATTATACTTATGCACCCAAGGAGCCTCGGTGAACGGAAACTCCGTGCCTACGTCGATACGCTTGATCTCTCCATCAATCTCCACCATGTTGTCCTTCAACTTGGCGATGTAACACTGTCCATTTCCCCATATAATATAAGGTGTATTGTCATCGTCGATGAAGATGGCTGGGTCGATGCAAGCCCAACTGTGCTTGGAGTCGAAGCAATCCTTGTTGGTGAGCAGTGGTTTGCCGAGCGCATCCTTGTAAGGACCTGTTATCTTGTCGCTCACAGCCACACCGATACCACACCAGTTGGTGGAAACATACCAATAATACTTGCCATTTCTCTCCACCACATGACCCGCGTAAGCCTGCTTGCTTTTCGCCCACTTGAAGTCAGAGACAAAGAGAGGTGTAGGATATTGCGTCCAGTGCTTCATGTCTGTGGTAGAGAACACCTGCCAATCTCTCATCACATAGCCCGTATGTTTTTCCTCCGAGTCATGACCTGCGAAGAGCCACAAGGTATCCTTGTTCACCAAGACGGCAGGGTCAGCGGTATGGATATGGGTGAAGAGCGGATTGCCCTTTGCCGTCCATTCATGCTTCAAGACATAGCCCCACTTCTGCTGCAAGCGTTCCAACTCGTCGGCTGTCACCGAGCAAACCGTGCCATGACGAGGGAAGAAATTCTTGCGGAACGACTCTGGCTTGGAAGAGAAGGTCTTCAAGTCCTTGGAAGTCTGATACTCGTATCGACCTGAGCCATAGAGGTCGTACATCAACACATACTCGTCCTTGTCGTTGAGCTTGAACACTCCCGAACCTTCCACACCCGTCTTGGTATCAGCATAGGCATCGATAAACTTGAAGTCTTCCGTCCACTTTCCATGAAGACTCTTCGAGGTAGCCTGTTGGATGCCATTCTTTATCTCCTTACCCTCGGCATTCTTGGTATTGCCTTTGTAGAACATATGATAGACCCCATTGCGCTCTATGATATCATTGTCGATACACCCATACTTGGCGTTAAACAAGACTTTTGGTTCACTCTCGAATCCCGTGAAATCCTTATTGGCGTATGCATAATAAGTAACCAAGCTCTTTCTGCCATCGCCGGTACGCTGAAGGGTAAAGTAAATCATATACTTCTTCGCCTTCTTATCGTAGATGGTCTGCGGAGCCCATACCCAATAGGCATCGCTGAAATGCTCCTTGTAGTCTTCCTTCAAGACGATTTTGGAGTGAGTCCAATGGATTAAATCCTTCGACTTCATCAAGACGATACCCGGATTTTCCTTCCATCCATACTTCTTGGTCTGCATATCGGTAGCCACGATATAGTAGCAACCATCCTCACCACGAAGGATATGTGGGTCGCGAATACCACCACTCGTACTGATCGTATCGCTGGAGATAATTGGCTGATTGCAATTCAGTGCATACCAGTTCTTGGCATCCTCGCTGATAGCGAAGCGAAGATGCTCCTGCTTGTCACCACTTCCCTCGAAATAGGCGAAGAGATACCCCGCAAACTTGTTGTTCGTCGCCCCCTTCTTTGCTGCCCCAGCATTCGTCGGAACAACGCTAGTCAGCGCAGCAAGCATTAGACCATAAATCGTTAGTTTCTTATTCATCTGATTATCATTAATTGTTTATTCGTTATTTTTCGTTTATTTTATAGATTTATTGTTTCTTCTCTGATTAAACATTAAGAAATGCTAGAATTTTCTTTTTGCCGTGTGCAAAGTTACATCATAAAATACAAACCAATAGGTAGAAATCATTATATTTTAAGGCATAAATCACCAAAAAGTAGGTTTTTCTGAGTTGCAATATGGTATTTTCCATTATTTTGTCTTAACTTTGCAGCCAAAAAGAGAGACATCATTATCACATCATAAAGATAAAACAAAAATATAAAATATAAATATGAATCAACTTCCATACCGTGCCATCGCGCTCGACCTCGACGGCACTTTGACCAACCACGACAAGGTGGTTACCCCAAAAACTCGCGAAGCTTTGCTCCAAGCGGAAGCCAAGGGAGCCGTCATCATCCTCGCCTCCGGTCGCCCCACCTACGGCATCAAACCTGTTGCCGAATGTCTGGAATTAAACAAAAGAGGCGGTTACATCTTGTCTTATAATGGTGGAAACATCGTGAATGCCAAGACGGGCGAAAAGTTTTTCTCGCAATTTCTGCCCGATATGGTTATACCTATATTATATAAGTATGCCAAGGAGCACAACCACGCTCTCTTGGGATATGCGGGCAACGAGATTATCACCGAGATGCCCGATGACCAATACGTAAAAGAGGAGTCTCGTATCAACAAGATGAACATTCGCAAGGTAGAAAACCTGCTCGATGCCCTGGAGCCTCATCCTACCAAACTTCTCATGACTGGCGACCCATCGGATATGCTCAAGGCAGAACAAGAGCTCGCAGAATTATTGGGGGAGAAGATGCAGGGCAGACGCATCAAATTCT
>DKCU01000056.1:0-1990 GCA_002451555.1 Candidatus Segatella albertsiae
GCTTTTGGGCTTTCAGCCCGATTTATAATACACCCTCTTTGCTGTTTTATAATCTGACAAATAGGGTTTCTATAGTCTTCTAATAGATTCTATTACAAGATAGTCTTGACAGCCTCAAGCATACCCTTCTCCTGGATGAGGTCGAGGTCTTTCTTAACCAACTCTGTCAAGCCAGGAACGGTCTTGTTCAAGTCTTCCTTCCAAACGTAGTCGAATGCAAGGACACCCTCAGCTACCTTCTGTGTATCGCCAGTAGCCCAAAGTTCCTGCAACTTCTCGATAATCTTAGGGTCATCCTGTGGCTTGATCTCTGCACCGTCAGCACGCTTGCCACCCTTGTAGTAAGTGATGATAGCTGCGAGACCG
Organism: Candidatus Segatella albertsiae; assembly: GCA_002451555.1. Classification (GTDB taxonomy): domain Bacteria; phylum Bacteroidota; class Bacteroidia; order Bacteroidales; family Bacteroidaceae; genus Prevotella; species Prevotella albertsiae. The sequence goes on from DKCU01000056.1 coordinate 367, forward strand.
AATACCAAACCCTGTGGCAACTCGCCCTTGCGCTCCAAGTAGATCTTAACACCTGGGAGGTCGCGAGTCTCATACTTAGGGAATGAGTTCAGCATGATGCTGGTAACCTGGTGGTCAACGAATGGGTTCTCGAAACGCTCCAATACGTCGGAAGCGAACTTCTGAAGCTCGTCCATTGGCAAGTTGAGGGTCTGCATCAACTCATCGAACTGCACTTTGTGGATGTACTTGCCGAGTACAGGGTGCTCGCAAGCGTCGCGTACGATGTTGACACCGCTCAAGTAAGTAACAGGGCTCAATACAGTGTGAGGACCATTCAAGAGAGTAACCTTGCGCTCGTGGTAAGGCTTCTCGTTGTCGGTGATAAGCACGTGGAGACCAGCCTTGTGAGCAGGGAACTCTTCCTGCATCTGCTCTACGGTCATGTTCTCAGCCTTCTCGATAACCCAGAGGTGGAAGCTCTCAGCCTTTACGACCAAGTTGTCCTTGTAGCAAACCTTCTGCTGGATTTCCTTGATGGTGTCACGTGGGAAACCAGGAACGATGCGGTCAACGAGTGTTGCGCAAACATAGCAGTGGTTGGTGAACCAGTCCTTGAAGCCCTCGTAGTCAGCGCCCATATCTTCTTTCCAAAGCTCGATGTACTGGTAGATGCACTCCTTCAAGTGGTGACCGTTCAAGAAGATCAACTCACATGGCATCAAGATCATACCCTTTGTAGGATCGCCCTCGAAGAACTTGTAACGGTGGAACAAGAGCTGAACCAACTTGCCAGGGTAAGAAGAAGCAGGAGCGTCGGTGAACTTGCAAGAGTCGTCGAATGCGATACCAGCCTCTGTGGTGTTGGAGATGATGAAACGCATCTCTGGCTGCTCGGCCAAGGCCATGAAAGCCTGATTCTGAGAATATGGATTCAACGCACGGCTGATGACGTCGATACGCTCCAATGTGTTGACAGCCTGACCATTCTCCTTACCCTGAAGATTTACGTGGTACAAGCAGTCCTGACCGTTCAACCAGTCAACCATGCCCTGTGCCAAAGGCTGAACGATAACGACAGAACCATTGAAGTCTGTCTTCTTGTTCATATTCCATACAATCCAATCAACGAATGCACGGAGGAAGTTACCTTCACCAAACTGGATGATTTTCTCAGGAGCGACGCTCTTAGGAGCAGTGCGCTTGTTTAATGCTTTAAGTTCTTTCATGATTTGTTTTGTTGTTTATTTTGTTTTTAATTTCTGCTGCAAAGGTATAAAATATTTTTATATGATATATCAAAAAATTGGAAAAATCGTGCGTAAAGGTTTGCGTTGCCATAGGGGGATGATTACTCCCCCTTGCCACCACTTTCATTTTTCCCTGCGCAGAGAAAAATTTTTTCCTGCGCAGGTAGTAATTTTTCCTTGGGCAGGGAGTGGAAAAGGGCTGCCGATATATAATATAAGGTGTTGTGACTTTTATCTTACAAAGATTACAAATATATTAAAAAAAAGTGCTAGATGTCAGAAAAACTGATATCTAGCACTTTAATTGATTTGTATAAATGAGCGAGATACGGGAATCGAACCCGCCTCCCAGGCTTGGGAAGCCCGTGCACTACCGATGTGCTAATCTCGCAAAA
>DKCU01000056.1:2056-5255 GCA_002451555.1 Candidatus Segatella albertsiae
AAAAGAGCCACGAGCGGGACTCGAACCCGCGACCCACGCATTACGAATGCGTTGCTCTACCAACTGAGCCATCATGGCAATTTTTCGATTTGCGATTGCAAAGGTAATGAAATATTTCTAATTGATGAAATAAATCAACGCCCTTAACTTATATTAACGCTATCCGCTTCTATGACTAATATGGCTTGCGTCTAGGATGAGCACTACCTGTTCCTGTGCTTCATGTACCAGTTGTGTACGAAGAAGTTGTAGAACAGGAAAGTGACAACAAGCAACAACAAGCACACCATCAGGATGTTCTCATGCTCCACATGCACTTTAGGTAAATATCCTTGCATCTTGTCCAAGGAATGGTTGCCCAAGAAGCCGATGCCCAGGAACAAACCCAGGCTGATGCCCAGTTCCCATGCCAGAAAAAACGAGCTCTGGCTGGTGCCTCGCTGACAGTGCTTCGCCAACTTGATGTAAAACAACAGGAACCTGCTGCCGATGATGCCGATGCCAAATCCTATCATCGCAGGGGATATGAACTCGATGGCTGTCTCTCGATGCGTGAACATAATCAAGACGGCACTTGCCATCATGATGAGCCCTGTTATCACCTCGCTCTTGAGGTCTGCGTCGGGAAAGGCGAACTTCTCTGCCCATAGTGCCACCGCGAATCCCAACATCAGCATCGAATAGAATGTCTCGGTGTTAGGAAGCGAGAACAGCATCCCGATGACGGTTGTGACCAGCAACAGGTTGACGAAGAGCGCAAACCCCTGTGGCAGGAAGAAGCGATCCAAGCTATAGACAGGCATATTGTCGGAGGGCGCCTTGAACGGGAACTTCACCAGGCTCACCAGCAACAAGGCTGCCAATGCGGAAACGCCCGACAGAACCAATACCATCTGATAATTGAACCACTTGAATACCAACAAGGCGATGGCTGGGCCAAAGGAAAGCGCAAAACGGGAGAACCATGCCGCCGTATAATTGGCTTCCGTCCGTTGGAACGACTCGCAAGTGTCTATAATCAGTGTGCTTGCCAACGTCATCTGCGCCAAGCCCAGGAAGGCACCCTGTATCAACCTGGCTGTTATCAGCATCCAAAGCTCCACCTTCACATGAAGCACGAAGTCCAAGTAATAAAGGAGGGCAATGCTGACCGCCACTGCCAATATCGAAGTTTGGCAAACGTGGTTCCTGCGATACCGCTGCACGAGGTACGAGCAAAAGCCGCCCAGAAGAAAGAGACCTATGCCATAGGCACCCATGACCATACCTACTTCCACATGGCCGTAACCAACTTGCAGAAGATAAGGTGGCAACGCGGGTATCAATGTGTAGGAACTCATCATGAGGCAGAGATTGGCAAGAGCCATCATCCAAAAATCACGATGCCACAACTTGATGTGCACGGGCGTGTTTTGTGTGTCCATTGTCGATGTTTTATGTTAGAAATCTCTTGGAAGACAGATGTTAGTACTCTCTTGGAAGACCTTATGGTGCATCCTTGTTAGTAACTCTCTTCCAAGCTAGGATACTCGCCTTTCTTCACGGCATCCACGTATGACTGCACTCCCTTGGTCATCTCCTCGCCTACCTTGGCGAAATGACGCAGGAACTTGGGCTTGAAACCTTGTGTCATCCCAAGAGCGTCGGAATAGACCAGCACCTGTCCGTCACAACCGTTTCCTGCACCGATGCCTATGGTCACGGCTTTCACCTGTCGGGTGACTTCAGCTGCCAACTTGGCTGGCACTTTCTCCAGTACAATGGCAAAACAACCAGCCTTGTCAAGGGCGATTGCATCGCTGATGAGCTTCTCAGCCTCAGCCTCCCCTTTCGCACGGATGCCATAGCCACCGAAAACATTCACGCTCTGTGGTGTGAGCCCAAGGTGTCCATGTACAGGAATGCCTGCGTCGATGAGGGCTTTCACGGTATCGATGATTTCGATGCCACCCTCCAACTTGAGGGCATCCACACCCGTTTCCTTCATCATGCGGCAAGCGTTGCGCAACGCCTCCTCACGCGAAATCTGGTAACTGCCGAATGGCATGTCGCATACTACCATGGCGTGGTTGACGGCACGAGCTACGCTACGTGCATGGTAAATCATCTGATCGACCGTGATAGGTAAGGTGTCGGCATTGCCAGCCATCACGTTGGAGGCTGAGTCGCCGATAAGAATACTGTCTATACCTGCGGCATCAATGATGCCTGCTGTGGTGAAATCGTATGCCGTGAGCATCGTCACCTTCTCGCCAGCCTTTTTCATCTCTGCAAAGGTCTTGGCTGTTATTTTCTTTTTATCCGTTGATAAATATCCCATGATCTACTTTTTTGAAATCGGGTGCAAAGGTACACATTATTTATGATATACGCTAACAATTTTGCATAAATCTTTGAAAGTAAAGCCTCTGTAATCGGAAATGATGTAGTCGGAATAGGATTCCAAGGCTTCTTTTGGGTTGGTGGTTGCCAAGCCTAATGTGAATGCTCCCGATGCACGAACGGCTCTCAGCCCATTGAAGCTATCTTCGAGGCCCACGCACTCTTCTGGCTTTGCTCCGAAAACTTCCGCTCCCTTGAGATAGCAGTCTGGGTCAGGCTTGCTCTTAGCGAAGTCCTCGCTGGTCAGGACTCGGTCGAAATAGCTCTTGAACTCCGGGTGGCGCTCATAGACATTGAGCATCTTCTGCACGTTGCTGCTCGTTACTACAGCGCACTTTACACCGTTTTGCCTCAAGTCTTTCACGAAATCCTCGAAACCAGGGATGTAGATGTAGTCCATGTTCTTCTCGAACTCATCGAGCCGAGCCGTAATCTTGGCTTGCTCGTCCTTGCAATCCTTGAACCCATGGATATGCGCAAAGGCACTTTCATCGGAGAAATACTTGTCGTATATCTGCACCAGGGTCTGTCCCTTGATGCGATGAGCGAAGTCGGGCATCTCAGGGTGGTACTCCTCTCCTATCTTGCCCCAAAAAATCGTGTATTGAGATTCCGTGTCAAAAACGACACCGTCTAAGTCAAATAATGCTGCTTTTATCATTTTACCTTATTTTATTATATGTAATCCTTACAATTCGGGTGCAAAGGTAGGCATTTTTCTTGGAAAAACAATAAAGAAAGCAAATAATGATGCTTTTGTGGAGGTTTCTCACTTTTTTTTTATATTTTTGCAGCCAAATTGCGACGTGAAGTCGTA
>DKCU01000160.1:0-21169 GCA_002451555.1 Candidatus Segatella albertsiae
ACTTTTTCAAGTGGACTCATAAATTGTATCTTTGCATAAGATAGGCTACGCTCAGCAATTTGAAAGCAAGCTTTCATAGCGTTCGCTTGCACTATCTTTGCTCCCGAATCGCAATAGTGCGAAAACAACTTAACTTTACATTTATAAGTCATCAGTTTCATGAACTTCCTGCCCCATGTGGAGGACGAGGTGAGCGAGTTCAAGACCGATGTGATGCTGAGAGAGAAAGGTAGCGAGGAAGCCTTCATGGACAAGCTTCGCTTCATCTATTTGAACCTTCCGTTCTTCAAGAAGAAGGCGGAGGAATGTGTAACGGATTTTGAAAAATGGATTTACGTATTAAAGCATATGGCAACATTGGAAAGAATACCCTTTGAGACACAGAAGAAAATCTTCAAGCGTCTGGCTGAGGTGGCTGACAGCCGCTGCCTGAGCAAGGAGGAAATGGAGAAATACGAGGAGATCCAGCGACAGGTGACCAGCTACAACCTCGGTATGTACAGTGCCTGGCAGGAAGGAAACCAAAAAGGTAAGTTGGAAGAAAAGTTGGAGAATGCCAAGCGTCTGCTAGCTTTGGGAGTCATGCCAAAGATGGTGGCTGATGGTGCACCACTTCCGCTAGACGAAGTTTTGTCGTTGGTGTCTAAGGCGTAATGCCAATAATAGTATCATAAGATTATATCCCTTGTCGAAAAAAATCCATTGCAAGGATTTTATCGACAAGGGTTTAAATGATAAAATTGAAATGGATATGAAAGTGAACAATGAAACTTATTTGCGTTTTATAGAGAAATATCATCCAAGATATAGTTCAGATGACAGGGGGCTCTGTTGTGATATTTTATATCGTTATTTGGATGATGACGAAGTTGCTGGGGATGATTTGGAATGGATTCATGATGAATTTGAGAACAGGGAAGAAGTGCTTCAAGAACTAAAAAGACTAGAAGTAGAACTGTTCTCGGAATCTCTTGATAATTATTATGACAACTATAGGAAATAAAGAAAACTGCAAAGAAACGTTTGTTTGCTTCCTTGCAGTTTCCTTCGAGAATATTTTATTTGTTGTCTGCTCTCCAACTTATGCCAAATCCCATTCGGTCTTTGTGCCATGCCTCATAAGCTTTGAGCGTATGTTCTCTCACAATGTTGAAATCTGTGTCAATTCCATAAAGTCTATCAATACTCTCGCTAGCAGATAACACATACATTCCATGCCAACCGTTACGTTTGAACTCGGATTCAGCATTGCCGTTTACCATATTCTTGTATTTGGGAACGGAAAACATGGTTCCATCTAGTACAAAACCTATACTCCAGAACTTGCCCTCCATAGCTTCGCGAGAAGGAACTATGTCACGAGAAACACGGTCTCGGATACTTGTCTTGCACTGAACACAGCCAAAGCATATCGGTTTGGTCTCTATGTTGCCCGTGTCTTCGTCAAGAACTTTAGTCTCTGCGATAACGTAAGCGTCAAACACACTGCCTTTTACTTGTTTCTCCAGCCAGGCAATATCTGTAGGGGAGTTTGCAAGTTCTTTAGCTTTCAAGAGTGTGTTCAAGTCTTTCTGAAGAATATACTTGATGTTTGTTCCTTTGAGTGCTAATGTCCCAAGTTCTTTTACCATTTCTTCAAAGGCGTGTCCCGATGAGGCTTTCCAACTTTGTTCAGCCATGATTGCGTTGGCAACAACGGTAGGGTCGCTGATACCAGATTTCCTGTAAAGATGCGTCTTGTATATTCCACTCCATAATTGGGGTATTTGAGTTGGATATATTTTACGTCCTTCTAGCATGGTAATCTTAATTGCTTGAAGTTGGGCGGTAGTCTCAATTTCCTTGAGTTTCGATTCTGAGATAACTTCTTTCTTTGAGTTTTCTCTAGTTTCTTTTTCTAGTTTTCTTTTGACTGACCTATACGTCTTACCATATGTGGATTTGCAGTATTCGAATATTTTATCTTCCATCATTAACGTATTTGTTTAGAATATTTTTAATTTTACATCCCCAAGCATATGCCAATAGTGGTGGCACGGCATCGCCAATCTGCTCGTACTTGTCTTGTACCTTTCTGTTGTCGTGCCCAACCATAAAGGGACCTCCACAGAAATCATAAGAATCAGGAAAAGATTGCAGGCGAGCGCATTCTCTGACAGTGAGTGCTCTGTTGCTGAGTGGGTGAACGTTCTCGTCCAAGCAATGGCTAGTTACAGTTAAAGATGGTTTTTCTAACTCCAATCTGATGTTCCTCTTGGAGAATACCTTCTTAGGTAAAGTGCCATCTTTTTGCAGTTCTTCAATTTGCTCTTGTGACAATCGTTCAAACAATCCTTTCACTCCTTCACCAGGTTTTATCAATGCAAAACGCTTTAAAGTACATGTTTTGTGACGCATTGGTATTTGATAGCTTAAAGGGGTATTCGTGAAATCTTTACGTCCCCAAAAGTCTAAATCTTTCATGATGTCAGAGTAATCGGAACTTTCCGAGGTATATTCTGTTGCAGCAATGTCTGAATTGGCAATCACGTCAGGTAATCCAGCAAAAGCCTCTTTGACAGTAGTAGGCTTATGGGTAGATGCTGGTGGTGGAGTTATTTCCCAATTTGGAAACCTGCTAGCCAAGATGAAGTATCTTTGCCTTTTTTGGGGAACACCAAAATCTGTAGCGATAAGTTTAGTTTCTATGAAGTTGCTATATCCTGCATCTTTTAGCTCACTTTTTAAGACATCTATGATTAATGTTTTGTCTTCTTTGCTAACTGTCTTTGAGGTGATGCCAGGAACGTTTTCGAATAAAATCATCTTGGCATTGCTTAATTGGGCAATTCTGATTCCTTCACGAAATAGAAACTGTCTATCATCATAAAATGACCTAGATGTAGTTCCTGCCATGCTAAATGTTTCGCATGGCATACCTGACGTAACCAAATCTACACCATCTTTAGGGATATAATCCTTTATATCATCGTAAGTAACTTTGCGAATATCTGAATGGATGCAATGTACTTCGGGATGGTTTTTCCTATATGTTTGGCAACAACTTTCGATATACTCAATTGCTACTAATGTCTTGAATCTAGCTGCGGTTAGTCCTGTGCAAAATCCACCCGGACCCGCAAAGCAATCTATGTGGGTATATTCCTTATTTCCCTCTTTTGGAGCAAAATGCGTTATTTTATTCAATAAACTATTGTTGTCCCCTAAAGGTGGTGGGCTAAACAAATCTGTTCTCATTATAATATTTTTTATAAGTATTTGCTATATGTACAATTCTTTGGCATATTATCTCTTGTTGAAGAGACAGACAACCCCATACTATTACACAGGCAGAACTTGTGTAAAGAATTTTGCTATAGTCAGTAATTTGTTTTCGCACATCATTTCTCTTTCACTTAGGCTAGCCATACCAAAGACTGGCTCTGGATGTTTCTCCAACCATTGTCCTAATTTGTTTAATTTTTTGATTTCTTTTTTCATTTCGCTTACTTGTTTAAATGGATAATATTACTATGTGATATAATCATCACGTGGCAAAATTACGAAGATAAATCGTAAACTGCAAGCTTTTCCTTTGTTTTTTAGAAAAAATATAATTATTTTCCTCTTTCTTTCTTCTCTTTCTCATCCCTGTAATATCCTGTCCCGATTCTCTTCGGATTCTTGGGAAACCAACCTTTCTCGCAACGTACTCGTTGTTCGAACAGCTCACCGATGCTCCAGAGACTCGATGCACCCACCACGCCATGGAGGGCGGAAACCAAGACGTTCTCTATCATGAAGGCGGCGGCAATGGTGCCGATGCCCACCACGAGGAACACCCACCAATACTTGGTACCCGTGTAGTATTCTGTCTTCAACACGATAGGGTGGAAGAGACCTATCACCAAGAAAGTGCAAACGGCAATGATGATGCCTGTGAAATGTAATTCCATATTTTATACCTTATTTATATAGTCCTTTTATACTTTAATTATAATACGCTTTTGTCTATTTTCTTATTCAATGTGCAAAAATACAAAAAAAACTCCAAACTTGCTTGGATTCTCAAATATTTTATTTATCTTTGTGCACAAATTATCAATTCATAATTATAAAAAACTATGGCTAATAACGCAGAATTAATCAAGCAGTGTGAGGAAAGAGCACAACAGTGGCTCACTCCTGCTTTTGACGAAGAAACACGTAAGGAAGTACAGGCTATGCTCGATGCTGAGGACAAGTCAGCACTCGTGGATGCCTTCTATCAGAACTTGGAGTTCGGTACTGGTGGTTTGCGCGGCATCATGGGCGCAGGTACCAACCGTATGAACAAGTATATCGTTGGTATGGCTACTCAGGGCTTCGCCAACTACATTCTCAAGGCTTTCCCAGGTCAGGAAGGCCTCTCTGTAGTCGTAGGTCACGACTGCCGCAACAACTCTCGTCTCTTCGCCGAGACCGTTGCCGCTATCTTCTCTGCCAACGGCATCAAGGCTTATCTATTCGAGAGCCTTCGCCCTACACCAGAGATTTCTTTTGCCATCCGTGAACTCGGTGCCAAGGCTGGTGTCAACGTGACCGCTTCTCACAATCCTAAGGAGTACAATGGCTACAAGGCTTACTGGGAGGATGGCGCTCAGGTGCTCGCTCCTCACGACACTGGTATCATCGAGGAAGTAAACAAGGTGAAGATCGAGGACGTGAAGTTCGAGGCTAACTGGGACTTGATCAAGATTATCGGTGGCGAGATGGACTACGACTACATGACAGCCGTTCATACAGCCATGATCGACCAGGATGTCATCAACCGTCAGAAAGACCTCAACATCGTATATTCTGCTATGCACGGCACTGGTCGTGTCATCGTTCCTCTCTGTCTCCGTTCTTGGGGCTTCCAGAACATCAACGTGGTTCCTGAGCAGATGGTAGTGGATGGCAACTTCCCAACCGTAGTCTCTCCTAACCCAGAGAACGCAGAGGCTATGACCCTCGGTATGAAGCTCGGTACTAAGTTGAACGCCGACCTCGTAGTGGCAACCGACCCAGACGCTGACCGTCTCGCTATCGTTTGCCGTGACGACAAGGGCGAGTGGATGATCATCAATGGTAACCAGACAGCCATGATGTTCTGCTACTACATCATCGAGAACAAGAAGAAGCTCGGCAAGCTCAAGCCAACCGACTTCCTTGTGAAGACCATCGTGACTACTGAGGTAATCGCAGAAATCGCAAAGAAAAACCATGTGGAGCTCCGCGACTGCTACACAGGTTTCAAGTGGATTGCTCGTGAGATTGCCATCTCTGAGGGCAAGCAGGATTACATCGGTGGTGGTGAGGAGAGCTTCGGCTTCTTGCCATACGACAAGGTACGCGATAAGGATGCTCCTGCATCTATCTGCTTGATTTGCGAGATTGCAGCTTGGGCAAAGGATCAGGGCAAGACTCTCTACGACCTCTTGATGCAAATTTACGCTGAGTATGGTTTCAGCAAGGAGTTCACTGTGAATGTCGTTCGTCCAGGTAAGACGGGTGCTGATGAAATCAAGCAGATGATGGCAGACTTCCGCCAGAACCCTCCTACAGAGTTGGGTGGTAGCAAGATTGTTACTTGGAAGGACTACCAGACATTGGAGGCTAAGCATGCCGATGGTTCTGTAGAGAAACTCAATATGCCTACTACAAGCAACGTACTCCAGTGGTTCTGCGATGACAACACCAAGGTGAGCGTTCGTCCATCAGGTACAGAGCCTAAGATTAAGTTCTACATCGAGGTGAAGGATCCTTCATTCAAGTGTGCTGGCTGCTACAATCGTTGCACCAAGGCTGCCGAGGAGAAGATCGAGGCCATCAAGAAGAGCTTGAACTTGGATTAATATACATGATCAATTATAATACACAAAAAAGGTGCTTCGGAAATTCCGAAGCACCTTTTTTGTGTGTATTACAATTATTTGTAAAAGAATACTATTTACTCAGATTAGCAATCGTAGCAATCATGGCAGCGATACTTGACATACTTGTTCCGAGGCTCATGGTCTCAGCTATGCTCATCTTGCGCTTCAGCTTGGCAGGTACGACAATCTCGCATCCAGGTTGCACCTTGGCGCCATGCCCCACTTTCGCCACTTTGCCGTTCATATAAATAATGTATGACTTGCTCTTGACAGCGTCGGAGGCAAAACCGCCTGCCTGGTCGATGTAGTAAGAAGCCTTTTTACCCTTTTCGTAGGCAACGGTATTGGCATACATAACAGCACCATTGATCTTCACGGTTCCATTGTATTGTGGCACAACCAATCGGTCGCCTTCACGCAATACGAGGTCATCGTCGCATCCAGGGTTCTTGATGGCTGCAGCCAAGTCGATGCCGACAGGATATTCGTCTGGTACATTAAACTTCTCCAGTTCTGCGTTCTTAGCACCTTCTGCGACCTGCTGGAGGTTGCTGCTGTTGCTGCTTGCCGCCAACTGAAGCAAGTTCTTTTGCTGTTGTTCTCTTTGCATCTTCAGTACAGCCTCCATACGTGCTTTCTCCGTAGCGTTGGCACGGCGAATCAGTCGTGCTCCCTTGATATAGGCTTCGTTGGTAGCACCTCCTGACTTGAGGAACAAGTCGCTCAAGCGGGCATTGCGTTTGGTGAGTGTATATGCGCCGGCAAACATGACCTCGCCTTCGATGGAAACATTCTGTTGCTCGCTATAGGCTGGGCTCTTGCGGATATAGACCTCGTCGAATGGCATGAGGATGAACCCTGGGGTGCCATCGACTACAAAACCATCTTTCAGCGATAGCGTGTAAGTCTTGGCAATCAAACTGTCTGGTCGTGTGGCTTTGTTGTCCAATACACGGCGGCTAACGTTCACATTGACCGTAGAGGCTTTGTCTGTCAAGCCTCCAGCTTGAAGTACGAAGTCTTCGATGGTCTCGTTGTCTGCGTACTTATATGTGCCAGGATATTGCACTTCGCCACGGATTGTGATGGTGCGTTCCGTCATCTTCTCCTGCTTGGTAGGGATGAAGAGCACATCATTTTCCTTCAGAGGTATGTCGGCAACTTTTCCACTCATGATGCCTTCTATATCGACACTGATAACCTCCAGTGAGCGGTCGGATTTCATGCGGTGCATCACGGCACGATTGGTGAAAGCATCCTCTGTCAGGCCTTCAGCATGCTCGACCAAAGTGCGGATGCTGTTGACTTGCTCGCCAAGGTTGTACATACCTGGACGGAATACCGCTCCCTTCACTTCCACTGTATTGGCATAGCGAGGAAGAATGGAGTCAACGCTTACCGAGTCGCCGTCCTCGATGCGGAAACTAGAGAAGTCGAACTCTTCCACGTTGAACACTGCATATTCTCGACCTGTCTTTCTGTTGATGCGTACAGATTTCTTGTAAGCATCGCCCGTGAAACTACCAGCGTACTTCAACAAGGAGCTGATGCTCTCGTTCTTCTTCATCTCATAGAACATAGGGCGTTTCACCTTGCCCGTGACATTCACCAAGCAGTCGTATGGACCGACGACAATCACGTCGTTGTCGGCAAGACGGACGTTGCCTGTCAACTTGCCATTGAGGATGTAGTCATAAATATCCACGACGGTGACAAGGCGGTTGTTCCTATATACCTTAATATTACGTAAGGTACCGAGGTCGTTGGTTCCGCCAGCCATATAAAGTGCATGGAAGACGGTGGCGAATGCAGAGAGGGTATAGGTACCCGGTGCTTTCACCTCACCCATCACATTGACCATGATGGTCTTGGTTTGTCCAACGGTCAACTTGATGTGGCTGGAAGTGTATCTGCTTCCGAGGGTGCCACGGAGGCGAGCGTTGGCTTGAGCTACCGTCAGGCCACTGACGCTGACAGGACCATATCCTTCGATGGTAACCGTTCCATCAGGAGAAACCGTGCTCTCGATGGTTTTCTGCGAAGCACCATAGATGTCGATGATGACAGCGTCACCAGGTCCCAAACGATAATTTTGTGGAGTGGCGATGTTCATGTTTGGCTCGAAGCTCAACTCCTTGTTATTAAAGATGTCTCTACCGAACACTTTCTTGCTGTTGTATTTCTTTTCGGCAAGCAGTCGGCGAAGCATCTGGGTGGAGTCAGGGTAGATGCCATACAATTCATCCTGCATATCCATGTATTCCTCGTCGTTACCATTATAGGTATGGACATACGAATTGTCGCGTTGCGCTTTCACCCTATAGTTGCTGTAGTTGGAGGCTTCTTGGTCTGCTCGCTTGCCATAGTCATCACGAGTCTTGCCGTTGTTGGTTCTCAGGCGAGAAGAGCCTTTGGAATTGGAAGCTCCCGATAAGTTGTCCAATCCACCTTGCTTCGCTTCTCGCTCATATCGGGTACGGACACGCCGAATTTGTGAAATATCGACACCACGTTGCATCAACTTGGTGACGATTTGTGCATTTGAGGTACCAGAATTGTGCTCCTTTACCACAAACTGCATGACTTGGTCGTCTGTCATGCTTGAAGATTGTGCCATGGCAGTTGTTGACATCAATGCCATGAGCACAAAGATGATGTATTTCTTCATTTCTAAATGTTTTGTTCTTTCTTTAATAACTCAAATTCCTTGATTTTGTTGCAAATGTTGGGTTATTTCTTAAAGCCAAAAATTCGTTTGATGAATTTCTTCACGACATTTTCTTTCTTTTGTGGGTTCACAATAGGTGTTGGCTTGCGTGAAGCTGTCTTGTCGTTTGATTTCTTCTGTGCGACGCCTCTACCTCGGCCGTTGCTTCCAGGACGTAAGTTCTCGGCGTTGTTGTTGCGTGGGTTCTTGTTGGAGCGGTTGTCTTGGGCGTTGCGATTCTTACGATTGCCTTGCTTGTTGCCGTTGCTATTGTTTGGTCGCTTTCCGTTGGTGTTGTTTTGTGGTGCGGCCTTTCCGTTAGAAGAGTTCTTTCTTCTGTTGGCGTTTCTTGTCTTATTGCCACCAGTGTTCTCGTTCTTCGTTCCGTTCTCGCCATTCTCAGCTTTTGGCTCGCCAGTAGGGTTGCCCATCTTTTCCTGACGGTAGTTCTTGTTGTTTGGCTTACGTTTGTGGGCGGTCTGGTCGCGGTCCTTTTGTCTGCGGCTCTTGGCGCTAGACTTGCCTTTGCCGTTTCTATCCCTGCCAGGTTTGGTAGGCTTGTCTAGCTTTACATATTCAGGACCTTCGCCACATTCCTCAGGCAGAGGCATCTTTTCTACCACTTTTTCCAGGAACTTCTCTATTTGCTGGAACCAATAGATGTCCATCTCGTTGACCAAGGTGATAGCTCTTCCGTCACGGTCGGCACGAGCAGTACGACCTATGCGGTGAACGTAATCTTCTGTATCGTGAGGTACATCGAAGTTGATGACCAAGGTGATGTCGTCGATGTCGATGCCTCTGGCAACGATGTCTGTGGCTACCAATACATCTATCTGTCCACTCTTAAATTTGAACATGATGTCGTCACGCTCAGGCTGTGTCAAGTCTGAGTGCATCTCGCCGCAGTTTATCTTTTGCTGTTGTAGGGAAGCAGAGAGTTGCTTAACTTTCATCTTGCTTCCGCAGAAGATGATGACACGCTTGAGGTCTCCTTGTTTGAATATGTCCTTGATGATGCTCATCTTCTGAGCCTCATAGCAAACATAAGCCTCTTGCTTGATTTTTTCAGCAGGCTTGCTGACGGCAAGTTTGATTTCCACAGGGTTTTTGAGCAATGTCTTCGCCAACTCTTCGATTTTCTTCGGCATTGTGGCGGAGAACATGATGGTCTGGCAAGTCTTAGGCAGTTTCTTGGCGATGGTCATGATGTCCTCCGAGAAACCCATGTCGAGCATACGGTCTGCCTCGTCAAGAATGAAGAAACTGACTTTGCTCAAATCTACATTGCCCAAGCTGATGTGAGTAATCAGACGGCCTGGGGTAGCGATGACTACGTCGGCACCCATGCGAAGGCTCTTGAGCTCCTGGTCGTATCTACCTCCGTCATTGCCACCATAGACAGCCACGCTACTTACTCCTTGCAGGTAGTAGCTGAAACCTTGCATGGCTTGGTCTATCTGCTGTGCTAGCTCACGGGTCGGTGACATGATCACGCAGTTGATGGCATCTTCAGGATAGCCGCCATCGTCCAATTTGCTTAGGATAGGCAGCAAGTAGGCAGCTGTCTTGCCAGTGCCAGTCTGGGCTACGCCCAAGACATCCTTACCATCCAATATCTCAGGAATACATTTTTCTTGTACAGGGGTGCATTTGTCGAAATGCATATCGTAAAGTGCATCGAGCACATTATCGTTCAAATCTAATTCGTCGAAATACATAATACTTAAATTATAGTTAATGAATAATTTAGAAAACAGATATATTGCTTTCCTTATACATTATTATTTATTATTTTTTTTATCTCGGTGCCTTTCGGTAGCAGAAGTATGCTACGATGGCGAAGATGAAGTTTGGCATCCATGCTGCCAGCATCGGTGGAAAGTTGGCTTGGATGGCGAAGGTCGCAGATACGGTCTGGAGCATGATGTAACCAAAGCTGAGTGCCAGTCCGACGCCCAGGGCCATGCCCATTCCGCCTTTCCGCTTCTTGGCTGATAGGGACAGACCGATGATGGTCAGTATGAAGGAGGCGAACGAAGAGGCGATGCGCTTGTGGTATTCCACTTGATACTGCACTACGTTGCCAGAGCCTCGGTCTATCTGCTTGCCGATGTAAGCTTTCAACTCGGGACTTGTGAACGTCTCTTGCTGTCCCTTGGAATATACCAGGTCGGTAGGTTCCATGGTAATCAGCGTGTCTTTCTCAGCCCCGCTGGTGATGTGCTCTCTCATACCTTGCAGTTTTCTGACCTTCCAGTTGCGGATTTTCCAATGGTACTTGGAGTCGGAGATGGTGTCGTATTGTACCTCCATGGCTGTGAGGTGGCTGACGAGCTTCTTGTCCTGGAACTTGTCCAAGCAAAAACCATATCCTCTCTTGCAGGTGTTGTCATAGTGCTGTATGTAAGCGATGACACCACGATCCACCTGCAACTGCACATTGTCTGCCGAAGTGTTCTTCGATTTCTTCTTGTACATGTTCTCGAAGTTCTGTCGGACGACGGTTCCATGCGGAATGACGTATGCGGAAAGCGTATAGGACAGGGCGGACAGCATGATGCAAGTAAGCATGTATGGTCGCATGAGACGCTTGAAGGAGGTTCCTGAAGCGAGAATGGCGATAATCTCGGAATTGCCTGCCATCTTCGTGGTGAAGAGGATGACGGCAATGAATACAAACAAGGCACTAAACAAGTTGGCGAAGTAAGGCACGAAATTGGCGTAGTAATCGAAGACGATGGCACGCAAAGGTGCATGGTTCTCAGTAAACTTGGCCAAGTTGTCGTTTACATCGAAGACGATGGCTATGGCAATGATCAGTGCAATGCTGAAGAAATAATATCCCACAAACTTCTTGATGATATACCAGTCCAGGCGCTTGATGTATCTGAATGGGTTGATATATTTCAGAAATCTTAGGAATCTCAATTTGTGAGCAGTCCATTGCGAAGCTTTGATGAGCCACGCAAAATGCTTGCCAAACCATCGCTCCAACTTGTATCTTCTGCGATGTTTCCTTATTTGTTTGAAATTCTTCATTTTATGATTCTTCTTTGGTTAGATGGATAGTCGCTGTAACCAAGACTTTGGTGTAGTTCATTCCTAAACCTCTAACTTATAACTCCTAACTTTTTTAGATTCTTCGTCCGAGTTGGTCGATGATAGAGCGCTTCCATTGCACGAAGTCGCCTTGCTCGATATGTTGACGAGCATCAGTTACCAATCGGAGGTAGAAAGCTAAGTTGTGGATGCTTGCGATTTGCATGGCGAGCAACTCCTGGGCTTTGAAGAGGTGGTGCAAGTATGCCTTGGTGGTGGTGCGGTCGATGTCGCATCCATCAGGATCGACAGGACTGAAGTCCATCTCCCATTTCTTGTTGCGCATGTTCATCGTGCCATTGTAAGTGAACAGCATGGCGTTTCTACCATTTCGGGTCGGCATCACGCAGTCGAACATATCGACGCCTCGCTCGATGGCTTCGAGGATGTTCTGTGGAGTGCCCACTCCCATCAGATAACGAGGCTTGTCCTTAGGCAGGATTTCATTGACCACCTCTATCATCTCGTACATCACCTCGGTAGGCTCACCTACGGCAAGACCACCTATGGCGTTTCCGTCGGCTCCCTTGTCGGCGACAAACTTAGCAGCTTCTCTTCTCAACTCAGGGAATGTACAGCCTTGCACGATAGGGAAGAGGCTCTGGTTGTAACCATACAAAGGCTCCGTCTCGTTGAAACGTTTGAAACAGCGGTCCAGCCAACGCTGCGTCATCTCCAAACTTTTCTTGGCGTACTGGTAGTCGCTTTGTCCTGGAGGGCATTCGTCAAGAGCCATCATGATGTCGGCACCGATGATGCGCTCTGTGTCCATTACGTTCTCTGGTGTAAAGATGTGCTTGCTGCCATCAATATGGGAGCGAAACTCGCATCCCTCTTCTCTCAGCTTGCGGATACCTGTCAGCGAGAACACTTGGAAGCCGCCGCTATCCGTGAGGATAGGACGTTCCCAACCGTTGAAACCATGCAAGCCACCTGCTGCCTTCATCACTTCCAGTCCTGGGCGGAGATAGAGGTGGTAGGTGTTGCCCAGGATAATCTGAGCCTTCACTTGGTTGCGGAGTTCGTCGAAGTGTACGCCTTTTACGGAGCCCACGGTGCCCACGGGCATGAAGATCGGAGTCTTGATTTGTCCGTGGTCGGTGGTGATGATACCTGTGCGGGCATCGCTGGCCTTATCTGTTACTTGTAGTTCAAATTTCATCTTTAATAAATTCGTGTTGAATATTGAAAATCATGTGTAGATTGCTCTACGCTTCTTTTTTCTTTTCTTCGTTGCTCTTATCTTCTTCGATGGTGAAATCTATCGGATTGTCAACCTTTTTGTCCGTCAACGCAAATCTCCAAACATCGGCTACATTCTCAACATAGTGGAATTCCACTCCCTTGCGGTATTGCTCAGGAATTTCCTCGATGTCCTTCTGGTTGGCTTGACACATCACGATGTCGGTGATGCCAGCTCGCTTGGCTGCCAGAATCTTTTCCTTGATTCCGCCTACAGGAAGCACTTTGCCTCGTAGAGTAATCTCGCCCGTCATCGCCGTGTTCTTGCGTACCTTGCGCTGGGTAAGGGCGGAGGCAATGCTGGTGGCGATGGTGATACCTGCCGATGGTCCGTCTTTAGGTGTTGCTCCCTCGGGCACATGGATGTGGATGTTCCAATTGCTGAAGATGCGGTAATCGACACCGAGCAAGTCGATGTGTGCCTTGACATACTCCAATGCGATGACGGCGGATTCCTTCATGACATCTCCTAAGTTTCCGGTCAGGGTAAGCTTTCCAGCCTTTCCCTTGCTCAAGGATGTCTCGATGAAGAGTATCTCTCCGCCTACTGAAGTCCATGCCAATCCTGTGACGACACCAGCGTAGTCGTTGCCTTGGTAGATGTCGCGGTTGAAAGGAGGGTTGCCCAACAAGGTATCTATGTCGGCAGGCGTGATGCTTGTCGTGCCCAACTCTTCCTCGTAAGCCAACTTGTATGCCATCTTGCGCAGGGCTTTGTTGATTTGTTTTTCCAACTGTCGCACACCGCTTTCCCGGGTATAGTGCTCTATGATTTTCTCGATGGAAGCTTTGGCGAACTTGATTTTAGGAGAGTATTTGCTCAACCCCGTATTTTCCAATTCCTTGGGTATCAAATGTCGCTTGGCGATTTCGATCTTTTCCTCCGTGATGTAACCGCTAACCTCGATGAGTTCCATGCGGTCGAGCAATGGGCGAGGGATGGAGCCGAGGTCGTTGGCGGTGGCGATAAACAAGACCTTGGACAAGTCGTAATCCACATCAAGGTAGTTGTCGTGGAAGGCGTTGTTCTGCTCAGGGTCGAGTACCTCAAGCAATGCCGAAGAAGGGTCGCCGTTGAAGTTGGCTTGGGCTATCTTGTCGATCTCGTCCAGAATGAAGACGGGATTTCCACTACCAGCTTTCTGGATGCTCTTGATGATGCGTCCTGGCATGGCACCGATGTAGGTGCGGCGGTGTCCCCTGATTTCAGCCTCGTCATGAAGACCGCCCAAAGATACCCTGACATATTTCCTCTTCATGGCTTCGGCGATGCTCTTTCCAAGGCTAGTCTTACCCACTCCAGGAGGACCATACAGGCAGAGGATCGGACTCTTCTGGTCATCGCGCAAGGCTCTCACGGCAAGATATTCCAGGATACGCTCTTTCACTTTTTCCATGCCATAGTGGTCTTTGTCCAGCACTTTCTTGGCATGTTTCAAGCTCAAGTCGTCCTTGGTACACTCGTCCCAAGGCAAATCAACCAATGTCTGCAGATAATTTATCTGGATGGGATAGTCTGGGCTTTGAGGATTGATCGTGTCCAGTTTCTTGTATTCTTTCTGGAAGGTCTTCTCGATCTTTTCATTCCATTTCTTGTTCTTGGCTTTCTCTATGATCTCCTTCTTCTCTGGGTTTGACTCGTTGCCTCCTAGCTCCTCCTTGATGTTCTTGAGCTGCTGTTGCAAGAAATACTCGCGCTGCTGTTCGTCCAGGTCGCTCTTGGTCTTTCTTCTGATATCAGACTCCAGCGCAAACAGTTGCATCAACTTGTTGCCCATTTTGATGGCTTCTGTGATGCGGTCGTTGAGTTTGTTGATGGAGAGCAACTTGAGCTTTTCCTCGATGCTGTAAGGCATGGAAGAGAAGATGAAGTTAGGTCGCACCAGAGGGTTGCTGATGTTGTTGAGGGCATATTCGGCCTCGTTAGACATATCTTCGCTGGCATGTATCAAGTCGATGGTTTGGTTGTACAGGGCTTGTTGGAGAATCTTGAACTCCGAGTCTCCCTTCTTTGGCCAGATCTCTGGGATGCTTTCCACCTCACCTTCGTAGTAAGGGTGAGTTTGAGTGATTTTGTTGAGTCTGCATCTTCCAAGTGCCTGGACAACGATAGTCGTTTGCTTTTCTGGACCCGGTAAATCGATCATCTTGATGAGACGGCAGAATACGCCGATCTCGCTTAAGTCCTTTTGCTCAGGAATTTCTACTTCTTCGTCCTTTTGGCAGAAAGAGCAAAATATAGGGTCTTCGGTCTTTTGCTGACGCATATGCTCCAATAAAGCGACGCTTTGGCTTCTTCCCAGAACGATAGGAGTGAGAACTGTAGGGAAAAGCACAAGGCCACGGGTACATAGGATAGGGTATGCCCCCGGTTTTTTTTCTGTGATAAGCTTGGTTACATCGCCTTCATAGTCGGCGATCATTTGTACTTGAGTTTCTCTATTGTTGTTCATAACTAGTTATAAATCCATTTTGACTTGCAAAGTTAGCCTTTTTTGTTGAATTAGCCTTGTTAAAATACAATTTTTAATATAATAATGTATATTTCTTATGGAATATCCTCGTAAATCTCTTGTTTTTAGGCTTAAATGTAAAATAATTAGGCTCGTTTGCCGTTCTAATTAAAAAATAGCAAATGAGTAGTTTTCGATTCAAACAGTTTGAAATATTCCAAGACAGGTGTGCCATGAAGGTTGGCACTGATGGCGTCTTGGTGGGTGCATGGGCAAGGGGTGGTTCTCGTATCTTGGACATCGGTTCTGGTACGGGGCTGATTTCTTTGATGATGGCTCAAAGGTATCAAGATGCTCGTGTGGTAGGCATAGATATGGACGAGGATGCTTGTCGGCAAGCTTGCGAGAACGTGGCTTCCAGTCCTTTTGCAGATCGTGTCGAAATAGTTCATAGTCGCTTGCAGGATTTCTTGCCGGAGGAAAAATTTGATGCTATCGTTAGTAACCCGCCGTTCTTTGTGGATAGCTTGAAAAATCCTGACAATAAACGGAGTATGGCTCGCCATGCGGATACGTTGCCTTTTCGAGAACTGTGGCAAGGAATAAAAAGACTACTTTTGGATGACGGAGTATTCTCGGTTGTGCTGCCTGTAGATGTGGAGGAGCAATTTATTGCAGAAGGCTGTATGTCAGGATTTTATTTGGTAGGTAGGTGTGCTATTAAGACTGTGGAGAGGAAGTCTCCAAAGCGTGTCTTGCTTTCTTTCGAACGGCATAGGAGAAATGAGATGGAAAATGTCGTGGAGACCATGATGGATGCGGATGGAAACCGCTCGGAATGGTATGCGAAATTAACGGACAAATTCTATTTGTAATTTGATTTGTAAATATACCTGTGGATTATACTTTGAATGTAGTCTTATATTTAAGGATTTTGTTTCCTATTTAAGGATTTTGTTTCCTATTTTAAAGTATAATCCACAAGTTATGTTATGTACTGCAGAAAACAATTTTATGTACTGCGGAAAACAATGTTATGTACTGCAGAAAACTATGCGATGTTACAGATTCAGTTTTCTCTGTACTAATTTGCTTAAAGCCTCCATTTTCTTGCTTTGTCTTGAAATGTCATCTCGCATGGCGTTGAGGTCATTGAAAAACTCGGTGAAAGCCGTCTGGATGGCATTGGGCTTGCGAGCGTTCTTGTCGGCATTCGGGTTGACGATGATCTTGATGCCTTTTTCTTCGAGGTGCACATCGATGTCAGCGCCGGTCATCACCGGGTCGCCATCATAGTGGATGACTCCAGGATTGCTGCGTGAGATGTGTAGCTTCTTGCAGCGGAAAGTCTTGATTTTGGAGTTCTTGTCCAAAGTCTTGTTGAACATATCAAAACTCACCTGTGGAGCTTCTATGACATCGAATGGCTCCATGATGATGACATCCATCAGACCGTCGCTCATGGATGCTTGTGGGGCAATATATGCATTGTTGCCATATTGGGAGGCGTTGGCGCAAGAGATAAGGAAGGCCTTGTATTGCTTGGTGCCAGTCTCGTCTTCAAGGGTGTAGGTCTCAGGCTTGTATTTCAAGCCTTCACGGAGGATGTTTTCCGCATAGCTGATAGGACCTCGTTTACCGCTTTCGGCAAACTTCATGCTGACAAAAGCGTCGAATCCCATGCCACAAGTGCAGAAAAAAGGGTAGTTGTTGATGACCCCATAGTCCAAATCGTGGATTTCGCACTGGTTGATAATCTCGATGCTCTTCTTCAGGTTCATCGGTATCAGAAGGTGGCGAGCCAGGCCGTTGCCCGACCCACATGGTATAATACCCAAAGCCGTGTCGGAATGAACGATGGAGCGAGCTACCTCATTGACGGTTCCGTCACCACCAACGGCAACGGCAATATCGACATGGTTGTCCTTGGCCTCGGTGGCGATTTCCGATGCGTGTCCAGCTCTTTCGGTCATTCTTATCTCGTAATCGAAGAGTTCTTTGTCTAAGGTAGAATCAATCAAGTTCGGTATGGCTGCTTTGCTGCTTGTGCCCGAAATTGGATTCATGATGAATACTATCTTTTTTTTCATTCGTACAATTCTTAGATTTCGTACAATTTCTAAATTATGTGCATTATTATATGCTTTGTTTTTGCAAAAATAGTAATTTTGTCTTAAAAATGTGCTTTTTGCAGACGAAAAAAACGCTAAAAGTAAACTTTCTTAGAAAAAAATAGGATTTATAACATCTTTTTTGTATCTTTGCACCCTGAAACTTAGAAAATAATAAAAGTACACCTATTAATAATGGGACAATTACAAGAAAGATACAAGAATTATCGTGAACCTCAGAAGTACATGGCTGCCGGTGTGTATCCTTACTTCCGTGAGATCACAAGTAAGCAGATGACAGAGGTAACCGATATCGATGGTCATAAGATCTTGATGTTCGGCTCTAATGCTTACCAGGGTTTGACCAACGACCAGCGTGTCATTGATGCAGCCAAGGCTGCGCTCGACAAGTATGGCTCAGGCTGTGCTGGAAGCCGTTTCCTCAATGGCACCCTCGATTTGCATGTGCAGCTCGAAAAGGAGTTGGCTGAGTTTATGGGTAAGGACGAGACACTTTGTTTCTCTACGGGTTTCTCTGTGAACCAAGGTGTTTTGGCTTGCGTAGTAGGTCGTAACGACTATATTATTTGTGATGATCGTGACCATGCGTCTATTGTAGATGGCCGTCGCTTGTCATTTGCCACACAGTTGCACTACAAGCACAACGATATGGAAGACTTGGAGCGCGTGCTCTCTAAACTTCCTCAGGAGGCTATCAAGCTCATCGTGGTGGATGGCGTGTTTTCCATGGAGGGTGACTTGGCCAACTTGCCAGAGATTGTCAAGTTGAAGCATAAGTACAATTGCTCCATCATGGTCGATGAGGCTCATGGCCTCGGAGTCTTTGGTAAGCAAGGTCGTGGTGTTTGCGATCACTTTGGATTGACCGACGAAGTGGATCTCATCATGGGTACATTCTCTAAGAGCTTGGCTTCCATCGGTGGTTTCATCGCTTCAGACAAGGATACTATCAATTTCCTCCGCCACAACTGCCGCACTTACATCTTCAGTGCTTCCAATACTCCTGCTGCGACAGCCGCAGCACTTGAGGCTCTCCACATCATCCAGAACGAGCCTGAGCGTTTCGAGAACCTTTGGGATGTAACCAACTATGCGTTGAAGCGTTTCCGTGAGGAAGGTTTCGAGATTGGTGAGACTGAGAGTCCTATCATTCCTCTCTATGTGCGCGATGCAGAGAAGACATTCGTTGTGACGAAGATGGCTTACGACGCAGGTGTGTTCATCAACCCTGTTATCCCACCAGCTTGTGCTCCTCAGGACACATTGGTACGCTTCGCCTTGATGGCAACTCATACCAAGGAACAGGTGGAGAAGGCTGTGGTTATCTTGAAGAAGATTTTCGTCGAGGAAGGAATCATCAAGTAAGGATGTATCACTAAGTAATTATATAATAAGGTATAATGATAAAGGTCAAGTTAGGCAGTCTCTGTTTGGCTTGACCTTTATTTGATGATACTTCCTTTGTCTGGTGACACTTGCGTGGTGGAGCTCTAGCTGTGACGCTTGCGTGGTGGAAATCTAACTCAACATTTATTAAACAACATTATCTGCGATGAAATCTTTAAAGGAATTATATAGAGTAGGAAAGGGACCTTCGAGCAGTCATACGATGGGACCTCAACGTGCTGCCAAACTATTCTTGCAGCGTTGTGGAAATGCTGCTTCTTATGAGGTGACTCTCTACGGAAGTCTTGCCGCAACAGGCAAGGGGCACATGACGGATGTGGCTATCGAGGAAGTTATCCAACCACACCATTCTGTCAAGATCAATTGGGAACCACAGACATTCCTTCCCTTTCATCCTAACGGGATGAAGTTTGTGGGCAAGGATGTCGATGGGGATGTCTTGGACGAGTGGACGGTGTATAGCATCGGTGGCGGCGCTCTCTCGGAAGGAAAGGATGAGCAGGGAGAACTGGGAGCCAAGGATGTCTATGAACTGAACAAACTGGCGGACATCCAGCAGTGGTGCTATGACAATGGTCGTTCGTTCTGGGAATATGTCGAGAAATGTGAAGGACCGGAAATCTGGGATTTCTTGGACATGGTTTGGCAAACGATGAAACAAGCGGTTCATCATGGTTTGGATCATGAGGGTGTGCTGCCTGGTCCGCTCAAGTTGCCACGCAAGGCTGCTACCTACTATACGAAAGCCAAGGGGTATCGAGCTTCTTTGCAGAGCCGTGGATTGGTGTATGCTTATGCCCTTGCGGTGAGCGAGGAGAATGCCTCGGGTGGCATCATCGTGACGGCTCCAACTTGTGGCGCCTGCGGTGTGTTGCCTGCAGTGCTCTATCATATGCATACTTCTCATGGCATGAGCGAACAGCGCATCTTGCGAGCCTTGGCTACTGCGGGCTTGGTGGGAAATGTGGTCAAGCAGAATGCTTCCATCAGTGGCGCCGATGTTGGTTGTCAGGGTGAGGTGGGGGTTGCTTGCGCCATGGCATCAGCTGCTGCTTGCCAGCTTTTTGGTGGCAGTCCTTCCCAAATAGAGTATGCTGCTGAGATGGGCTTGGAACACCACTTGGGCATGACTTGCGACCCTGTGTGTGGCTTGGTTCAGATACCTTGCATCGAGCGAAATGCCTTTGCTGCAGCTCGTGCCTTGGATGCAGACCTTTATGCCTCTTTCTCCGATGGGCATCACAGTGTTTCCTTCGATAGGGTGGTGGAGGTCATGCGACAGACTGGGCATGATCTTCCTTCTCTTTATAAGGAAACCTCGGAGGGTGGTTTGGCTAAGGGCTTTAAAGGTAAAGTGTAAAGGCTGTAAAGGTAATATCTTGGCTATTACATCTTTTTGCCAAGCGCAATGGCAGCTACTACGTTTGCTCCAATGTCCTTCATCTTTTCTGCGAATCTGCAAACAGAACCCCCCGATGCTATGATGTCGTCGAAGAGTAGGATGTTTTTGTCTTTCAAGGCGTCGCTGTCAATGGAGTATTCGTCTGTCACTTGTTTCCAAGAAATGAGTGGATAGGCATTCGTCATGCCTGTTTTCTCGCACACTTTCTCGCTGAATTCTGCAAAACGACGCTGGGTGTTGGCTTGGGTGGAGGCAGGGATGCACACGAAAGTGATGTCTTTGGTGGCTTTGCCGAAAGTGTCTATGACGAGGGCGGAGATGTCCTCGATGGCTTGGCTGAGGGCTTTCTGGTGGTCGAATTCGGTGGTCAGCTCGGAGTTGCCCTTGAAGTTGACGATATAGTCTCTCTTCTCCCAGTCCTCGGATG
Organism: Candidatus Segatella albertsiae; assembly: GCA_002451555.1. GTDB lineage: Bacteria > Bacteroidota > Bacteroidia > Bacteroidales > Bacteroidaceae > Prevotella > Prevotella albertsiae. The sequence goes on from DKCU01000160.1 coordinate 20,749, forward strand.
TCAGCTCGAAGTTGCCGTAGGCATTGTACGACGCATAATCTACGACCCACTTGTAGGGGAGGCCGTTGTCAAGATGTTTCCAGTTTTTGATAATCGTAGTGTATTCTGCCATAACTTTCATGTTTTTGATGAAACAATAGAGTATTTTGAATACTACAATCGGATAATAGTTGTAGTAATGCTGCAAAAGTAGGCATATTTTTTGGAATATCTATCTTTTTTGTCTTAATTTTCCGAAAAAACTTCGTAATTTTGCAGTCGTAATAAAAATATACATCATTTTATGACGAGAAAAAGTAGAATTCATGAGATTAGAGACTACATCATCATTGCCTTGGCTATGTTGATGGGTAGTATTGGTTTGAACATTTTCCTGTTGCCCAACCATATTACGATGGGTGGCATCGGCGGTATCGCCTCC
>DKCU01000160.1:21223-22011 GCA_002451555.1 Candidatus Segatella albertsiae
GGTATCGCCTCCATCCTCTATTGGGGATTGGGTGTGCCGGTGTCCGTGTCGTATTTCGGGCTCAATGTGATGCTCCTGGTGATAGCCTTTCGTATCTTAGGGTGGCGGTTTTGTGTGAAGACGCTTTACGCCATCTCCTTGTTTGCCATCTATACTCGCATCATCGAGCATTATGGAGGTGGCAACATCACCTTGCTGCACGACCAACCTTTCATGGCAACTGTGCTCGGTGCTTTCTGCATGGGTGCAAGCGCAGGCTTGGGATTGTCGTGCAATGGCAGTACGGGAGGGTCGGACACTGTGGCGGCGATGATCAACAAGTATTACAACATCTCCTTGGGTCATGCCATCTTGGTATGCGACTTGCTGATTATCACGAGTAGTTATTTCGTACTCCGTAGTTGGGAGATGGTCATTTATGGCTATGTGTGCTTGTTTGTTTCCTCGCTTTGTGTCGATCATGTCGTCAACACCTTGCGTCGATCAGTTCAGTTCTTCATCATTTCCGACAAGTATTTGGAGTTGAGTGCCGCCATCAATACGGCTGCCGATAGAGGTTGTACGGTGATGGATGGTCATGGTGGTTATAGCGGCAAGGACGTTCATATGCTCTTTGTCTTGGCACGACAGAGCGAGTCGCAGAAGATTTTCCGACTCATCGACGAGATAGACCCGACGGCCTTCGTGAGTCAGAGTGCGGTCATCGGTGTGTATGGGCTTGGCTTCGACCGATTCAAAGTAAATAAGAAGTTGCTCAAAGGCAAATAGCCCTATATATATAATAAGGT
>DKCU01000160.1:22107-29837 GCA_002451555.1 Candidatus Segatella albertsiae
GAAAAATTTGGTGGAATGAAATATTTGTAGTACCTTTGCACTCGCAATTCAGAAATGAGGCTTAAAGCTAAGTCGATGGATGAAGATGAGCGGGGTGTAGCGCAGCCCGGTAGCGCTCCTGTTTTGGGAACAGGTGGTCGCAGGTTCGAATCCTGTCGCCCCGACTCAATCATCATGACAAAAGCAATAAGTAATGCAAGCGGGGTGTAGCGCAGCCCGGTAGCGCTCCTGTTTTGGGAACAGGTGGTCGCAGGTTCGAATCCTGTCGCCCCGACAAAAAGCTAAGAGGTTTCGACTTCTTAGCTTTTTTGTTTATATATAACTTAAAATAAGTGTAACTCAATGATTATTACGATTGCTCGCCAGTGTGGTTGTGGAGCCGTCAATGTAGGCAAACTGCTGGCAGAAAACTATGGTATTCCTTTCTATACCAGAAAAAACTTGCTGGAGATGGCAAGTGAGCGTGGAGTGCTTGATGAGATGGAAGCTTTTTTTGATGAGCGCCCGGTTGACGAACTGTTGTTTGCCATGTCTTCTTTTGGGGAAAGCCGTCGCGACTTGACAGAGAAGCCTTTGCACATTCTTGCGGATATGATAGGTGATGAGAATTGCATCGTCATCGGTCGTTGTGGCAACTATATCTTCAGGGAACGCAAGGATTTGGTGTCTGTGTTCTTGAAAGGGTCGATGGAGCATCGAATCGCCGACATTCAGCAAGAGCAAAATCTCTCTTATGATGATGCCAAGGAGTTTGTGGAGCATGTGGAGGATTGCCGTATCGCATACCATAAGTATTATACTGGTTTGACCTGGGGCGATGCCAATGATTATGACATCTGCCTGGATTGCAGTAGGCTGGGTATGTATGAGACATCAAAACTTATCGAGGAATATATAGAGAAAATCGAATTGTAGGCATCATGAAATATCTGATTCAGTTTTTGATTATCATCGCTTTCTCCTTCTTGGGAGAGTTGTTGCATTTTTGTTTGCCTTTGCCAATCCCTGCAAGTATCTATGGCATCGTCCTCTTGTTTGTGGCATTGGAGTTGAAGTTAATCAAGGTGAAGGACATCCGTGAGACGAGTAGTTTCTTGATTGCCGTGATGCCTGTGATGTTTATTCCTGCTGCCGTGGGACTGATAGATTCCTATAAGTCGATAGGCAACTCTTGGTTTGCTTATATCATTGTCACTGTGTTGAGTACATTCATCGTGATGGGAGTGTCGGGATATATTACCCAGTTTGTGATTCGCCGTCATAAAGGGGCTTTTAAAGGTAAAAAGGTAAAAAGGTAAAAGGGTAAAAAGTAAAAGGGTAAAAGAAAAACTCAAGAAAGAAAAACTATAAAGTAAGGATAATATGACTACTTTGTTTCAAGATTCAGTATTCTTCGGGGTGTTGATTAGTTTGGCATCCTATGGCATAGGCTTGTTTTTGAAAATCAAGACGGGATGGTCGCTCATGAATCCGCTCTTGATTTCCATCATATTGGTTATTTGCACTTTGCTTCTCACGGGTGTGAGCTATACCACTTATAGTGCGGGCGCTAACAGCATCAGCTATCTGCTGACACCTGCAACCATCTGTCTGGCGGTTCCCTTGTATCAACAAGTGGAGTTGCTGAAGAAAAATTATCGGGCAGTTCTCTTGGGTATATTCTCTGGCGTACTGGCAAGTTTGTGCTCTGTTCTACTATTGGCGGTGCTGTTTCATTTCGACCATGCCGCCTATGTCACTTTCTTGCCTAAGTCTATCACGACCGCTATAGGCATAGGTGTATCGGAGGAGTTGGGCGGTCATGTCTCCGTGTCTGTGGTGGTTATCATCGTGACTGGTGTTTTGGGCAATATCTTCGCCGAGAAGTTCTTGTCTTTGCTTCGCATCAAGGAACCGATAGCCAAGGGTATCGCCATCGGATGTTCCGCTCATGCGCTGGGAACGGCGAGAGCGATGGAGATGGGTACGATAGAGGGAGCGATGAGCAGCCTTTCCATCGTGGTTTGCGGTGTGATGACCGTGATAGGAGCATCTATTTTTGCTCTTTTCATGTAGTTTTGGGAGGATTTGTTTGGCGTTTTGCTTGAAAAATATTACCTTTGCCCAAAAAGATATGAATCGTAGTGTTAAGTTTTTAGATTTGCAGAAAGTAACCTTGCTGCGTGCCGACGAAATCCACGAGGCGGTAAGCCGTGTCGTGGATTCGGGATGGTATCTCCAAGGGAAAGCTGTTGCACAGTTTGAGGAAGACTACGCTCGCTTTATCGGTACGAAGTGCTGTGTCGGGGTGGGCAATGGGTTGGATGCCTTGACTCTCATCTACCGTGCCTATCTTGAGATGGGCGTGATGAGGAGGGGAGACGAGGTCATCGTACCTGCCAATACCTATATCGCTTCTATCTTGGCGATTACTGAGAATGGGCTGAAGCCTGTCTTGGTGGAACCGAATCCTGATACCTTGGAGATAGATGATGCCCGCATCGAGGAAGCTATCACGGACAGGACTCGCTCCGTGATGATTGTGCATCTGTATGGCAGGTGTGCTTATACCCGGCGTATCGGGGATATTTGCAAGAAGCATCAACTGAAGTTGGTGGAGGACAACGCCCAGGCGCACGGTTGCCGATACATGGGGACTTGTGAAAGTTTGACTAATGAACGGGATGGAAGTCTTGCCGATGAAAGCCAAGAGCGTCTTGCCGATGAAAGCCAAGAGCGTCTTGCCGATGAAAACCAAGGGTGGTGTCTTGCTGACGAAAAGCAAGGCAAGCGAACTGGAAGCTTGGGTGATGCGGCAGGGCATAGTTTTTATCCGGGAAAGAACCTCGGTGCCTTGGGCGATGGCGGTGCTGTAACTACGGATGACGAAGAGTTGGCTGCTGTCATTCGTGCATTTGCGAACTATGGTTCGCAAAAGAAGTATGTGTTCAAGTACAAGGGACGTAATAGTCGCCTGGATGAGATACAGGCTGCTGTGCTTTCTGTCAAGTTGAGGTACTTGGACGAGGACAATGCTCGTCGTCAGAAGTTGGCTCGCTATTATTATCAGCATCTTGTGGGATGTGGTGAGTCTGCAATTGAAAGGATTTCTGGCATGATTCGTTTGCCTCGGCTCATGCCTGATGTTAGCAACGTATATCATATCTTTCCGATATTCTGTAAGAACAGGGATGCTTTGCAACAATATTTGTCAAAGCATGGCATTCAAACTTTGATACATTATCCGATACCTCCTCACAAACAGGAATGTTATCCTGAGTTGTCTTCCTTGTCTCTTCCTGTCTCTGAACAGTTGCATGCCGAGGAGCTAAGCTTGCCTATCAGTCAGGTGATGACTTTGGATGAGGCTGCCGAGGTTGTGAGGATAGTCATGGAATTTGCCAAGGATGAGATGTAAGTTTGAAAAATTACGACTTGATAGAGACGCAAGCAATCTCAAACAATATTTTGGGATTACTTGCGTTATTTATTTAGTTGTTATCCCTGTATGTTTTACAGCCTATGGGTAAAAGTGCAGCAAAATAACAAATAATTCGGATAAAAATAGTGCAAGATAAAGCATGTTTTGTAGAACAAACAATAAATCGACGCAATTACGTATGAACAAGAACTCAGTCCTATTATATATAATAGGTGTATTTTCATTCTTCGGTTTGTCTTCATGTATGGACGACGAGGACTTTTCTGCTTCGAAGGCAGATTTGCTCTCTTTCTCCACCGATACCGTGAAGCTCGACACGACTTTCTCGAACGTCCCTACGCCGACCAAGACGATGTGGGTGTATAACCGCACAGGCAAGGGGATTCGCTGTAGCAACATCCGTCTGGAGGGTGGCAACCAAGAGGGGTTCCGTGTCAACGTGGATGGTACTTTTCTTGGGCAAACTGTTGGCTATCAGACACGTGACGTGGAGATTCGCAAGGGAGATAGCATCCGAGTATTCGTGGAGTTGACTTCCGCTCAGCAACAGGAAGATGAGCCTCAGTTGGTGGAGGACAACTTGGTCTTCACATTGGAGAGCGGGGCGCAGCAGAAGGTCAACTTGAGGGCGATGTCTTGGGATGCTGAGCGACTTACTGACGTGGAGGTGAAGCGTGGTGAGGAACTTGTCTTGGGTGAGCCGAATGCCAATGGCTACCAGAAGCCGATTGTCATCTATGGTGGAATCAAGGTGGATAGCTTGGCTACTTTGAAGATTAAGGAAGGGGCGACGCTTTATTTTCATGAGGATGCCGGGATAGATGTTGATGGCAAGTTGCTGTCGAATGGTACGGCGGAGAAACCTGTCACCTTGCGTGGCGATCGCATAGACCACATGTTTGATTATCTCCCATACGACCGTACTCCTGGGCAATGGCAAGGCATACGATTCTATGGTTTCTCCGAGAACAACGAGTTGAAATATACCGACTTGCATAGTGCCTACAATGGTATCATGGTGGATTCCAGCGATGTCAGCGTGCAGAAATTGCGGGTCGAGAACTCTACGATTCACAATTGCCAAGGATATGGTATCAGAGTGGATTATTCCAAGGTTCAGCTTTATAACACTCAGATTTCCAATACCTTCGATCATTGTTTGTATGTTTGGGGCGGGGATGTCGAAGTCAATAACTGCACCATCGCCCAGTTCTATCCATTCGATGCTCGTCGAGGTTCCGCCATCGGTTTCATGGCACCTGTCCTGAATCTGAAGGTGCAAAACTCCTTGGTGACGGGCTATGCCAATGACGAGGTGGTATGGACTCCAGTGGATGACGAGCCACTCAATTTCGCCTTCGACCATTGTGTGCTCCGCACGGAGAAGATGCAGACGGAAGATAGCTTGAAGTTCACGAAAGTCATTTATGAGGATGTAAAAGATACGACGAAGTTTGGTGAGAAGCATTTTATGGTTTTCGATACCGACAACTTGATATATGATTTCCGTTTGTCCAGCAAGTCGGCAGCCATCGGTGCTGCGGATCCTGTCACTTCCTTGCAATACGACCGCAACGGATTGAAGCGTGACGAGGACAAGGCGGATGCTGGCTGCTATCTGTATAGAGAGGAGAAAAAGGAAGAATGAAAGGGGGAATGTTGAGACTTCTTAGGCAGTGGCAAAGGAGAAGGCTGTCCTTTTGTAGGGCTGTTGTCTTTTGGCTTATTCTCTTTTCCGTTCAATCTTTTGGTTGTTATGGACAGCAGCAAAAGGATGCCTCTATGCAGAGGAAAACTTCCGAACGACAGAACCAGGCTTCCGAGCAATTAGGCAAGGCATTGGAGTATTTCGGTTCGCAGAAGTACCATGAATGCTTGATGATCATGCAGGAGCTGGACAAGAACTACCGTTTGAATCCTCGCTACAAGGCTTATCTTGGCTTGTGTTACTATTACGAGTGGGATTACGGGAATGCCGTCAAGTACTTGGACGAGGCAATACCCTCATTGGATAACTTTTCTCCCCATGAGCGTTCCCTCTATTATTGGGCAGATGCCGAGAGTTATTTCAACCAGGGCAAATATGCTGAGGCTATTCCGCTTTATCAGGCGATGCTTCCTTTGTGTTACGACAAGGAGAAGCCTGATGCGCACTATCGCTTAGGATTCTGTCATTTGTTTGCCGAGGATTGGGTGAATGCTTGGAATGAATGGCTGAAAGCCAAGGAGGGATATGAGAAATATCGCAATACACCTGATATGAAGGCGAGGATTGCGCAGGTCAATCATATGCTGGATGGACTGAAACCCAAGGTCGTGGGATGGGTGATAGACGATTTGCTGAAACGATATTAGCTGTTTCCAGAAACAAGAAATCCAAGAAGACTAGCAGAAGAAATATCTGCCTATCTTCTTGGATTTATTTTTTTTGTTGTGTCGAGTTTGTCAATCTTATCTCATATTGTCAATCTTATCTCATATTAGCATCAACGAAGGAGAATGGAAGCAAGTCCTTGATGCTCTTGAAGCAATAGATGCCTTCGGTGCCATAGAGGAGGATACGTACCGGTTGCTTGTATCGGTCTTCCATCTCAAGTATCACCTGTCGGCAAGCGCCACAGGGCGAGATTGGGTCTTTCAAGAACCCCTTCTCGTTCTTTGCCGCGATGGCGATGGTCTTGATGGATTGCTCGGGATAGTTGGATTGAGCTGCAAATACGGCTGAACGCTCGGCGCAAAGTCCTGACGGGAAGGCGGCGTTCTCCTGGTTGGCTCCTATCACGATGCGACTGTCTGCCAAGAGACAGGCGGCACCTACATGGAAGTGGCTGTAGTTGGCATACGAGTTGTTGGTGGCGGCGATGGCCTTTTCTACAAGAGCCTTCTCTTCTTCGCTCAGCTCTGAGAGTTGTGCGAATTGGTATTCGATTTCGATTTTTCTTTCTTTCATTGCTATAGGGGGATTTTATTTCGTGTAGAAATCTATCAAGTTGGTGATGGCCCTCTTGCACACTGGGCAGAACTCAGGGGTGTCGTTGATTCTCATGCGGCAGTCTTGCACGCCTCGATATACTCCCTTGGTGCTATAGCCAGCCCCTTCGAAGACACCCACTTTGGTCTTGGCAACCTTCGGGTCTTTGGACAGAGGGGTAGGAATCTTGGTTCCTTTCTTCATCATGTCCTCCCACTTGCTGGAGAAGTTGACGAGGGTCGTGATGTTTGGCTCCCATGGCTCGACATCATGTGGGTACATCGGAATCTGTTCCTCTTCGTAGGCATACTCATCGGCAAGTCCTGCGAAGGAATGTCCGAACTCATGTACCACCACAGGCTTGAACCACTTGTTGTGGGTCATGGAGAGGTTGTATGAGTTGAGGATGCCGCCGCCACCATATTTCTCCGTGTTGACGAGTACGATGATGTGCTCGTATGGAGTACCGGCGAGCCAATCGTGCAAGTCCTTCAAGTTAAGCGTGGTGAGGTATCTGTCGCTATAGAAGGTGTCGAAGTGCGAGTGGAGGGCGGTTTTTTTCCAGATGCCTTTGGCTGGTTCGCTTGTACCACTTTCCTCGGAAGGCGATTTCACGGCGATGACATTGAATCTATCTCTCATCTCCTTGAATGGCTCGTGGGCGAAGAGAGCCTCGTTGGCTTCCTTCACATCCTGAAGGAATGTACCCATCTCTGCCTCCGTATATCCCTCAGCCACGTATGCGATATGGATGCACTTGGTCGTGTCGGCAGCTTGCTGGATGGTCTCGTAAGGAGTGGTCTTGTCGCCCTTGTGATGGATGAGGATGTCGGATGGAGCTACCTGATGGGTCAACGAAGTGGTTACCTCCCGACGATTGTTGAACAATGAGAGGGTGATGTCCACTGTGTCCTTGGGCATAGGAACGAGAAAGACGTTCTCGAAGCTCTGGGTATTGGTTTGTGCCTGTGGATAGCTGAGCCACTCCTGGAAGAGCGTGGAGAAGGAGTTGCGGTAGATGACGTTCCCTGTATGATGGTCTCTTACCGTAATCTGTCCGTTGCCTTCCACAGGAACCTCGCTGAGCCGTTGCTTCTTGCCATACCAGCGAGGCATGACGTTCAGTTCATCGACAGCTATCATCTGTTGCTTGGCATTGCCCGCAAAGATGTAATCCACTCGCAGTGTCTTGTCAACGAAATATTCGTTGAAGTTTTGTGCCTGTAATGTATTGGGAAGCATGAGTAGCATCCATGCTCCCAAACAAGTTTTTATTCTATTTTTTATCATTTTGTCATTATTCTATATTTATCATATAAGAGTCCACTTGAAAAAGTG
>DKCU01000163.1:0-7315 GCA_002451555.1 Candidatus Segatella albertsiae
ATCGGGGTGCTGTAATCAGTTTGTAACATTCACTACAATCATTCGTTGTTTTTAATCATTTTTCCTAAAAAAACAAAGAAATTTCGCTCTCTAAAGTTAAATATCTTAAAATTACCCCCCCCCGAATAACCTTTATTAACATAAATTTCTAACAACCTATCGAATTAAATGGTACTTTTGCGCATGAATTGATTATTGATCATCTTATAGCAGTTATGTTTTAGACATTTGTGACTGACTTCTTTTGCTGCAAGGTACATTGATTTTTATTACCCTTGTTTTTGCATTCCTACTACTTGAAGATTGATTTTTTATTCTTCAGAAAACAGCTCATATTTAGCTCATAGGGAAGAACAACTTTAAAGAAGTGATATTTCAAGAAAGTAAAACCTCAAGAATTGTATAACTTCAAGAAAGTAAAACCTCAAGAATTGTATAACTTCAAGAAAAGTATATCTTCCATATCAGAGTAATTGTATATATAGGAGAAAAAGATATGGTATGTAAAAAACTTAGGGGAGCCGTAATGATATTGGCTACCTTGCTGTCGATGATTGCAAGCAACATCCAGGCAGCAGACGAGACTGAGACTTCGACTCAGGGTAACACCTACTGGGAGAAAAGTTCACCGGATAAGAAGATGACTCTTACCCGAAGGATGGCCCTTGTCGGGCATAACTGTATGGTTAGCCGTACCGCAGGAGGCATCTCCGTGGGCACGGGAACCGCCAACCTCAAGTATCTCTGTGACGATGACTTGAGCAATCATTTCACTGTTCCTTCCGTGGCTGATGTCAGCCTCCTGTATGGCTCGCCTATCGTGGGAGTCAAGGACATGAAGCACTATTTCAGCAAGGACACGAAGGCAGGATTCAAAATCTCTGGACAGAGTGACGTATTGAAACTCAGTGTATTACAAGCCAATTACCAAATCAACTTCTACAAGGATGGCGAATTCTTGAAGACCTCGGAAGTGGAGCAACTGGGCTTCACCGTACTGGACTTGAATGTCGGTGACATCAACCTCGGAAGCGACGCGGTGGATGTTGTCGCCAAAGACCAGCCTGACGAGGAATACGACGAGATTGCCTTGGTAGGTAAGAGCGGCATAGACCTCAGCGTGGTCAAAGGACTCGAAATCTACTATGCCTTCGTGGGTGATGCGGAATACTCGCTCACCAACACTCGCATCAAGGACTATGACCCGAATATCACGGTAGATGCGAGCAACTCATCCAGTCATCTTACTAGCAAGAACTTATGCGATGATGACCTAACCAACGAATGTGTCATATCGGCAGGGTTACAGTTGGGTTCATCAGGTTCTGCCTCCGTCAAAGCCATCAATAGCGAGAAGTCAGACGAAGAAGTGTTCCCTGAAGGAACAGAGATTGGTTTTGTGTATAATACAACTAAAGTGGTGAGCGTTGCCCCCACCCCAACGATTTTCTTATACGACAAAGACGGCAACAAGGTTTGCGAGAAAGCCATTAATTCCACGGTGCTAGGTGTGAGTCTGGGCAATAGCGACAAAAAAGTTTCCATCAAGGCACCATGTGCGTTCTCGGAAGCTAAATTTATGTCGTTCGGTGTGGAACTTTTAAGCGGCATCGGCGTGAAGTATGCCTTCATCGTACCTAAGCCTATCTCGGCAGGCCACCAGTGCGAGATGAGTCCGAACGCCAGCGTGGCAGTGTGCAACTGCGATGCCAAGTACAAGCTCGACTGGAACAAAGAAGACTATCCCGACGCTACATGGAGCATGATTTCTTGTGAGACAAACAAAGACGGAGTGAAAGTAGATGAGAAAGACAAAGTATCTTTCGACCCTACTACCAATATGCTCGACTTCGGCAAGACCGATGCCTACAAGGAAGACTCACAATATGGCATTGATGTCGTGATGCGACTCACCAATACCGATGGCTGCTATCAGGACATCACCATCCACTATGGTGGCAAGGAAAGCGACCAAGCAGCCAGCAAGAAAGGAGAATATATTCTGACGAACTCCGACGGAACCAACCCTGAATACACGTTGGGAGACGGTACGGACATAGGTGTAGATATTTTAAAATTTGTAAAGAACTCTAAGAACATCTTGACATCCAACCTCTCAGACTATGCCACTTATGTCGGTGGAATCAATCTAGGAAGCACTTATCTCTGCAGCATCAAGAAGAAAGACGGTTACATCTCCGATGGAAGCAAAGCTGTACAAGCTGGTTTTGTGACCACAGCGAAAGGAAGCGGATTGAGTGCCGATGTTCTGAAACTAATGAATGTGAAAATCTACAAAGACGGCAAGGAAGTGGGTAGTCAAATAAATGTCGATGCCATCGCCGCCAAGCTCATCGGTAGTGAAGATACTCACAAGGTGCGTTACAACATAAATGTACCAGCAGGTACAGCCTTCGATGAGATTCGCCTCTACTCAAATGGTTTGTTGGGTGCCAATCTCAGTGCCATGAACATTTACTATGCCTACACGGCAGATGCAAAAGCAAGACTTGACGACCCTGCAGAAGATGCAACCATCGTGTCATTCGACAACACAGGTGCTAGCATTGATGCCGACAAGACCTTGTTCGCCGCAGGTGTAAACATAGGCAATGGAGCAACCGATATCGCCAACTGCATTGATGGAAATTTAGGCAGTGATAGTAAAGAAGCTACCTACACCCTCCTCCCTGTAACGCAAGTAGCAGGAGCCAACATTTTGGGTATCGACTTGGGGCTAACAGCTACCAAGAACAAGCAGTTGTTAATAGCAATTGACCAAGATGACTTAGGATTAGCAGTAACTTTGGCAAATGCCATGCAAGTGAAGACCTACAAAAGTGGTGTATATGAAGATGATGGCAAAACACCTAAAGCCATTGAGACCTATTCAGACTGGAGCGTGTTGGCTGCAAACGTTATCACTCGTGGAAAAATGGGCTATGTTGTTATCAATCCAAAAGAAGACTACGATGCAGTGACTATTACCAGTGGCAATGGAGCAAATGTGTTGAATGGTCTGAAGATTTATGGCATTTTGCTCAATAATGACAAGGATGCCAACGGTGTAGCCGATGATGAAATGCCAACAGAGGATTGCACCGAGGAGCAAGACATCGTGTTCGACGAGTCAAAAGATCCTTCCGAGAAGACAAAAGCTTACAAGGACGGAATCACGATGTACTTCAAGCGTACGTTCGTAAGTCCTAAGACGGAAGGAGCAACAGGCGCATGGAACTCACTTGTATTGCCAGTGAGCTTGAACAAGGCACAATTCCACAAGGCGTTCGGCGACGATGCCAAACTTGCCAAGGCTGACAAATTGTACGAGACCGTGAGCGACGGCGTAGAGCATCGCATCATCGGATTCAAGACTGTGGAGGAGCCTACCAACGATGGCGACGACATGCTTATCAGCGACGAGCCATACATCATCTGGTTGTCGAAGGAATTCGTGGATGACCACAAGAACAGCACAAAGAGTTACACCACATGGGATGAGGGTGCAGACAGACCGATAAGCGGCGAGATTTACATCGTAGATAAAGCAGATGGCGGCGTAAGCTATGCGACTCAAGAAGTCAGAACCATCAGCGATGAAAAGTTCACCATTGCAACTTCACTTCAGAACGAGTGGAAGCTTTACGACATGGATATGTATGGAAGCTATGCCCCTCACACAACATTGCCAGCAGACTCATACATATTTAATAATGGTGACTTATACCACTTGACATCATCCTCACACTGGATGAAGGGATTCCGTTGTTGGCTCCAACCAAATAGAGACAAGACTGCCAGCACCAGTGCCAAGGAGTTCAGCCTGGGCATCAGCGATGGCGAGACCACACGCATCGTGGGCATCACCAACCTAGCTAGCGCAAAGTCTGGCAAGGTATATAACCTCAACGGACAGGAGGTAGATGCCTTGACAGGTGTGCAACCTGGCATCTACATCGTCAACGGCAAGAAGGTGGTAATCAAGTAACCATCATGCTCCAAACTTCAAAGATAAACATCAAGGATACATTTTAAATTTCGGGAAACATGAAAAAGAATAGATATATAAGTCCTCGCATTTACTGCATACAGTTGGACAGCGAGGAGAGCCTGCTGGATACATCATCAGATCCAAGCCGAAGTGACAAGCGATGGCAACCGGGTGAAGACACGCCCACCATCGACATCAAGGAAGAAGGCGATGGCAACTTGGGAGCCTCTGACTCAGAGATCAGCGGTGCCAAGGGTTCCAGCTTCTCCTGGGACAGTTGGGACTAACCTAACTTCCACAAGAAGCTAGACACATCAACAATGATTCATCTTTTACTTATACACATATATATTGGGAAAACCTGGGCACTCCGAGCAATCGGGGTGCCTTTTTTGTTGTTTTTACCTCTCTCCAGAAAGGAAAGACACAAAATTACAGTGGATATTGAAAATAATGGCGAAAACATTTGGTCGTTACAATAATTATCATTACCTTTGCTGCATCTTATTGGAAGAGGAAGCCATGGCTTAGGCTGTGGTGGAATCAAAAAAAATAAGATTTTGGGTTTGTCCCCTTTTATGTACCCATAGAGTTTGGTCGCTCTTGGTTGGGTATTTGCAATTATTGACAAATTCAAACGTAGCTCTGCTATGTCAATTCCGAATCATCGGATTTACATAGGCATGGTGGGGCAGTTTGAATAATTATTGCAAAATGCCCCAACAGACCAACCAAAAAATCGGGGCATATAAAAGGTATCCATTCTGCCCTTTCCATGTTTTTTATTTATATAAAAAAAAAAGCATTGAAATGTCAACAAACAATCGCCTTTGTCAAGCGGAAAGCCTAAAGGAAGAAGCTCAGACATCAAACCTAACCAACGAGCCTATGCTGCTAAAAGCAGAGACTCCAGTAAAAGACATCATCAGCATCTTGGGTGTGCAAGGTCTGATGTACAACAGCTACAATGTGCCCCAGCACAAGGTATTGATGACCATCATCAAGCACGCACAGCAAGTCATCAAAGGCTACGTAGTACCCCGACAGGTGACTCATGGGCAAATCCACATGGAACCTTCGCAAATCGCAGCGGGATATGTCGATGTAGATTTTCCACTCAAAGAGTTCGGCTACCCTTCCTCCAACTATCCTTGGCTGAGAGGACTGCTCGAAAAGATGGGCGGAGACAACCTGCCCATCGACATCCCCTACAAAATGGGCGACAGCACATACTACAAGTCGTTCGACAGACTCTTCAAACCCGATTTCTACAAGACCCCAAACGGCACCTGGCACGTCAAACTGCGTTTCACCACCGAGACGATGCAGTTTTTCTATGCCTTCGACAAGGGAGTGACAAGCATCGACCTCAACGTACTCAACCGTTTCAAGAATGTATCGACACGCAAGTTCTACATCCTCATCCACTGTTGGGTGAACCATGGCTTCAGCACCATCACGCCCCAGCACCTCATCCGCCTGCTCTGCGGCAAGGATGCCTACAGATACTACGGCGACCTGGAAAACAAACAGCTCCTCATCGCCAAGGACGAGATGAAGGCACTCTACGACAAAGGCCTCATCGACTCCTACTTCACTTACCTCCCCCACTACAGCGACAACATCAAGCATGCCATGCCAGACCATATCTCTATCACCAAGCACGACAGGAAATATGTAGAGCCAACCGAAGACATGCTCAACGAACAGGAGTATTGGAGAAGGCAACTGAAAATCAAGCTCATACACTCATACGATGTGGATGGGAATACCGCCATGGACCTCAGTGCGCACATGAGAACCGACTATGTGGGAGAGCTGCACGACTGGTTCTTGCGCAAGGACTTTTACATCGAAAAACAGCTGCACAAGAACAAGCCGATGAACAAGGGTGGCTATATCGTGGCAGGACTAAAAGGCTTCTTCAAGGACAAAGAAGAAGTGGCATAACATGAAAAACGAACAAAAGTTCAGAAAATATTTGGTTTTCTGAACAAAATGACGTACCTTTGCACCCAAAACAAGACAATTAGAATGAGAAAGGTACTTTTATTGTTGATTACGGCTCTACTGACCGCCTTCTCTTCCTGCTCGCAAAAGAAAACGGAAGAGAAGGTGCAAGTCATCGACACCATCCCCATGATGGTGATGCAGATACAGAAATGCAGCCGTCTTTATACCGCCGAAGTACACGTACATAAAATCATCACACATGACGACCAGCTCAAGTTGAGTGGTTCGCTCTTCAAGAAGACATTCAATGTGGAGGTGCCAGGCTCCAACCGCAAGGTCGCCATCCCGATGGATGCCACGCTCAAGGCATACGTGGACTTCACGGATTTCTCTGCCGCCAATGTAAAAAGACTAGGTGATAAGATTGAGATAACACTCCCTGACCCTAAGGTCATGCTCACCAGCAGCAAGATTGACCACGACGGTGTGAAACAGTTTGTTTCGCTGACCCGCCGCAACTTCAACGATGCCGAGCTGACCCAATATGAACAACAAGGAAGGGAAGGCATCATCCGAGACATCCCAGGCATGAACATCCTGGAGATGGCTCGGACGAGTGCCGCCAACACCCTCATCCCCATGCTCATCGACATGGGATTCAAGGAGGGCAACATCAAGATCACTTTCCGCAAGAAGTTCACTATCGACGACCTGAAGAATATCGTTACAGAAGTGAGAAGTTAGAAGATAGGAATGAGAAGTTAGAAGTTTGGAGTTAGAAGTTATATGAAGAAAATAGAGATTATCATCATACTTTCGCTCGTCGTCATCATCGGCGGTGCCCTCTACTGGTGGAACAAGGACAACCACGTGGAGGGAGGCAGCGTGGGGGAAACGACTCTCTCGCCCACCCAAGTGAAATCCATCGAGGCCATCGGGCAATGGGAGTTTCTATCCATCAGCGACGAGGAACTCATCGACACCACTCGCCATGGTTTCTTCGGCGATGACCAACTCGTGAGAATCTACTACGGCACGCTTCGCCTGGGCATCGACCTGAAGGATGCCAAGGAGGGATGGATGAAAGCCGACAAGGATACCATCGTCTGCACATTGCCCGCCATCAAGTTGCTCGACAACAACTTCATCGACGAGGCGAAGACTAAGTCTTTCTTCGAGAGCGGCAAGTGGACTGGCAAAGACCGACAGAACATGTATTATCGCGCCTACGCCAACATGAAGAGACGCTGCCTCTCACAAGCCAACATCGCCTCGGCGGAAAACAACGCTCAGAAACAGTTCTACAACATGATGAAGGCTATGGGATTCGCCAATGTCAAGGTCAGGTTTGAAAGTGAAGAGTGAAGAGTG
>DKCU01000163.1:7412-8959 GCA_002451555.1 Candidatus Segatella albertsiae
GTGAAGAGTGAAGAATTCAAATGCTTTTGGGCTTGAAGCTCTTGATGGCATTCTTTGGATCATAGAAAACAAGAATTTTAAAAATAAGAGAGAATATGGAAGCAATCAACGATTTTTTCACAGCGTTTAGCTCATTCCTTTGGGGATGGCCTATGATTATCCTCTTGTTGGGAACACATATCTTCCTGACCATCCGTCTGCGCTTTCCGCAGCGCAAGATATTCAAGGCCATCAAACTGTCTGTCAAAAAAGACAAGAATGCCACGGGTGACGTATCGCAGTTTGGTGCCCTGGCAACTGCCTTGGCAGCAACCATCGGAACGGGTAACATCATCGGTGTGGCTACGGCGATAGCCCTGGGTGGTCCGGGAGCCGTGCTCTGGTGCTGGCTGACAGGTGTCTTCGGCATCTCGACCAAGTATGCGGAGGGATTGCTCGCCGTGAAATATCGTGTGAAGACCAAGCGTGGCAGAATGTTGGGTGGTCCGATGTATGCCCTGGAGAAGGGATTGGGCTGGAAGTGGCTCGCCATCCTCTTCGCCCTCTTCGCCGCCCTCGCCTCCTTCGGCATCGGCAGCACCGTACAGGCCAACGCCATCTCCTCGTTGGTGGAAAACCAGTATGGCATCTCTCCATACATCACGGGTGGCATCGTCACTGCCTTGGGCGCCGCCGTCATCATCGGTGGCGTGAAGACCATCTCCAAGGTTTGCGGTATGTTGGTTCCGTTCATGGCACTCTTTTATGTGCTCGGTTGCATCTATATCCTCATCGTCAACCATGCCTACCTGATGCCAGCCATCCATGTCATCCTCGACTCAGCCTTCACGACCAAGGCAGCAGGCGGCGGTTTCGCAGGCAGCACCCTCATGATGGCAGCACGCTATGGTATCGCCCGCGGCTTGTTCTCCAACGAGTCGGGTTTGGGTTCCGCCCCTATTGTAGCGGCAGCGGCACAGACTCGCAACCCGGTGCGCCAAGCCTTGGTTTCCTCCACGGGAACCTTCTGGGACACCGTCATCATCTGTGCCTTGACGGGTCTTGTGATAACCTCCAGCATCATCGCCTACCCAGACATCGACTACCATGACGGTGCAGCCTTGACCAAGCAGGCATTCAGCAAGATACCATACATCGGAGCACCACTCCTCACCTTCGGTTTGGCGACCTTCGCTTTCAGCACGACCCTCGGATGGAGCTATTATGGAGAGCGATGCGTGGAATACCTCAAGGGCAAGAAGTGGATGCTCTGCTATCGTGTGCTCTATATCGTGAGCATCTTCGTGGGTAGTGTCATCAGCCTCGGATTGGTATGGAACATCGCCGACTGCATGAACGCCCTCATGGCCATCCCGAACCTCGTGTCCCTACTCTGCCTCAGTGGCATCATCGTGCATGAGACAAGGAAGTATCTCTGGCGAGACCGTCTCGACAGGGACATGGAGGAAAACGAACTGGAAGAAGTGGAAAACTAAAGAAAGTTGAGGGTGTGCCATAAGTCCTATTAACAGCAAAAAAGGACGGGCTGAAAGCCCAAAAGCACCAAG
>DKCU01000140.1 GCA_002451555.1 Candidatus Segatella albertsiae
CGTTGCCCTAGGCTTGGTGCTTTTGCCCTTTCAGGGCGACATTCTTGCATGAATATTACCCAGGGCGTTGCCCTAGGCTTGGTGCTTCTGCCCTTTCAGGGCGACATTAAATCCATGCTATCTACCTAGGGCGTTGCCCTGGGCTTGGTGCTTTTGCCCTTTCGGGGCGTATTGGTCTATTCCAACCGTACAGGCAGAAAAAAAACGTGTAATCCGTGCCTAATTATTGTTTTTTGTTTTGGCACGGATTACACGGATCTTTTATGAACTAAAAATTACTTCGTCCATTACAATATCATGGCTTTCGGAAGGGATGCTTTTTTCTTTCTGAAAGCCAAAGCAAACGCCGATTTTATAGAGTTCTTTATTTGATTTTTTATAGGATTCTTTATTGGATTCCTTGGATAGTTCTTCTATTTGTGATTGGATTTTCTCCAGGAAACGGTCGTAATATCCCTTTCCTCTTCCCAACCGATGCCCTAGGTCATCGAAGCTCATCCCGGGGATGATGGCAACTTCTATCTCAGGGTATCTTTCCTCGGGAAAGACTTTGCCGATAGGTTCCATGATATGGAAGCTACCTTCCGCCAAATCATGCCGACCGGTGTATGCACGCAGTATCATGTTCTCGTCATCCACTACGACAGGGAGAAGCACTTGCTTGCCCTCCGCCACCAACTCGTCCATCCACTCATGCGTGTTCACTTCGTCGGGGAGGGAGTCGTAGAGAAGTATCGTCTTGGCTTCCCTCACTTTCGGATGATTTCTCAATGCAGAAATAGCTGAAAGCGACAGCTCCCCAAGCTGGGCTTGGGAATACTGTCGCTTTCTTTTGCGGATTTCTTTTCTCAATTCTTGTTTGTTCATTTCCATACCGCAAAGTTGTGTTATCGATCTTTTTTACCTTATAACCTTATTATTTTTTACCCTTTTACCTTTTTACCCTTTTACCTTTTTACTTTTTTACCTTTCTCGGGCTTCTTTGGGAAGGCGGCGTGGTTGCGGAACACTTCCAGAGTCTTCTTGATGACAGGGTCGTCTTGGTTGATGTATTCCGTCCAAGCTTGCTCATTCAGCATGTTGTAGATGATTCTACCGTTGATGATGCGCTCCAGCAACTTGTGCGACTTCTTGATGAGGAGGTTGCGACGTTGCAAGCCGTGCTTGTCGGCATAGGAGGCGAATTTCTCCACCATGTCTTGCTTGACCAGATAGTCGGACATAGCCATCATCTCCTTGAAGTTGTTCAACTTCGGACGGTTGTCATCGGTGTAGGTGAAGGCGAATTGCAGGATGAGTCCGCTCATGCTGGCTTCCTTGAAGTACGAGGTCATGCCCAGGGTATCCTCAGGCACGAAGATATCTGGTGTGATACCACCGCCACCATATACGACACGTCCCAAGCCCGTATGGTAGGCAGGACCCGTGTGCTTGATGCTGTCCTGTGAGAAGAACTCACCGTGCTGGTAGCGAGTCAAGAGGTCTTGCTCGTAGTCCTTGTCGTCGCCCATGGTATATGGCTTCTGGATGCAGCGACCCGAAGGCGTGTAATACCTGGCGATGGTGAGGCGGATGATGCTGTGGTCAGGGAACTCCATCTGCTGCTGTACCAATCCCTTGCCGAAAGAGCGGCGACCGATGATGGTGGCGCGGTCGTTGTCCTGCATGGCACCAGCGAAGATTTCAGCGGCAGAAGCCGAACCCTCGTTGATGAGCACCACCAGCGGAATGTTCTGGTAGGAGCCCTTGCCGTCGCTCATGGAGTTCTGGCGAGGCGACTTGCGTCCCTGGGTATAGACGATGAGCTTCTTGTCAGGCAAGAACTCGTTCGCCATGTTGACGGCAGCGGTGAGATAACCGCCCGAGTTGTCTCTCAGGTCGATGCAGAGATTCTTGAATCCATCCTGTGAGAGTTTCGCCAAGGCGATGAGCATCTCTGGATAGGTGTTCTCGCCAAAGTTCTTGATGCGGATGTAGCCGGTCTCGTCATCGAGCATATAGGCAGCGGTCACGCTCTTGGTAGGAATCTCGCCACGTGTCACATTGAAGGTCTGTATCTTCTTGCTTCCATATCTGATGACACCGATTTTCACCTTGGTGTCCTTCGGACCCTTCAGACGGCGCATCGCCTCCTGGTTGGTCACGATCTTGCCAACGAATGGTTTTCCGTCAACTGCCACGATTTTGTCGCCAGCCAAGAGACCTGCTTTCTCGGCAGGACCATTCTGGATGACGTTCTGGACATGGATGGTGTCGTCGCGAATCACAAACTCGATGCCGACACCCGAGAAGGAGCCCTTTAGGTCGTCGGTGGCAGCGGCTGCGTCCTTGGCGCTGATATAGACGGAGTGTGGGTCCAGTTCCGCCAAGATGAGCGGAATCGCCTTATCGACGAGAGAGTCGATGTTGACGGCATCCACATACTGGTCGTCGATGATATGCAACAAGTTGTTGAGCCTGTTGCTACCACTGTTGATGATGTTGAGCCGATTTCCTCCGAAGTGATTGGAGAAAAAAGTACCGAGCAATATACCCACGACGACACAGATCGCCATGATGATGGGCATAAACCGGTTGCTCTTATTTTGCTTTACTTCCATACTAACTTTATATTTGATTTCATACTAACGTTATGTGTCTTTGCTCTATCGCATGGTCTCAATCCTTTTGTTGTTCAGCTTGTTGTTCGTCTTGTTGTTTGTCTTGTTGTTCGTCAGGGTTGAGATATTCCACCTTGATGCCCGCTCTTTCCATGAGTTGGATGCCGTCGTTGAGTCTATACTTCTCGGCATAGACCACTCGCTTGATACCAGCCTGTATGATGAGCTTGGCACATTCGATGCACGGAGAGGCGGTGACGTAGAGCGTACTCCCGTCGCTGTTGTTGCTGCTACGAGCCAGTTTGGTGATGGCATTAGCCTCGGCGTGCAAGACGTATGGCTTGGTTACATCGTTTTCCTCGCATACGTTCTCGAATCCGCTTGGGGTACCGTTGTAACCGTCGCTGATGATCATCTTGTCCTTGACCACCAACGCACCTACCTGTCGGCGCTTGCAATAGCTGTTCTCAGCCCAGATGCGAGCCATGCGAAGGTATCGCAAGTCCAGCTTCGTCTGTTTGGAAAGTTCATTCTCCATAACTCAACATTTAACATTTAACATTCAACATTCGCGAATTCAACATTCAACATTCTTCTTGATTTCATTTCGTTCGAGGAGGGCGTCGATGGTAGGCTCCTGACCTCTGAATCGCTTGTAGAGTGTCATCGGATGCTCGGTTCCACCCTTCGAGAGGATGTTGTCCCTGAAGCTCTGGGCAGTCTTTTGGTCGAAGATGCCATTCTTCTTGAATACGCTGAAGGCATCGGCATCCAAGACCTCCGCCCACTTGTAGCTGTAATAACCAGCGGCATATCCTCCTGCCATGATGTGGGAGAACTGCACGGTCATACAGGTGTCAGGTAGTTGTGGCAGCACGATGGCTTTCTCCCATGCTTTTTTCTCGAATGGGATGATGTCGTCGGTGAATGGCTCCTTCTTGGTGTAGTACGCCATGTCGAGGAGACCGAAGCTCACCTGTCTGAGACAAGCGTATGCCGCCATGAAGTTACGGCTCTTGACGATGCGCTCTATCAGTTCGTCTGGCAAAGGCTCGCCTGTCTGGTAATGGAAGGCGAAGGTGCGCAGGAAGTCTTTCTCCACCGCATAGTTTTCCATGAACTGGGATGGTAGTTCCACGAAGTCCCACCATACATTGGTGCCAGAGAGACTCTCGAAGCGGGTGTTGGCAAACATGCCATGGAGGCTGTGGCCAAACTCATGCAGGAAGGTCTCTACCTCGCCGAGGGTAAGGAGCGCAGGCTTCTCTGCCGTAGGCTTGGTGAAGTTCATGACCACGCTTACTTGTGGTCGGACGTTCTTGCCCTTGTGGTCGATCCACTGTCCTTGGAACTCTGTCATCCATGCACCGCCTTGCTTGCCCTTGCGAGGGAAGAAGTCGGCATAGAACACTGCCAGATAACTGCCGTCTTTGTCGAATACTTCGTAGGCCTTTACGTCTGGATGATATACCGGGATGTCCTTGTTCTCCTTGAAAGTGATGCCGTAGAGCTTGTTGGCAAGTCCGAAGACACCGCTGATAACCTTGTCGAGCTGGAAGTATGGGCGAAGCATCTCTGCGTCGAGGTTGAACTTCTCCATCTGCAACTTATGAGAGTAGAAGCTGAAGTCCCAAGGCTCCAACTGGAAGTCTTTGCCTTCGAGTTTCTTAGCCATGACTTCGATTTCGCTGACCTCCTTGACGGCGGTTGGCTTGTAGGCGTCGATGAGGTCGTTAAGCAATTTATATACATTCTCGATGTTGCTAGCCATACGGTGCTTGAGCACATAGTCGGCATAGGTGTCGAAGCCCAGGAGTTGCGCCAGTTCCCTGCGAAGGTTGACGAGTCGCTTGCAAATCTCCAGGTTGTTGGCATCGTTGTCGTGGATACATTCCGTGTTGCGAGCCATGTACATCTCCTTGCGTAGCTCACGCTGTGTGGAGTAGGTCATGAAAGGGGAGTAGCTAGGATAGTCGAGTGTGAATATCCATCCTTCCTTGTCGTGCTCCTTGGCGTTCTGTGCAGCCGCTGCGATGGCTGTCTCTGGAAGACCGTCGAGTTGTGCCTTGTCGGTGATATGCAAGGTAAAGGCCTTGTTCTCTTTCAGGAGATTCTGTGAGAACTGGAGTGTGAGCATGCTGGCCTCCTCGGTCAACTTGCGAAGTTTTTCCTTGCCTTCCTCGTCGAGCAGGGCACCGCTTCTCACGAATCCGTCGTAGCTGGTGTCGAGGAGCATCTGTTCCTCCGGTGTCAGCTCACGGTTGGGGTGGTCGTGTACAAACTTGATGCGCTCGAAGAGCTTCTTGTTGAGTGTGACGTCGTTAGCATGCTTGGTGAGGATAGGGCTCATCTTTTGGGCCAAAGCTTCCATCTCGTCGCAAGTCTCGGCACTCATCATGCAGGAGAAAACATTGGAAACCCTACTGAGCAGGTCGTAGTAATGCTCGCCCTTTTCCGTATCTACACGAGCAATGGTATTCTCGAAAGTAGGTTCGGCTGGGTCGTTGACCAACTTGTCGGTCGCCTCGTCGTCACGGCGGATTCCCTCCATGAAGGCTTCCTCATAGTCTTCCAACTTGATGCGGTCGAAAGGTACCGTATCATGTGGTGTATTATAGGATTCAAAAAAAGGATTTATTCTCTTTTCTATATTCTTTTCTACATTCTTTTCTTCTAACATACTAACTAACTTTTTGTTTTAGGTGCAAAGTTAGCAAAAAAAGACGTGAAAAATGAATGATAATTAAGAATTTAACTAATATTTCACACTATTGGTTATCTATTTATAAGTTTTTCCATGGCAGAGACATGGATTTTGCCCCTGGAGAGTTGCAGCAAACCTTCTTTCTTCAGATTGTTGAGAGCCCTGGAGACATCCAGTCTGCTATCGTTGACTTCTTCGGCGATGCGTGTCATCTTGACAAAAAAATCCTTTTCACCTGCTGGGCGGATGCAATGGGACTCCAGGAAACGGATGATGCGCTCCTCCAGCGACTTAGGGGGAACTCGTTGGTGCTTCTTGCTCAGCTTTTGAGTCTGGGCAGAAATCAAGTTGAGCAAGTTGATGCGGAAAATCTCGAACATTTCTGCAAGTTTCAGGATGTCACGTTTCTCCAATCGCATGATGCTGCAGTCGGTCTGTGCGATATAAGAGTGGGTGAAACGTTGGTTGAGTCCAAAGACGCACTCAGGCTGGAAAATCTCGGGTGCAGTCAGACTTTCCACGACACGATATCCGTGGTCGTCGGCTTCCGTCCAGACGGTCACGGTTCCTGAAAGCAGGAAAAACAAGTGCAGGCATGGCTCGCCTTCCCCGACGATAGGTTCTTCGGCAGGTACTTTCATGAAGTCAAAGCGAGTCTTGCCTGCAGCTTGGTGCAAGTCATTCCGGCTCATGCCCAGAAACAGGGGCAGAGCCAGGAGTATATCGTATAGTCTGTTTTCTGCCATGCCTTGTTACTTTCTTTTCAGCTAAAGAATTCTATTCCGCCAATATCTTCTTCATGGATGGAGAGTACCAAACTAGGTTCTTGCCTTGGGCATCCGAGTAGATGAGGTAGGCGAGAAGGTCTGGGTGCTTGGCGAGTATCTTCTTGGCTCCGTCCAACCCCATCACCATGAAGGAGGTGGCATAGGCGTCCGCCTCGGCGCAGTTTTTGGCTATCACTGTGGCTGAAAGGATGTTGTGCTGCACAGGATAACCTGTCTTCGGGTCGATGGTATGGGCGTATTTCTTGCCGTTCTTATAGTAGAAGTTGCGGTAGTTGCCACTCGTCGCCATCGCCTTGTCGGTGACGTTGAGCACGGTTTGCAACTCGGTGTTGGTATTGAGGGAGTCGTCGGTAGGTTTGTTGACACCGATTCTCCAAGGCACTCGCTTCTCGCTGTTGCCAGAGGTCACGACCTCGCCACCGATTTCCACCATGTAGTTGTCTATGCCTTTGCTCTTGAGGAAGCGTGCCACGACATCGCTGCCATATCCTTTGGCGATGGCTGAGCAGTCGAGCATCGTGTTGGGGTTTTCTTTCTTGACATGCCCGTTCACCAGTGAAACCTTATGGTAGCCCACGATGGCGCGCAAGCTGTCTATGACTTCCTTGTCGGGCATCTTGCCTTGTTTGAAACCGAATCCCCATGCGTTGACCATCGGTGCGACCGTGATGTCGAAGGCACCGTCTGTCTCCTTGGAGATGCTTTCCGCCAAGTAGAATACTTCCTGGAACATCTCATCTACCGTCACGTTCTCGTTGCGGTTGATGCGTGAGATGATGGAGGTCTTGTTGAACGGCGACAGGGAGTTGTCCACCTTCTGCAGCTCCGCCTCTATCTCTTTCTGGTAGTTGGTGTCGCTTTGGTAGGTGACATGGTATATCGTGCCGAAGATAAAACCTTCGTCATGCTGGTATGGAGTATCGTTTTGCTGGCGAATGATCCACATCGTGCCTAGTATGAGAAGTACCAGGAGCGGCAGTTGCCAAATCAGTTTCTTTTTCTTCATGAATATCTATTATATAAGCATTTATGTTTCTTATTATATAAGCATTTATGTTTCTTATTATATAAGCATTTATGTTTCTTATAAATGGATAGCGAATGCTTGTATTTCTAAAATTCGTATGCGATATTGAAAGTACCTCCGAATCGTGAACTGCCTTGTTTGCCGAATCCCGGCACATACCAGGTGTTGCCGAATCCGCCGTCGTTGTGGGCGATTCTTCGCTTATATCTCACGCTCCATCCCATGCGGATAGGTCCCCAAATCTTGGCATCGACACCGAAGATCACTTCCATCCAGTGGTAGCTACAAGATACGTCCTTCGCCTCGTAGGGAGAGGTCGTACCCCATACAGGGTCGGTCATGTCGGGTCCCGTGAGGTCGTATTTGTAAGAGGTGAAACCATACCTGAGACCGCCGAAGAGTCGATAGATGTCGTGCTTGTTCTTCAGCAAGTTCCAGTCCAAACCGATGCGACCGTAGGGTGCGCTGGTCTTGTAGTGGAGGTTGGTTCCATCGTCCTTGGCATCGGCTTTTCCGTAGCCTAACTCAATGATAGGATAGTACTTGTCCTTCAGATTGACGCGAAGGGCCGCCTCGTACTGACCGTAGTCTCCCAGGAGAAGCTGTCCCGCGCCAAAGACATCGACACTCACCGCCATGCCACGTAGCAAGGGGATGGTATCGGCTTCCACGGCGATGTTCTTCTTGGACTGCGCCTTGACAGGTAAGCAACCCAAGATGACCAGGCTACTAATCGCGAGAGCCAAAATAGATGAGGAAATGTACTTTCGTTGCATCGAAGTTTACGTCTTTATGGTTGATAACTATGGAGTCTATCAAGTTGTGCGTCGTCTTCACTCCCGTGATGGTGTGGAAGTAGGACGGACTGCAGTCGATGGACTCGAAATGGGGGTTGTTGTCCTTGGACACGGTGACGGTGTCCTTGTAGGTACGTAGCTCGGCATCTTGTACCTCGAAATACAAGATGTCCTCGGCACCCGTGTAGCTCACTGGCAACAGGAAGCTATCCACGTTCTCGTCCTTGTTGATGAGAATGCTGTCCTCGCCATCCTTCTTGGTGGTGGAGATGGTGAGGTAGCTGCCTGTGAGCTGGGTGATGTCGCCAGCCAACTTATACTTGGTATATACCGTATTGTTGAGAGGACAGTCCAATGTCGAGCATCCCACCATGGTGAGGATGGCGAAGAGGATGAAAGGGATTATTTTCCGCATCTTATCTCTTTTTCTATTTGATAATCATTACGGTTAGGGTTCTGACGGCTGATGAGGTCGCCCAAGAATCCTGCTAAGAATAGTTGGCTGCCCAGTATCATCGCCGTGAGGGCAATGAAGAAGTATGGGGAGTCGGTGATGAGATGCCCATACACGCCATTGTGCAGGTCGATGGCCTTGTCGATGCCCAGTCCGAGGAGGGCGAGGAATGCGATGAAGAACACCACGCTGCCCAGGAAGCCGAACACGTGCATCGGTTTCTTGCCGAAGTTGCTCAGGAACCAGAGGGTCATCAGGTCGAGATATCCGTTGACGAAACGGTTCCATCCCATGAACTTCGACTTGCCGAACTTGCGAGCCTGATGGTGGACAGGTTTCTCGCCGATCTTCTCGAAACCAGCGTTCTTCGCCAAGTAAGGGATGTATCGGTGCATCTCGCCATACACCTCGATGTTCTTGACCACGTCCTTGCGGTAGGCCTTCAAGCCGCAGTTGAAGTCATGCAGGTTGTGAATGCCGCTCACCTTTCGTGCGGTGGCATTGAAGAGCTTGGTAGGTATGGTCTTGGAGAGCGGGTCGCCCTCCTTGCGGTTCTGCTTGTAACCAGATACGAGGTCATATCCCTCCTTGGTGATCATGCGGTAAAGGGCAGGAATCTCGTCGGGAGAGTCTTGCAAGTCGGCATCCATGGTGATGACCACGTCGCCCTGCGCCTCCTTGAAGCCACAGTAGAGGGCAGGGCTCTTGCCGTAGTTGCGGCGGAACTTGATGCCCTTTACGTTCTCGGATTTCTCGGCAAGTTCTTCGATGACCTGCCAAGAGCGGTCGGTAGAGCCATCGTTGACGAATATGACTTCGTAACTGAAGTCGTTAGCTTTCATCACTCTCTCTATCCAAGCGTAAAGCTCGGGCAGTGACTCTTCCTCATTATATAGAGGTACAACTACTGTTATATCCATATCTTTATTTAGAATTAATTGATGGTTTGTTGCTTTGTTGCTTTGCGGCTCATCAGGGCTGCTATGATAGGGCTGAGGATGACAGCCACCACCAGGTCGGTGACCATGAAGGCTGCTGCCCAGGCGATAGGCTTCATCATCATGATGGCATCTATGAGCGTGTTGATTTCCGCCGCAGGGATGTTGGATGCCTGAAGCATCATGCGATAGCTCTCCATGAGGTAGTTCATGAACGCCCCGGTGTCCATGAAGCGGAACCAGAGGTATTGCACGATGGTCAACAGCAGGGTGGCGTAGAAGAATGTCTGTACGCAGTAAAACAAGCTGCGGCGGAAGGAGATGATGCCATCGAGGGCATAGTCTCGGAAAGACTTCAGTCGCTTGGCGAGCACGAACGGTGTGCTCAGTGTCAATACGTTGGCTATCAATCCCAATACACCATACTCAGGCTTGACCGACATCATGGTCATGGCGAAACTAGCGATCCAAACTGCGCCAAGTATGGCGCCATCCTGACGGGCAAAAGCCTTGGTCTGTATAATCTTAATTACGTCTATCATTTTAATCAAATATCTATCTTTTTTACGTCTGTCGTTTTGTTCTAATATATATTATCGTGCAAAAATACGCAATTTCTATCATATAGCCAACAGAAAGGTCTTATTTTTATATATATTTAAAGACAAGTGTTCTGCTGATGGTATAATTAGGCACGGATTACACGGATTTTTTTTCGAGCTGTACGGTTGAGACGGGCTGAATTGAAAATCGGCGGCCGAAGGGAAAGCCAAAGCCCAAAAACTCCAAGGAGGGTGTGTCATAAGTCCTATTAACAGCAAAAGAGGACGGGCTGAATTGTAAATCGGCGGCCGAAGGGAAAGCCAATGCCCAAAAGCTCCAAGCCCAGGACATTGCCCTAGGCTTGGAGCTTCTGCCCTTTCAGGGCGTATTGGTCTATTCCAACAGGGCGTATTAGTCTATTCCAACTGTACAGCTTGGAACTTTCTCTTCGGGAAATAAAAAAAGGAACTTTCCTTGTGAGAAAGTTCCTTTTTGAGCCTCTTGTCGGATTCGAACCAACGACCCCGAGATTACAAATCACGTGCTCTGGCCAACTGAGCTAAAGAGGCGGGTGGACAAGCGATTCATATCGCACCGCTACAACCAAGTACCCTTGCTATGTTCCCATCCTGGGGGATTCCGAGGGAGCTGGTCGTATGAGACTTGTCCGTCTCAAAGTATGCTTCAAAACGCTTATCGTTTTTAAGCGGGTGCAAAGGTACTGCTTTCCTTTGAACCCACCAAATATTTATCTAGAAATGTTTATTTCTTTAACTTTTATTTGTATTCTTGCGCCTTTCTATCCCTTGAATATACCTTGTTTTAATAAAAAAAGTAAAAACATTTGGAGTTTTCAATATTTATTCCGTATTTTGCATTCTATAACGGTAAAGAAGAGATATTTTTATCATGCAGGATAGTAAAGGTTGTATAGCTCATAACTTAGGAGAAATGGAATATATGTACAAGCAGTTCTATGTCTCCTTGTATCGTTATGCCCATACTTTTTTGGATGATGAAGATGAAGCGAAGGATTTGGTCAGTGATGTGTTTCAGAAAATATGGGATACCTGGCAGGTGTCCGAAGAGATGCAACAGGCTCCTCCAGCTTCCTTTCTCTATACGGCTGTGCGCAATAAATGCCTTGACAAGTTGAGGCATGACAAAGCTTGTGAGAACTATGCCTCGTTTGTGAAGGCAACGGAATCCTTGGTAACGGATAGAGAAGTGGAGGAATTCGAGAATCGTATCGCAAAATTGCATGAGGCGATAGACAGATTGCCTGCTTATGAACAAATGGTATTGCGCTCCGTCTATTTCCAACGTCTTACTTACAAGGAGGCGGCAGCCCAGTTGAACATGAGTGAGAATATGGTGCATAAGCACATGGTGAAAGCTTTCCGTCTCTTGCGTGAAATGTCTGATGGTTATAATTATGCAGCCTTGTTCCTGCTTTGTTTTGCAGAAGGATTACTCTGTTGAAAAGAGAGTGTGTCTTATCTTATTTCACTGAACTTTCTCATGTGGAAATTTAAAGAAGTAAAGGGAAGTTAAGGGACAAATGTCTAAAGGGTTATCCTTAAAGGCTGTTGTCTCTTAACTTCTCGAGCGACCGAAGGAAGCGATAACTTCTTTAACTTCAATAAATTCCAGTATATGCGAAACTTCAGTTATTTCATCAGTTCTGCCAACTTGTTGAGCAAGTCCTCGCCACGCAAGTCCTTGGCAATGATAGTGCCGTTCTTATCTACGAGCACATTGGCAGGAATACCTTTTATATTGTAGATGGAAGCTGCGGCACAACCCCAACCCTTCAAGTCGCTCATGTGAGGCCAAGGCAACTTCAGACTCTTGATGGCTTTGGTCCAAGCAGCCTTATTGTTGTCGAAAGATACCCCCACAACCTCGAATCCTTTCTTGTGGTAATTGCTGTATGCCTTTACCACCGTAGGCATCTCGGCACGGCATGGTCCACACCATGAAGCCCAGAAGTCGATGAGGGTATATTTGTTCTTCTTCACATAGTCGGAAACCTTGATGGTCTTGCCCTGTGGGTTAGGCATGGCGAAGTCAGTATAGGTCTTGCCAACGGCAGTAGCCTCTTGTGCCATCTTCTCCTCCAACATACCCTTGTAATAATAGTAGTGGTGGCCAGCGTCCATCTTCTTCATGACAATCTCCTTCTCTGGCGCAGAGAATTTGTCTTGGTGCATGGCGTATAGTAAATCGCTCACGGCAGAAGGAATGTTGGCAACAAGGTAAGTCTTGGTGTAACTGTCTCTGATGGCTTGCAAAGAATCTACCTGGTGCTGTGCGATAGCTTTTGCCTCCTTGGTGGCTGTGCTATCCATGACGATTTTCCAAGGTTTGTCGATTTGCTTGTCGAACTCTTTGCCTACAGCGTTGTACTCTGCGTACATCTTGGCAGCCGTACCATTGCTATTGATGATAGGACGCTTCTTGGAGTCGGCGAAAATCTGCATGTCGATGTCGGCGTTTTCCAACAAGAAGTCTGCCATATTAACAGTCTTTCCTTTGTGGATAGGTAGGATGTAGCGGAAGGTTGCACCATCGAAGTCGCCTGTGAAGGCAAACTTGCCATCCTTGTCGATGACTGCAGTGTCGGTGGGTGCCATGCTGAAGAACCCCTGCATCTCACAAAGGAAAACGGTGTCGCCTGGTTCTACGCCCTCGGCTGTACCTGTGATTCTGTAGCCGCCAGCAGCGGATGCAGAAAGGAGCATCAAGGCTGCTCCCATCAAGCCTAATAGTCTTTTTTTCATCGTTATTGTTTGTTATGATTGATTCAATTTTCGTGTCTTCTTATAGAATCAATTTTCGTGTCTTCTTATAGTTTCAATTTTCGTATCTTCTCAATCTGAAACTGAAGAGATAGATTATAGTTCTATACCTCTTTCTAAACAAGAGGTTATTGGTATTTCTCCAAGATTTCTCTCACGGCATCTGGGTGGGAAGGGGAGTTGAGTACCTTGCCATCAGGGGTGAGTATAATATAATAAGGTACGCCATTGCCCACTTGGTACTTGTCGAAGAGATCCTTGTATCCATTTGGGGTCGTGATATATTGTGCCCATGGCTCAGGATGCTTTTCCATAGCTTTGCGCCAAGCGTCCTCCTTGGTGTCTATGGAAACACCGATGACCTCAAACTTGTCCTTGTATTCCTCGGAGAGTTTCTTGACTTCTGGCATGGCACCGATGCAGATACCGCACCAAGATGCCCAGAAATCTACCAATACGTATTTGTTGTGCTTAGGCACGACATCCACCAGGTGGCAGAGCTTTCCGTTGACATCCTTTAGTTCCAAGTCGATGAGGTCGGCACCTCTGGTGGTCTTCTTTGCGTAAGCCAAACGTTGTTGGAACTCAGCCATGCGTTTCGGGTCTGCTGGGACGGAAGTGATGGTTTGCTCAAGGTGAGCCACTTGTTCGTTGGTGAGATTGTAACCACGCTTCAAGAGATTGTTGGCGAGATATACGGAGATGACGGAGTGTGGGTGGGAGTCAATAAACTGCCAGTCCTTGTCTTCTGAGTTTTTGAGGGCTTGGTATTCGTTCCAGTCTGTCTGAACCTGACCGCCAGTGACGTGTAGTTTTTCATCAACTGATATTTCATTGGGAGAGAGGAATATGTCCGTGTAAGTCCAGTGGATGGAATCGGTAGGCCAGTGGTTCTTATCGACCAATGCGAGATTGTTGGTCATGAGTGTACCAGGCTGTGCTTGTTCCATCTTGCCCTTGAGCAAGAACTTGCCGTCTTTGATGATGCCGTTGGCTACTTCCACGGAGTATGCAGTGTCGGTATGGCAACAGATGCCGACAGTGTATCCGTCGGGCATATTGACATTGCCCTTGACGGTAAACTCTCGAACTTGGGCGCCTACGGAGAGGCAACCCAAGCAGAGAGAGAGTATGATAAATGCTTTGCGCATGATCTATAAAATAAATATAAAATTTATTGCAAATGACTGCGAACTTTGCTTTGTAGCTGTAGGCTACTTGGCGAGGTTGATGACTTTCTTACCATCTACGATGTAGAGACCCTTGCCCATCTTGGCAACTTTCTGACCTTGGATGTTATAGATGCCCTTCTTGTAGGCATTCTTTACAGTATTGCTCTTGTTGATGGAAGAGATACCTGTTGTCTCTGGGTCGTTCCAGTAGATTACAGAAGGAGCAGAGGTAACTTTGAATACCTCATATCTTTCGTTTGGTAATGCCCAATATGCTGTGTTAGCTGGTATGGTAGCATCGTCTGCGAGGAGCTCAAACTGCTGTTTTTCCAAGTTGACTGTATAATAGTGACAGGTTGTAGCAAGATTTGCCACCTTTACGCCTTCGCCAGACCATTTGAAATAGCTAGAAGAATAAGCGTTTCCGTCTTCGCCGATGTGGAAGAATGTGGCTTCACCCTTGCCCAACAAGATGTAAGGCTCGTTAGCGTATGCATAATAGCCTGATGTATCTGGTATGTTGAAGAAAGTGTTCTTCTCTGCGTTGTATTCGAGTGAGTCGTAGTTCTCGCTATAGTTGAATGTTAATACTTTAGCATTGGTTGGCACGGTAACGTCATGGTTACTATAGAATATGGTGAGGCCGCCTTCTTCAGGGAAATTGATTACATCTGCCAAGTCGCTGGTGAAATGAGCATTGTAGTGAGCACATTCTTTCACAGTAAATGTCAAAGGATTAGTTGTGATTTTCTCGCCAGTCTCCTCCTTAATCCAATAATCAAAATGAGTATGGTCTGCATCTCTTGGAATAGCAGTCAGTGTTACTTCTTCGTTGAGATTGTTGCAAACGTTTGAAATTTTCACGGAACCCAAACTGTCTTGTCCTACGCAGACATTTACTGCAACATGAGTAAACAAGGCATAGAATGTTGTGTCGGCAACGAGTGGAAATTGGGATTCTGCCGTTCCTTGGTCTGTGTTGCTGATGTGAGAGTAAACGGTGAGCGTGGCAGGGTTGTCTCTGTTAATGATGTTGTCGTTGTAGATGTGTTCTTCGTTTGGGTCTTTGGTGCAAGCACTGAATCCTGCAAGAATCCATCCTTGAGCAGGAACAGCGTGAGCATAGAATGTCGCTCCGTCGTACTGTTGCATAAATTTAACCTCAACTTCATCTGAAGGTGTTCCCATGTTCTCGGAGAAAGGCATGCCTGTCTGGTCATCTGTGATATTGTCTGATGCATCGGCATAGACCTGTCCTGCTCCTGTAGGATATGCTTTCAAATTAGCGAAGTAATCATAATAAGCTGTTTCTCCTGCAAAAGTGGTATTCGCAGAAGCTAAGAAAACAATGCTGAAAACAAGCAATTGTTTCATGAATCTAGAAAAATGTAATTCTCTTTTCATAACCTTTTTGTTTAAAATTAAACTAATGTTGATATTTTTATGTTTTTTGTCTTCTTTTATAGTATATTACTGCGACGATAATTCCGACTATGGCAAGCAGGCAGACCGCCATCCATGGTCTAAACCATATAGGTTCGTCTTGGTATGTCAGAGGTAGAAGCGTACGTGGCTTTCCTAATATGAGTGGTCTCTTTTGGCCACATGAGTCAATGATGACAGTTTCTTTTAGTACCTCATTGAGCATTTCTGGTGTAATTTTGTCTTCTGCGCTTACTTGATTTTCATCAGCCGTTATTAAAGTGGTATGCAACAATATGTTGACCCATGGTGAATGGCGGGTGATGTAATCTTGCCATTCACCGAATTCGGCTTGAGTGATGGCTGGGAGGTGTTGAAACTCCAACCTCTCTGGCATGATGGCAGTATTGATGGCATAAAACATCATGCTTAGACAATTGATGGAAATATAGTCGAAAGTCCAATTAGCCCCCTTGCTGACATTTTGGTCTAAGCATTTCCACAACTCTTGCTTCTCTTTTGGGGTTAGGTTGATTTCGTATGCAGTCACGCATCTTCCTTCTTTTTGGTAGGAAGCCAGAAAGGTTTGTGACGGAATCATACAGAATCCTGCCTTCGCTTTTCGAGCTAGAACCTCCCAATTGTCACTGACATCCATGTTCATCTCAAAACTGAAACAATAGTCTAGTCCTTTCGATGGGCACGTCATTCTGATAGCTGCATGACCGAATGTCGAGTAGAAAGCCTTCCCTGGGGATACATCCATGATATAGGCATGTACGAAGTTTGGGTCTTCTGCCTCTTTGTTGATTTTTGCAGCTTCTGTGGAATCCATCTTTGCTGGGTTTGATGCGTATGTGTTGCCAAACAAACCCAGCAAGATGAACAGAAAAAAGAGTTTATTGCGCATCTCTAACATATTTTACACTCATGAAAAAGGAATCGCTAGTGCTTTGGCGACGTACACCTGTGTTGTTGTACATGAACTCTCTGAAATAATAGAAACTCTCTCCTTTTTCGGTGTCTGTTGAGGCTGTCCAATAGTAGCCTTTTGAGCCGAAGAAACGAAATCCTGTTACCTGAGCAGTCATGTTGGGTGTGTAATATCCTGCTAGTAGGATATTAAGGGGAGTTGTCGTCTCATACATACTGATCATTCTTTTTGCGATATTACCTCTCCAATCATTCTTGTCAGTTTCAGAAAGAGGCATTCCCATCTGCATTTCGAGATTCTTCCAATCTTCGTCTGTTGGCAATCGCCATCCTTCAGGACAGGCTTCCTTTGCTCCTGTGTTGGTATAGAGCCTTCCGTATTTATCAGCATCTATTGGCGTGGACGACTGGTCTGAACCATATAGCCTGCATTTGTTTTCATCGTTGAGGTTATAGCGGAAATTGTCAGACATCCAATCCAAATTTCCAAACCTTACCCAATGATATGTGTTGCCGTCTCGTTCATCAGTAAATGTTCCTTCTGATGAGGGAGTGATGATGTCGTTAGGTGCTTCCTCATCGTCGCTACAGGAGCAGAAAGTTATGCTGTACCCTATCAAAATGGTGATTAACCATAAATATTTCTTTATCATAATTCTTTTCTTAATTATATATTAATAATGAGGGCATCAATAGATATATCCCAATGCTTCTAGGTCTGCTCTAAACATCTTTGCCTTGCTGATGATGAGTGGATAAGCACCATAGATGCGTTGGATTTGTTCGTCGTTGTATGTGATGACCAGTGTCGTATAAGCGTTGATGTCGTTTTTTTGCGAAGGGTAGCTGGATACTGTTGTTGTGTTCAGAAAACCAAGACTGCGCACGTGTTCAACTGTAGTTTGTCCTTCTGGTACTTTTAAGTCTGTGCTGTAATAGTTGCTACTGATGGCACAAAAGTTCGCAAAAGAAGAAGCTTGGTTGTTAGCCAGATTCTGTGCGATGATGACAAGATGTCGATTGGCAAGCTGCTGTTTTTGGGCATCGGTTTTCAGACGTGCGAGTTGGGCACAAGCCAGAGCGATGCTTCTTTGACCTGAGAGGGCGTATGGTGTAATGGCATTGTTCATGTCATTGGTGTCATATATGTTGCCAGCGAGAAACCAAGAGAATGGCTGTAGTTTCTCTGAAAGATGTGGCAATATGAATTGCTTCAGGTATGTCACGGCATTGATGCACTTCTCCGATGTATCCAAATAGGTGTAGGTTGGCTTGTGGGTTGGTGTGCTTGTTTGTCCCACTTCATATTTGATATCTAGAAGCTCTGTGAAATATCTGTCTTCTCCATTAAGGTCTTTGCCGATGTAGTCATGTCGCAACGTATCGTTGAACAGCAAGAAACTTCCCGTTTCATTGTAGAAGTTTCGACGCAATACGGAAATCTCATCTGTTGCATCGTCAGCAGGTGCAAATCCGTCTCTAGGGTCTGTAAAGTCGAATGTGGGATCGGCTTCCTTGGAACAAGAACTAATGCTTAGTATTATTCCAGCCAAGAGGGATAATATATAGATATATTTTTTCTTCATATTTCTTTTCTAATACAGTTTTGAAACTCTTTTAATTAGGAGTGGCAACAGTGGTGTAGCTGCGAGGCAAGTTTCCATTGTTTGGCATTCCTGTGTTGAAGGTGATGACTTCTTGAGGTATTGGCGCTGTCCACGAAGGGTCGTCTTCGGTAAGTATGAATTTGCGGGTCTCTGTCGGGATGCTAGAGTTGTCATCCACATACATGGTGAAGGTATGCGTAATGGATATTTTCTCTGGTTGTACCTTGCATACACGGTAGCGGCGCAGGTCGAACCAGCGGTGTCCCTCGCAAAGCAACTCATGCTTGCGCTCATTTCTAATGTCGGAGATGAGTTGGCTGCCTGTTGTTGTTATTTCCCAATCGTTTGCTGTTGAAGCATAACGGTTCTTTCTTATTTGGTTGACGGCTTCACGTGCCTCAGACTCATTGCCCATGTAAGCCTCTGCTTCAGCAAGATTCATGTAAGCCTCGCCCGAACGAAGCCAAAACATAGAGGATATGGCTCGTTGGATTTGGCGATCAGTGTAGTTGGATGCGTAATAATATGGGTCGGTCAATGGCCTTGCTGGATTTTCGCTGCTTGATGTAGGCTGTTTGGTAATGCCATGAAAGTTTCCAAGAGTATATATCCAACGTGTCTTGCGTAGGTCATTGTCAGAATAAGAACTATATATGCTACGGCTTATTCGCAATGATTGTGCTGCATATTCTATCCAGTTAGGCAAATCATCGCCACCCATGGAGAACAAAGTCTCGGGGTTGGTTGCCAAGGCGAAGGCATTTTTGTCTGTGTTCAGATTGTCGAGGGCAGGATGTGCATCGATGACTTTTTGTGCATATTCTGCTGCTTTCTCCCAATTTTGCATATACAAATAGACACGGCTTAGCAATAGCTCGGCCGATGTTGCATCAACACGATAGATGCTCTTCCGCGTTATACTACTTGCTGCCTCTAACTCTGTGATGGCTGTTTCCAAATCGCTGACTATTTGGTCGTAGCATTCTTGTACCGTGTTGCGGCTGAACTTGACATCCTCTACTTCCTGTGAAGTCTTCAATGGAACGGCGAGGTCTGTAGAAGCGGTACTAGGATTGTATGGCTGTCCATAAGTGTTGGTCAACCAAAAGTAATAGAATGCTCGTAAAAAGTGGGCTTGACCATTTACATAGTTGACACCAGCTTTCTCATTGTCGGTAGTTTGTGGAACTTTGCTGGAACTAGTCAACACATTGTTGGCTACGTTGATATATTTGTATATCTGTGTCCAAGCTGTGTTCTCAGTATAATAGGTCGTATTGGTTTCGTTTACGCCTACACGATTCTGCCATGTTAAATAACCATATTCGTAAGAATGGTTTTTGTAACCCATAAAATAGGTCGTTCCTGAAGGAGGTAAGGCTTGTTCTTCCAATTCGTCGGAGAATAAATGTACATATAAGCCTGTATTGGAGTAAGCGTTAAACATGTTTCCCGCGTTGACAGGCATATAGCAGTCGCCTATGAGTAATTCGTTCAGGTCGTTCCATGAGCGAACATAGTCATTGTCTTGCGAGTATTCCTCCAAGAAATTGCTGCAACTGCCTAGTATGAGTATGGTAGTTGTAGCTAAGATATAATGTTTGATGTTTATCTTCATTTTCTTTTAATCTACTTTGTTTTTGAGTTTTTGCTCTCTCATCCTTTTATTTGCTTGCGATATTCTCTATCGTTAGAAATTAATGGAGACACCCAATGTGTAGCTTGGGGTGTCAGACAGTTGTATCTCAGAAAAACCTCCTTGGGTAGGTGTTTGTCCTCGTAGTGCTGAGCTACACCAGGTATGGAGGTTGTATCCACTCAAACTGATGGCGAGACGTCCCAATCCCCAACGTTGTAGTACCTTTTGGTCAAACTCGTAGGTGAGGGTGACACTAGAGAGCTTGACGTAGTCGGCACTTACCACACGAGCTGTACTGTAGTCATACATATTCCACCAGTTGCTGGCGATGACAGCTCCAGTCCATGGTGCTCCTGTACTCCAGTGGGTATAATAGTTGTAATAATCGGATGTGCCAGGTCCTAATACTGATGGGATGTTTGTTGTCTTCTCGTCACCTGGTTTCTGCCAACGATTCAAGAAGTCACGGCTAATGTTTTGCTCTGATGAGAAACCACTGCCACTGCTATAACCATCAAACATACGGAAGAGACGTGTCTTGGCACCGAAGTTGTAGAGCAGGGTAGTGCCAAGTCGCCATTGTTTGTAGGTGAACGTGTTGTTGATGCTACCTGTCAAGTCTGGCTCGCGTTTACCTGACGGCACGAGCACTTTGGTGTAGGTGTCATAGTTGTTACCTTCCTTGACTTCGTCAAATCGGTCTTCCCAGTCCTCGATGATAGGACCACCGTCGATTGGGCTAAGTCCCAAGAACTTGTAGGAATAGAAGGTGCCGACAGGCTGACCTTCGACCACTGCGTTGCCGGTGAGAAAGTCGTTGAGCTCGTAGGTCTCTGCGCCTGGGGCTGTCTCTACCTTATTGAAGACTTTGGAGAGGTTGCCTGAGAATATCCAGTAGAAGTCCTTCAATTTCACTGGGGTGGCGGTCAATGTGAAGTTGTAACCGCTGTTGATGATGTTGCCTGAGTTGACGATGTAGGAGGTGTAGCCATTCACGTCGGAGATGGTCTTGCTCATGAAGGCATCGGTGGTTTTCTTGTGATAATACTCTACCTCAAACTGCAAGCGGTTGTTCAAGAAACTGGACTCCAAGCCCACGTTTGTGGAGTGGGTTTTCTCCCACTTCAAGTTAGGATTGGCGAAGTATGCTACGCTGGAGGTCATCTCATTGTAGAAGGAATTCATGCCACCTTTCTTGATAATCAACTCTGGGGTCTGGTTGTCAAGCATGTTACCTTGCTCGCCGTATGAAGCTTTCAGACGGAGATTGTCGATCCAGTTAGCCTTGAGCTTGCAAAGCGAGAGAAGGTTGAGGTTGCCTGATACTGACCAGATAGGCAGAAGCTTGTCCTTGCTCTGGCTACCAAACTGGTTGGAGCCGTCGTAACGTCCATTCACATTGGCAGTGAACAGGTCTTTGTATGTGTATGCCAAGGTGGCATATGCCGATACCATGTTGGTCTTGTTGTCGGTCAGAGTTGGCACATTGGTGCGCATCCACGTCCAATAACTAGTGTATGTATCTGGAATATTGGTTGCGAATGACAAACCGCGATCTTTATAGAAGTTGCGTTGTGTGTAAGAGTCGCCTGTGTAATGTGCTGAACTTGCCTCGAAACCTACAGCCACGTTGATGTTGTGGGCCATGGTTTCGCCGAAGTACTTATTGTAGTTACCTTGCAAGCGGGCTGTCCAACCGATGTTCTTGGTGGTCTGCTTGCTCAGTTCGCCTCCGTATGGCATCAAACTACTTGTGCCTGGTGTCTCTCCATATTCGCATCCACGCAAGGTAGCAGAATGGAAAGTGTTCTCACCATACCAAGTTTGGATGTCGCTGTTCTGTGTGTTGGCAGAGAAAATGGCATTGAAGAATAAGTCATCGATAGGTTGATAACGGAGATTCAAGGTGGCTGTCACCGCATTCACTTCCTGTGTTGTTCCGCTATTGTCATTCTCGCTCATCACATTATAGTTGTAGTAGTCGTTGCCTGCAGCGCTTGAACCGTATTTCTTGTAGAAATAGTAGCTTCCGTCTGCATTGTAGGCAGGGATGGCACGGCTCGTATTGTAGGCGTAGTTGATGAGGTTGACATCGCCTGCCTGATAGGTACGCTTGTTGAAGTATCCGTTGATATTGACTTGCAACTGGAGCTTTTTGCTCAGTGTCATGTCGATCTTTGCCATCGCTGTGTAACGACGATTGGTATTGTCGTTGGTTACGTCATCCTGGTCGGTGTAGCCTATGGAAGAATAGTATCTTACTTTCTCGGAACCACCCGAGATGCTCACGCTGTGGTCTTGTGAGAAGGAGTTGTGAGTGAGGAGGCTGAACCAATCTGTGTTCTGGTTCTCCATCTGCTGCACCTGGCTCACGAACTCGTCGTGGGTAATCTGTCCTGCATAATACTGGCTCAAGGCATACTCATAGCCTATCTTCGGCATGTTGGATGGGAAGGTATAGTGCATCTGCGTAAGGTCTTGGGAGAAGGCGATACGCTCTGCGGAATTCATCAGATTGATTTTACCATCCGTATAATATGGTCTTTTGCGGAGGGTCAACTGTGCGTCGTAAGAAACCACAGGCTTACCCTCGCGACCGCTCTTGGTGGTAACGACGATGACACCATTGGCTGCACGAGTACCATAGAGGGCTGTTGCAGCGGCATCCTTCAATACGTCGATACGCTTGATGTCCTGAGGGTTGATGCCCGAGATGGCATTACCGATACGGTTGATGTAGTCTGGGTCGTTGAGTACGTCGGAAGTCAAACTCACTGGGTCGGTGAGGATGATGCCATCCACAACCCAAAGCGGTTCACGATTACCTATCAAGGTACTCGTACCACGAATACGAATCTTACTGGTGGCATTGATTTCTCCACTACCCGTGGTGGAAATCAAGTCTGGAATCTGACCTTCGAGTAACTTGGACACGTCGCTGATACCGCCACGCTTCAACTCATCCATGTCCTTGGAAGTAACGGAAGAGGTGAGGTTGCGGCGGTCTAACTGTTGATAACCTGTCACGACGACATCCTGTAATGTCTGGCTGTTGTCCTTGAGAATGACCCAAGCATAGTCGCCACGCTTGCCGCTCCAGGTAGTAGGCTTGCTGCCCACATAACTGATGTCGAGGGTGACGTGGTCGGAACCAGCCTTTAGAGAAAAACGACCATCTACGTCGGTCACAGTGTTGAGGTTGTTGGCACGGTCTCTGATGATGGCACCTATTACAGGCTCGCCCTTGTCATCAATGACCAAACCTTGAATCTTACTGTCGTCAGCCTTGTTCTGTGGCACGTTGCTGTCCTTGATGATGACGATATACTCGCCCTTAGCCATCGCCCTAAGACCATGACCTCCAATGATGGCATTGACTACTTGCAGGGCAGTCTTGCTCTTGGCAGCGTAAGTTACCCTGAAGTTGACATCGCTGTAGTTGTACTGAATTTTCTTGCCTGATTTCTTCTCCACCTGATGCAAGGCAGTGGTAGCTTTCTCGTTGGTGAACGATACGGAAATCGGCTTGCCCGCCTGTGCCATTGCCGAAAGGGTAAAGGCTGAGGCGAGAGCAAAGCTTGTCAGTACTCTTTTGTTTTCCTCTAAAAACTGAATGTAAGTACTCATATTCTCTCTTTTTCTTACTTATGTTGTTATGTTTTTAATTTTCTGCTTTGTTGAAATCTTGTGAAATTGTGAATTTTTATTTCACGAGTAATACTTGTTCCTTTTCACGCAGCTCTATCTTGGCATTGCCTATCATCTGCAACTGCTGGATGATTTCTTTTATCGGAGCGGTGCGGTCTGCGCTGAAGTGCAACGGCTCGTCATTTCGGTTGGAGTAGGCGAATACCACATTGTAGTGATACCATCTTCCGATCTCTGCCATAATCTCTCGCAAGTCTTGTCCGTCGAAGTAAAATTCACCGTTGAGCCAACTGAGTGCTTGGTCCATGTCGGCAATCTCTTGTGTCATCTTGTTGTGTTGGATGACGGCTGCATCGGCAGGATTCTTGAGGTATATCTGTTGGCTTCCTTGTTCTACCCTGACGATGCCTTCCGATAGAGCCACACGATGGGTCTCGTTGGGGTAGCTCCGTACATTAAACTTGGTTCCCAACACCTTGACTTTGAATTCATGTGCATGTATCAGGAATGGATGAGATTCATCATGATTGACCTCGAAGTAAGCCTCTCCGTTGAGAGCCACTTCTCTTGTGCCGTTCTCATTGAAGTGGTGGGGGAAGGTGAGGCTGCTGCAAGCGTTCAGTTGTACCTTGGTTCCGTCAGGTAGTGATACCTTGGCAGTTTGACCCGAAGGCACGTTGATGGTCAAGTCCTTTTCTTGGGCAAATGCCTTTTTCATGTCGAGCACTTGTATCTCATGATTTTTGTTAATGAACACCCCAACGTTTTTGGCATTGTCCTTGTTGCGTAGGTCGATGCTCTCGTCACCCATTGAGATGGAGATGTATCTCTCTTCCTCACCCCTTTGGTATATCACATTTCCCAAGCGTGCCAGTTCCTGGTTGGCTTTACTTTCCTTGATGGAAGAGGAGGATGTGAAAGACTTCCATGGAGATAAGATGAGAAGTAGGGCGATGCTCGCCGCAGCTGCCATGGAAATGATGCTTGCCCATAATGTCCTTCTGCTCTTGCGCTCTTTCAGTCCATTCTTTTCCAGAAACTCCTGAAAAGCTTCGTCGGCATTTGGGGTTGGCATATCTTCCAACAAGGCACGCTTGGTTTCAAATTGCAAGCGTACGTCATCTTTTTCTGCCAATTTATCTAAATCTTTCATGTTTTTATTCCTTTTTTTAGTGTTATTACGAGGAAATGTATGAGATTGTGCCTACCTTTCATAGAGATTTAACATATATTTAACATAAGACTTGGGGTTAATATAATAAATAGGTATAAAAAAAGAGGGTGTGCCATAAAGTTTATCCCTTAGCCTTAGCTATGCATAGGCAAGATACTTATGACACACCCTCTCACTTGGAATTTTGTTTTTCTCTCCTAACTTCTAGCTCTTCACTTTCAAAAGTCCACCACCGTGATGCCTGCTCCACCAAACTGCACGTGTTCGTCGGCGTAATGCACTACGTTCGGTACACTGCTCAGGTATTGTCGGATGAGTTGTCGCAGGATGCCGTTGCCCTTGCCATGGAGGATGCGGACACGAGGCATTCCCACGAGGATGGCATCGTCGATGAAGTGCTGCACGGCATTGAGAGCCTCGTCGCCACGCATACCACGCACGTCGAGGTCTTGGTGGAAGTTGCTCTTGTGGGCATCGATGGTCTTGCGGGTCTCCCTGCTGATGCCGTATGAAGCCAAGTTCTCCTTGCGCTCCTCGGTCTTGTCTTTCTCCACGGCCTCGGTGGCGTGCTCCAGGCGGTTGAGGCGCATCTTGGTCTTCATGCCGCCGAAGACTGCGGTCGCCATGTCGCCTGTGATGCTCTCTATCTTGCCCACGGTGGTCAAGCCCTTGATACGGACGGTGTCGCCAGCCTGTAACTCACGCTTGCTTTCCACTTGCGACTTGTTTTGTGCATTTCTCAAGGCAGCGGCAGCCTTCTCTTGGTTCTCGGCTTTCTCCGCCTTGCGCTTGGCGTGGCGTTCCTTGCGTTGCTGTATCTGCGCTATCTTTCGGGCAATCTTGTCATCGTTCTCCTTGGTGTCTATCTCCTGCATCTCTTTCTTGAACACGTCGAGTTCCTGACGGATGCGCTTGGTCTCCTCCTTCTCCGCCTGACTCTCACGAATCTCACGGATGGCATTCTCTATCTTCTTGTTGCTCTCCTTGAGGAGTTCCTCCGCCTGTTGTTTCGCCTTGGCGAGAATCTGCTTGCGGCTCTTCTCGATTTCCTCGATGTCGCTCTCGTACTTGGCGATGGTCTTCTCCATGTCCTTCTCTCGCTGGTGGATGCTTTGACGCTTGTTCTCCCAGTATCGCTTGTCGCGCACGATGTCTTGCAGGTACTTGTCGCTCTGGATGTATTCGGAACCCACGATGTCCGAGGCTTCCTGGATGACTTCCTCTGGCAATCCTATCTTGCGGGCTATCTCGATGGCGAAGGAGGAACCTGGGCGACCGATGGCTAGTTGAAAGAGAGCCTTCATCTCGTGGCGGTCGTAGAGCATAGCACCGTTTGCCACTCCCTCATGACTGTCGGCGAAATGCTTCAGGTTCTGGTAGTGGGTGGTGATGACACCGTATGCCTCCTGCTTGCAGAACTTGTCGAGCACCGCCTCGGCTATTGCGCCGCCGATGCCTGGCTCCGTACCTGTACCAAACTCATCTATCAGGATGATGGTCTTGTTGTTGGCAGCCTTCATCATGTTCTTCATGTTGAGCAGGTGGGAGGAATAGGTACTGAGGTCGTTCTCCAAACTCTGTTCGTCGCCGATGTCTATCATGATGTTCTGGAACACGCCCGTCTTGGAGCGTTCGCTGACAGGGATGCTCAGTCCGCACTGCAACATATACTGTAGCAATCCCACGGTCTTCAGACAGACCGACTTGCCGCCGGCGTTAGGACCGGAGATGATGAGGATGCGCTTCTCCTGCGTGAGCATGATGTCGAGAGGCACCACCTTCTCGCCTTTCTTCTCCAAAGACTGTTGGAGGAGTGGGTGGATGGCACGGATCCAGTCGATGTGCGGATGGTCTTCCACCTCAGGCTCTATCGCCTTGAAAGTCTCGGCGACCTTCGCCTTGGCTTGTATCAAGTCTATCTTGGCGAGGAAACGGTAGCTGTCCATGATTTCCCGGGCATAAGGGCGCACCTTGTTGGTGAAGGCGGTGAGGATGCGGATAATCTCCTTGCGCTCCTCGCCCTCCAACTCACGCACACGGTTGTTGGCCTCCACGACCTCGGTCGGTTCGATGAAGACGGTCTTGCCTGTGGCGCTCTCATCGTGGACGATACCCTTGATTTTCTTCTTGAGGGTAGGGATGACAGGTATCACGAGACGTCCGTCACGCAG
Organism: Candidatus Segatella albertsiae; assembly: GCA_002451555.1. Classification (GTDB taxonomy): domain Bacteria; phylum Bacteroidota; class Bacteroidia; order Bacteroidales; family Bacteroidaceae; genus Prevotella; species Prevotella albertsiae. The sequence goes on from DKCU01000140.1 coordinate 26,419, forward strand.
GGTAGGGGTGACATCCTTCTCCACTACGCCCTCGCTCTGGGCGGAACGTAATATACTATATAAGGTACGCGAGATGCTGCCCTCGGTCTTCGCCAACTCACGACGTATCTGGAGCAGTTCGGGGGTGGCGTTGTCACGTATCTTGCCGTATTTGTCGAGTATCTGGTCGATGCGCTGGATGATTTGTGGAAAGGTCACCACGTCCTTGGCGAGTTCGTGCAAGGCAGGGTAGGTGTATTTCTTCTCCCTTCTCCAGCCGTCGTTTTCCTCGGCGTGCGCCTCGTCCTCGTCGGAGTGGTTGAGTATCTTGACGATGCCCTCGATGGTGGATAGGGAGCGGCGGAGGTCGAAGAGTTCGTTCTCCTCCAGGTGGGTGTTCTCGATGCGGATGCGCACGATGCTCTCCCTGACATCATAGAAGTATTGCAAAGGAAAATCCTCCACTTCGAGGATGAGGCGGCGGAACTCTCGCACCTGCTTGAGCCACTCGTTGACGGTCTCGGCTTGATCGCTGAACGCCATCTTCTCCACCTGTTCCTTGCCGAGGGAGGAGAGGCATCGCTCACGCAACATGGTTCGGATTTCGTTGAATCCGATCTTCTGTTCAAAATTATCTGGGTATATCATCTTCTTTCTTGTGTATTTGTCTTATATGTATTTATCTTTTATGTATCTTATATATGTATTTATCTTTTATATATTTTATGTATTGTTTCTTATGTATATGTATTTTCTTAGAAATGTAGGCAGACCTATATTTGCTTTTGCAAAACTTGGTCTATGATTCCAACATAATAGAATGGCAGGTTGATGAGCCGGAAAGTTTTTCCTGTAGGTGCCGTTACTTCATCAATGCTATAGGGACCTGGCCATACCCTGACTGCTACGTCGGTGGTGTCGGGTTGTGACACGAAAGAGTGGAGCGAACGCAAATGGGCATTGGTCCCCGACTTGACTTCTATCGGGATGATGTCCGTTTGGTATTGCCAGACGAAATCTACCTCAGCCGTAGAACCTTTCTTGTCTCTTGTCCAAAAGTATTGTTCGTTACGATAGTTCCTGTCTAAGACGATTCGCAACTCTTGTGCAACGATTTGCTCTGCGGCATGTCCTTTCCATACGTCAAGTAGCGACTTGTTTTGTAGGTATTCAGTTTGTATGCCTACGGAGAAGTTCATGATGCCAGAGTCAAGCCAGATTAGTTTGGGCTGTCGAGTTAAAGCTGGTGACGTTGGGGCTTTGGAAGCGATGACAGGGTAGTCGAGGTTCAGAAGAAATGCTTTTTGTAGCACTTCCAGTGCCTCGTGTACTTCTTTGCTGGTATAGTTGCTCCCGCCAAACTTGTTGAAAGTGATGGTTTGTCCTGCCTCAGCCCAACCGTGGGTAAGGAGATGTCGAATCACTTTGACTTGGTTGCTGTTGCGTGCATATTTCTCCACATCCTCGTTGTAGCTATCCAAGAGCGAACGATAGATAGGAGACAGTTGGGTGATGTCTTGATGGTTGACGTATTCATCCAGTACCTCGGGCATGCCTCCTATGAGGGTGTAGCGATTGAAGTGCTCGATGAGCATATCGTGGTAGATGGGTGAAACCTTCTGTTGTCGAATCATATCAGCCAACGGTTCTTGGCCGATGGCATTGAGGTATTCCAGAAACGAGCATGGTCGTAGGGACATGTATTCCACACGACCAACGGGGAAGGATATGCGCTGCTTGATGAGCGTCTGTAGTCGAGAACCAGCAGCGATGATGTGCAGCCATGGCATCTTTTCGTAGAAATAGCGCAGGAGTTCGACGGCTTTAGGCTCATTTTGTATCTCGTCGATAAACAGCAATGTACGCTTGGAGGGATCCACCATGATTCTTTTCTGGATGCAGAGGTATTGGTAGATTTCTTCCACGTTATCGGAGAAAGTGAACACCTTTGCGTCGGTGCTGAGTTCTAAGTTAAGCTTGATGTAGATTTCATAATTCTTGCTAAACTCATCGACGAGTGTGGTCTTTCCTACTTGTCGAGCACCACGAAGCACGAGAGGTTTTCTGTTGCTTCTCTTGCTCCATTCTTCCAATTGTTGTGTTAATTGTCTGTATATCATGCTGTTGTTTTCTTGTTTGATGTGCAAAGTTACAACTTTTTCCTAAAACATAGGCAAAAATGATGATAATTTTTCCTAAATCATAGGCAACAGCAATGGGAAATGTTCCTAAAGCATAGGCAAATGTCCTGAATAGTAAGAACAGAGAACTGTCTGAATAGCGGACAGTTCGCTGTTTCCTTTTGTTAGTGAGAATGTGCTCGAATCTATTTTTCGAGAATCTACTTGAATCTATTTTCTTTCGAGAGAATACGCTCGAATACCCTTCACCCTTCACCTTTTCTTCTGGAATGCCGATAAACAGGGCGTTTCAGAGGGTGAAGGGTATGTCTTTAACCCTTCACCAGCCCTTCACCTGTCATTTCCTGATTGGAGTTGATTGGTGAATTGTCATTTTCGAATATTGGTTGAGTGGTGGATTTTCATTTCTAATGTAAGTTGACCGATGAAGGGTGATGAAGGGTGGGAGAAGGGTCTGAAAACACCCTTCACCTCCAAATCCTCAGTGTTTATCGGCATTTCAGGGCAAAAGATGAAGGGTGAAGGGTGTTTTTGGGCATTGAATGCAATACAATCAAATAGGATAGAGAAACTATAGCTTTGGGTACGACAAAAAGAAAAAGCCTAGCTTTGGTCTTAAGTTAAGATCAAAGCTAGGCTTAAGTTATGATTTACGCAGGTCGTAAGTTATGACGGATGATAGTCTTAAGTGGTGACCTTGCGCAGTTGTGAACTATCGTTGCTTATGGGGTTAATCCCAAGAACTCCAAGAGTTGAAGTTGTATTTCTTGGCAGCATCATCGCCTTCACTATCCCCACCTAGTGTAGGCCCATCTATCGGTGGATCGGTTCCAGGAGGAGTTTCAGTTTCTGTATTTGATAGTGCAGCCAAGAGATTTTCTGTTTGTAACAGCATTGTCTTGGTTTGGGGCTGGATATATTCTTTCTTTTTCATCTTTACTTTTACTTAATCTTTACCTTTTTATAAATTAGGAAAACTTATTGGATAATCATCTTCTTGCCATTGACAATGTAGATGCCCTTGCTCAACTTGTTGATGTCGTCAATATTCTTGCCGACCAACTGACCGTTGACGTTGTAGATATATCCGTTCTCGATGGACGTGCCCTGAATGTTGTCATCTGCATTGATGAAGTCGATTCCTGTGGTCTCGTCATCCAAACTTGTTGGCATCAAGTTGTTGTATGCAGTCTTGGCAGCTGTTGTCAAAGTCTCGTTAGCTCCAGTCATGTAAGCATAGGTTGCACCGATAGGAGCGACTTTAGTCAAGTGCTTGACTGTGCCGTCATTCTTGGATAGGTAGTAACTACCTTTTGGCATAGACTGATAGTTGTATGAACCTTTCATCATGTATGTAGAGGCTTCTGAGCCATCTTCGCCCTTATAGCCATAGTCGTTGCAAGGTATGTCTGTAACGGAGGTTGACTCTACGTTTACATTTGTAAATTCAGGATTCTTTACTTCTTTCGTTGGCTTGATGAGTACAGGAGTTCCAGCGACAATCATCTGATGGTAGTGCTTGAAGAAGTACATCGTACCTCCATGAACAGTACGGTAGTGCAGTATCTGTGCCTTTGCCTCATCTGTGCCGAAGACTTCCTGTACCTTGCTTGCGCTAACACTAAATGGCAGTACTAATGTTGTCCATCTGTTTGCAGCAAATGTACGTTTGAGTGTTACTTTTGCATACTTGCCCGCCTTGATGTCGTTCTTGCCATCTGTTTCAGTCTTACCAGTGTTGATTTCCAAATCACCAGAATAGTTTTGTGCTGCGTCAGGCTCGAATCCGAATCCACGGATGCCGACCTTAGTCATCCATCCGAAGAAGAAGTAAGTTTTGCCACCCTTCACTTTGAAAGTATATTTCATGTAGGAAGCAGATGGGATGCAGACACCAGTCTTTGCTTTGACAACGTTGTCTGCCTTGTCCTCGCCTTTGTCATCTTTGTTGTTAGGAAGGCCATAGCCAGCTACTGCTTTGTGATTGTCATCAGAACCATCGTTCAAATAGACGATAAGCTTAGACAAAGATGTCTCGCTTGTAGCACCCTTTTCAGTAATGACCTTGTTGAACATATTGTAGATATTCTCAGTCTGCTTCTTGCTGAAGAGTGTCTGCTTGATACCATTCTGTGTTTCACCATTCTCGGCGAAGTTATCTTTTTCCACGTCCTTCCACTTGCTGCTCAATGTACCAGAAGCCACGACTTCCTCTGGAGCGATAGCTACGCCAGCCTCGTCGATGAAATATACAGGACGCTTGCGGAGGAAACGGCTGTTGAAGCATTCCTTGGTTCCGATAGCATCACGATAGTAGAGTGCACCTTCTTGGAAACAATAGATGGTAAGTGTTCCATCCATCTGTGGCTCAAACTTGGTGTATGCGCCCATGGCAGGGAGACCGAAGGTTGACTTGTGAGTCTGGTAGCCGTCTGCTTCAGTGTTTGCCTTGCTGTGGTTGTAGAGCACGCCCATCTCATCCTTGGCATCGATGTTTGGGGCGATGGAATAGAATCCTACACCGTCAATGTTGGTTCCACATGAGGCCTCCTTGGATGTATAGTGATCCCATTGCTGTTTGTTGTCACGTTTGTCGGTCTCTGACGCAAAGCCACCGAACTCAGCCTTGACCCAAGTGGTACTTTCGTCTGTGGACTTGAGCTCCTGGTGTGTATTGCTAAGAACACCGCCAGGACAGTTGTCTTCGGTTGTTTCCCAAACGTGGAGGTTGTCATTGGTCAAAGTTAATGAAGAACGATCGCTGATGGAACCATCTTTAGCTTTTACGTAGGCATAGATAACTTTAACTGTACCAGAAACAGTGAAAGGTTCTTTATATGTCTCGCTTTGGTCAGAAGGCATCTGTCCATCCGTAGTATAATAGATGGTGAATCCATCTTTTACCTTTCCATTTTCATCCACTACATTCTGAGTGTTACCATCTTTATCTGTGTATGTAGCTTGGATTCTAATTTTTTCATTTCCAATGTTGTTACGGGTTGTGAATGGGTCTTTTGAATTTCCAATGAAGAATTTAGGAGCATCCAAATCCGTCTTTTGCATGTTGTATCGATAGATTACGACATCACTGTAGATACCATCTTTGTAAGCGACAGCTTTGATGCGGGATGATTGAGTGATTGTGATTTTCTTTTGACCATCATAGAGGATACCGTTGTCCTTTGTTACATTCGCATCAGCAGAGTTGATGGTGTAATATACCTGAGCGTCTGCAGTGGCAACACTGGCAACGATGGTCAACTGGTCATCATCGAAAGAGTAGTAGTTGTCGTTACCCTCGATACCCGGGGTGAGGACAGGGTTTTCTATCTTGACGTAGGTATAAGTGCTCTTTACGACACGTGTGCCCAAAGTTTGGGTCGGTTCATCGTAAGATACGGCATAGACGGTATAGACATTGCCGTCGCCAGCCTCAATGTCAGTTTCTATCTTCTGTCCTTTCTCGATGAATTTTCCTTTATTTTTTATCTCTTCAAAAGTAAGTGTTGTCTGTGTATCAGCCGTACTTGTTGACTTCTCTACGTAGTAGTAAGCAGAATAGTTGGCATCTGCCTGTACACTACTCTTGAAGGAGATGTGATAATCACTGGTCTCTGGATTAATGGTAGGAGGAGCCATGGTCGTACCATCTACTACCTTGACGGTTACATCTGTGGCAGCGGCATAATATCCGCTAGGAGATTCAGCTTCGCCTTTATCATTTACATACGATGTCTTTGGGCTGGTTACATTGATGTGGGTTGTACCGTTATCTACAGCCTTGATTGTAAATGTTGCAGATAGATAGTCTGTTGCATAAGTTAAATTGCCATCGGTAGTTGCGATATCGTTATCGTTTGACTTGATGGTGATAGGGGCGAGAGTTTGTAAGTTAACATAAGTCTTTTTACCATCTTTCATATAGTAGGCAGTCAAAGTGACAGTCTCCTCCTTGTCTTGTCCTGTTACGCTAAGACCACTGTAGCTTGGAACTGCTTCAAGTGTTATTGCCTGTCTTGCAGGAATATACCAATAGAAGGCTCTTGCTACTTCGCTACTGATGAGTCCGTCAGGGGTAATCTGAACAGCAGATGTCTTGCGAAGATTTTCTTTGGTAGAGAACACACCTGTCGTGGTGTTATCCAATGATACGTTTGCGGCATTCAAAATCTGCTGAATGTCGTATGTGTTATCTGTGCTATATTTTGCAATGATTGTGTTGCCATTTTTGCCTGTAGCTGTGCAACTCTCTGTGAGGTCGAGAATATAATGGCTTTTGTCATACGTAGTGTTGCTGCCTGTATGGGAACTACTTGTTGCTGGTGAGAATTTAAAGTCATTGGCAGTAGGGCGATTGCCATCTGTCAAAGTGAATTTGTACGTTTTTGTAATTTCATCAGTTGTGACAAGCTTGGCTGATTGGTAAGATCCATCAGTGTTGTATGTAACCTTGAAAATATTAATATTTAAGGTTACTTCTTTTCCTACTTCTCCTTCAAGTGCAATACCACGACGATAGATATAGCCGTTTCCTTTTTTTGTGTCTTCTTTTCCGTCTTTCCAATATTTGTTGGCATCTCCACCTGTCTTTCCATTAAATGTTGGGGCACCATCAAGAGAATAAGTTACAACATAATCGTTGTCAATAGTGCTGTTTGGAACAAAACCTTCAACGAGTGATTCTAGTTTGAGAACTTGTCCTGCTGGTAAGGAAGCTCTATCTGTCACTTCGCTATCATCGTTGTACTTCAATAGTTTCACCCATTCTGTGGGGGTATCATCAGGTTCTGTGCTACTTTCGTCGATAACGAAAGTAACGCTTGTGAGTTTGGTCTTTTTGGTAAAAGAGAAAGTGCATTTCTTTCCTTTTGTTTCATTGCCTGTTAAATCAACTGTGTTTTCACCTGTTGTAGGAGTTGGGGTGTTCTGTAGTGTTTTTTCATCTAAAGTAACGGTCATGGTTGTACCACTACTTACTTCTGTTGAAGTGAACTTTACGCTTGCTATTGCCTTGGAGAAGGTGAAGCTTATACTACCTGTTTCACCATTTCCTGCAATGACCAGAGTCTTGTTGCTTTGTTGTGAACAATTGATTAAACCAACAGAATAACCTCCGATTTCAAAATTTCCTGTGCTAGGATTGTTGGACTTGTTGGATAAATCTCCCAACAAACCACCATCTTTTGAAAAATCCAAGGTTATCTCTGCTGCATTGGCAGAAATGTTTGCCCCCCCGACTACTATGAGCCATAGGAGAGTCATCAATTTTAGAAAAATTGACCTTTTCATCTTTACTTGATATTTAAGAGTTTATATATTATTTTGTTAAATCTAATTATCTTTTACTACGCCTAAACCTTTTTCTTTACTTATACCTGGACCTTCTTTTCTTCCAACAATTCGTTAAATCACATCTGTTAGGTTTGGTCAGTTAAGGTCGAACGTATTCTATTGGACTGCAAAATTACTAATAAAACATAAATGAACAAAAAAACTTGCATGATTTTTAAGAAAAAATACGAAAACGTTTGCGAACACAATAGGAATTTTGAGGTTATAGATTGTACTAAATGATAAAATATGAATCTGCTGTTTGCGTTTGAAGGACATCTTGTTGTGATAGCATTATATGTATTTCCTCCATACATCTCCAAGAAAGGCAGCACCTCCAAAGTGCCATGCTTCTAATTGTGGTAGGGCTGACTCAGTGATGCCTCCGAGGGCGATGACTCGCTCGTTGATGATGCCATCTTGGGCAGCTTGGGTCAGTTGCTCGGGCGTGAAGGCATGGTGGTAGCCTTGCTTGGAGATGCTGTCGAAGATAGGGCTGAGGAAAACGTAGTCGAATTTATTTTGCTTCAAAGCATCCGTTACTTCTTCCAGGGAATGGCAGGAACGGGAGAGACTGCCCGAAAAATGCTCGGGTGCTTGGTTGTTTCGGCGATTGAGATGGATGCCATGGAGATGGTATTCCGTGCAAAGGTCGAAGTGGTCGTGCATGACAATCTGAGGATACCATTTTGCAGGTATCTCCTTTAGGAGCCTTTCACATTCTTCTCTACTCTCATCGGGCTTGCGGAAGTGGAGTAGGTCGATGCCGGACTCGAATAGTTGGTTGATGTATTCGGCTTCGTTGGGAATGAAATGAGGCAGAGTTATGACAATTTTTTTCATTGTGTTTGATGTGTTCTTTTGTCTTGTTGTATTATTATAAAAGCAACTTTTATTCTTTAGTCATGAGCAATTTCAGAGGGGCATGGAAGTGGTTGACTGGACCATGTCCTTTACCGATTTCCACATTCTTTCCAGCGTATATCGCATCGGAAAGGTATTTCTTGGCAGATGCTATGGCATTCTCCATCTTGCTTCCCCGTGCCAGAAAGGAGGTGATGGCGGAAGAAAGCGTGCAACCTGTGCCATGGGTGTTGCGTGTATGGACGGTCTCGCCCTTGTATTTTGTTTCAAGATAAGTCGTTCCCTCTCTTTCTTCACAAAGGCAATCGGCAGTATTCTTGAAGTCATTCTTCTCGAAGTCATTCTTCTCAAAAAGAAAATCTGTCTTTTCTTCTCCATCGAAGTGACCGCCCTTGATGAGCACGTTGTCGCATCCCAATTGGATGATTCTTGTCGCAGCCAGTCGGATGTCATCTACGTTTTGAATCTTCATGCCTGCAAGAATCTCAGCCTCGGGAATGTTGGGGGTGAGCAAGGTAGCGAGGGGGAGCAGTTCTTTGATGAAGAAGTCGAGGGCGTCGGCTTGCATGAGTCGGCATCCGCTGGTGGAAACCATCACGGGGTCGATTGTAAGGTAGAATGGATGTTGATGATTTGAGTCCTTAGAGGGAGAATGGGTGCTTGGGGCATATTCCTTCAATGTCTCGGCGATGGCATGGATGGTCTCGGCGTCATTGACCATTCCTATCTTGATAGCATCGGGATGGATGTCGTCCATGACGGCCTTGATTTGTCCACTTACAATATGTGGCTCTATTTTCTGGATGTCGAATACGCCCGTGGTGTTTTGCACCGTGATGGCGGTGATGGCAGATGCGGCATATACTCCGAGTGCCGACATCGTCTTAATGTCGGCTTGTATTCCAGCTCCTCCGCAACTGTCAGAGCCAGCGATGGTCAGTGCTGTATAATATCTCATAGCTTGTTGCTTGTTTTCTAGTCAAGATTTCGATAAAGTTATAACTTTGCTGCAAAGGTAACCATTTTTGTTGATTCAAATCTCATATTCTATAATTTTTTAAGATTTATCTGTTGTTTTGATTATCCGCGAATTCAACAAGCAAGTG